>CAZBTI010000083.1:0-16467 GCA_964494395.1 uncultured Acidimicrobiales bacterium | reverse complement strand
AGAACGCAGTGTCGATCGCGAACTGCTCGCAAAGCTGTTCACCACGGCCGCAATAGATCTGACTACAACAAACGACTGACAGGTGCACCACCGAGGGGACCGGACTCACCCAACCAAAAGTGGTGATTTTTCGTAATGCAGCTCTCGGTCACGGCCGCGAGGTCGAAGATATTAATAGCAGGCGAATGTTTACCTGCTGGGGAGTGCGAGTAGCAATGACAAATGTACCCGGGGACAACAAACGATTCGGTCGCAAAGGCGTCGCCAGCGACGAGCCCGAAATTTCGGTGAATCAAGATATCTCGATCGAACCTGACATTTCGATCGATCCCGACATCACCGTCATCCCCGACATCACCGTCATCCCCGACATCACGGTCATTCCCGACGAGGCAGAGACTGGTTCCAATGAGATTGGCTCAGACCTCTACCTCCTCCCTCCTGCGGGTGACCTAGGGGAACCTATCCCGGCTCCTGACGCTGGCGGACCGCCAAGCAACGGCGAAAAGAAATCCCTGCGTCTCGCCGATCACTTTGGCCCTGAAGTCACCGCCGGAATCGTGATTGCAGCGCTCTTCGCCATCTTCGCAGTTCTGATGGTTCTAGATATCTCAGATGAAGGCTCCACCGAGAACGATGCGCCGCCCGCAGAGACCGCTCCGGTCGAAGACATCGAGGTTGAAATCGGCGAGGGCGTCCAGCTCGAGCGGGAATAACAACCCGGGGCCGATCAACATCCCATGAACGGTTCGGGGTAGCGGAACAACCTCGAGACATGAGAGGTTTCCTTTGATATGGCACGGAAAAAGAAAGAATACGAGAAGCAGTTTTCTGATGATGAGCTTCGTGAGCGGCTGACCAAGCAGCAATACGACGTCACCCAGAAGGCTGGCACTGAGCGACCGTTCCAGAACGAGTATCACGACAGCAAAGCCGAAGGTGACTACAACTGCATCGTCTGTGGCGAGCATTTGTTTTCGAGCGAAGACAAGTACGACAGTGGTACTGGTTGGCCCAGTTTCTCCGCCCCCGTATCGCCGGACAAGATCGACAATCACTCAGACCGCAAGCTTCTTGTAAAGCGCACGGAGAATGTGTGCGCGGGTTGTGGCGCCCACCTCGGACACGTCTTTGTCGATCGTTCCACAGAAACCCAGCAGCGGTACTGCATGAACTCGGCGAGTCTGGACTTCGTCCCGGCAGAAACTAACGACTAGCGGGCCAGAGCTTTAGGCGGCCTTGCTCACCTTGTCGACATCGATCTGATTCTCTCGGGTGAACTGCCAGCCATCGTTGCTTGGCGCAACGACGTGGCAATGGTGCGCAACTTCCCACAATGCCTTAGTGATCGGCGTTGAGTTGTAGCGATACAAGTGCGGGAAGGCTTCTCGAATAGCGACGGTGGCCTTTGCAGCGTTGTAGTGCGGGATCTTTGCGTCGAGGTGATGAGCCACGTGTGTGGTGCCGATTCGGTGGTGGAGGAAATCGACGATAGGTCCGTACGGGCGGTCGACAGAGCAAAATGCTCCACGAACGAAGGACCATTCGTCCTCGTCGTAGTGCGGCACGTCCTCGCCGGTGTGCTGCAGCCACGTGTAGGTGACGAGCCAAGCATTGACGACGAGGTATGGGCCGACGTATACCGCGAGGACTTGCACCGGGCTCCCAGCGATCGCCCAAGCAATGAGAAGTGCAAGCGTGACGAGGACGCCTATCGAACTCCACTTCACCTTGGCCTTCCAGCGATCGGGAAAGAGTGCCTGGCTGAAGGGCTTCCATGGCCAAAAGTGGTTGGTGACACCGCGATCTTCGCCACCGGTAGCCCCGATGAGAAGATAGCTCGGCCAGCCAATTCCCAAGCGGCTGACAACGGTGAAGATGCCATGGGTCTTGGTGCCGAAGCGGCGGCGTGCGTTGAAGGCTCGGTCCGCCCGCGATGTCGCAATCCGCTTTGGAACGTGGGTTTCGCCCTCGGTCAGATGGTTGGTCTTCCCGTGGTGTATTGCGTGGCTGCGTTGCCAAGAGAAATAGGGGACGAGAAGCGCGGAGTGGAGAACATATCCAACGACGTCTTGGACACGGACCGTTGGGGCAAAGGCTCGATGCCCACATTCGTGGGCGATCACCCAAACACCGACCGCTACAGTGCCGTTGACCCAGGCGTAGAGCACCCATACAGGTGCCCACGCCAACGTGAGTGGGATGAACAGTAACGCGAGGACCCCCAGGGCCACGGTAAGTGAGACCGAGAAGATGGCATAGGGGATGGACCGGGAGAGCTTTCGCTCGAAGCATTCCGTTGGGATTGCCGCCTTTACTTCGGCGGTCGTTGGAATGTCGGTTGGTATGTCGCGGGAAGTCGAGTGGGAAAGAGACACTAGGGAAGGATGCCAGTGAACCAGGCGGGGTGAGTAGTTACCGGATAGTTAGTTTAACCAATCTTGGTTTAGAGGTTGAGGCGAGACGTTAAGCCGTTTGTGGCTTGAACGCTGGTCGGGTGGCTTCGAAGGCATCGATGGCGTCACCTTGCTGCATGGTCAGGCCAATATCGTCAAGGCCGTTCAGAAAGCGATGCTGGACTGCGTCACTCAGTTCGAAGCCCACCTCGATATCGAGCGAAGGCACTTCGAGGGTCCGGCGCTTTACATCGACGACGATTTCGATAGTGGGATCTGCGACGACGGCCGCCATGATCTGTTCGTTGATCGCGGACTCGACCTGCACAGCAACGAGGCCGTTCTTGGTGCTGTTGTTGCGGAAGATCGGGCCGAAAAGGGGCGAGATAACCGCATCGAACCCGTACTGCTGGATTGCCCACACGGCGTGCTCGCGACTCGAACCGGTGCCGAAGTTCGGCCCTGCCACGAGAATTCTCGCGCCAGCGTACTGCTCTTGGTTCATGACGAACTCGGGGTCGTCGCGCCACTCACCGAACAAACCTTTGTCGAACCCGGTGCGCTCGACTCGCTTGAGCCAATCCGACGGGATGATCTGGTCGGTATCGACGTCGCTGCGATCGAGTGGAAGGGCGGTTCCCTGAACAATGTGTACCGGCTTCATAAAAAGTTCCTTTTGAGATCTGTGGTTGCTGAGCCGCAAATATGCGGCTCAGCAACCACAGATTCTTCAGTCGAGGTCGTTTGGGGTTGCAAATGTTCCAGCGATTGCTGTTGCGGCGGCCACCGCGGGGGAGACCAGATGGGTGCGTCCACCCCGACCTTGGCGGCCTTCGAAGTTTCGGTTCGAGGTCGATGCTGAGCGTTCACCTTCGGTGAGGCGGTCGGGGTTCATTGCCAGACACATCGAACAGCCCGGTTCGCGCCAGTCAAAACCGGCGTCGATAAAGATCTTGTCGAGACCCTCGGCTTCGGCCTGCAACTTGACCTGACCGGAGCCTGGAACCACCAGGGTGCGCATACCATCGGCGACCTGTCGGCCTTCTGCCACCGCCGCTGCAGCTCGGAGATCTTCAATACGACTGTTGGTGCAGCTGCCGATGAAGACGGTGTCTACCGGAACGTCACGCATTGGGGTGCCGGCGGCGAGGCCCATGTATTCGAGGGCTCGGGTGGCAGCCTCCTTGGCGGTGTCGTCGGCAAAGTCGTCGGGAGAGGGAACCGAGTCGGTCAGCTTGATGACCTGACCGGGGTTCGTTCCCCACGTCACGTGCGGGGTGATGTCTTCACCGTGGATGACGACTTCCCGATCAAAGACCGCGCCTTCGTCGGTCTTGAGCGTCTTCCAATGGGCTACCGCTGCGTCCCAGTCGGCTCCGCTCGGAGCATTCGGGCGACCCTTGAGATATTCGAAGGTGGTCTCGTCGGGGGCGATGAGGCCAGCCTTTGCGCCGAACTCGATCGACATGTTGCAGACCGTCATTCGGCCTTCCATCGAAAGCGATTCGATGACCGAGCCTCGGAATTCGGCAATTGCGCCGATGCCGCCCCCGGTATCGCACGCAGCGAGGATGGCCAGCACGACATCTTTGGCCGTCGAGCCCTCGGGCAGTTCGCCATCGACGGTGATCGACATGGTCTCTTGCGCTGGCTGGAGGAGCGTCTGGGTGGCGAGAACGTGTTCGACTTCGCTCGTTCCGATACCGAAGGCCAAAGCGCCGAACGCGCCGTGGGTGCTCGTGTGGCTGTCGCCGCAGACGATGGTCATGCCCGGCTGGGTGAGGCCCTGTTCAGGGCCGATGACGTGGACGATGCCCTGATTAACGTGTCCCATTGGATAGTTCGTGATGTTGAACTCAGAGGTGTTGTTGCGCAGCGTGTTGATCTGCTTGGCCGATATTTCATCGGCGATTGGCTTGTCGATATCTTCGGTGGGGACATTGTGGTCCTCGGTGGCGATCGTCAGGTCCGGCCGGCGAACGGTTCGACCCTTCTGGCGGAGCCCGTCGAAGGCCTGCGGTGAGGTCACTTCATGGACCAGGTGGAGATCGACGTACAAGAGGTCGGGTTGGCCCTCTTCGCGGCTGACGAGGTGCTCGTCCCAAACTTTCTGACTCAGAGTTCTCGGTGCGTTACTCACGACAGCAACGCTATCGCCAAGGGGCGATTATGCGGGCTGACGGGCGTCGTCGACGATGGCGACCCGGTGGAGGCGGCGCAGGTGCGGGAGGTAGTCGACGACGGCGTAGTGCTGGGTGCCGCGGTTATCCCACAGGGCGACCGTGTTGGGCTTCCATCGGAGCCGCACGTGGTGCTCGGGGCTTTTGATTCGATCGAATAACTCGGTCAATAGGCGGCCGCCCTCTGGCGCCGACAAGCCAATGATGAAGCGGGTGAAGCTCTCGCTCACATTCAAATACGGGCGTCCGGTGACCGGGTGATGGTCGATCATGGGGTGAACGGCTGTTTTGGCGTTTGCGTACGCCTCGAGAATGCCGTCATTGCCGCCTTCGCGGTATGCGGGCGTTCGGAAGGCGCCCATGTCGTGAACGGCTTCGAGTTCGGCGAGGTCCTCCTTCATTCCCTGCGGCAGCGAGTCGTACACCGAGAACATCGATGCCCAAAGCGTGTCACCACCAGCGGGTGGAACGATCACGGCCTTCACCATCGAAGCGAACGGCGGCGTTTCCCGGTAGGTCATATCGCTGTGCCACTCCGCAGCGTCGGGAAGGTCGTCGCCCTTCCACTCGAGGATGACAACATCTTCAGATTCAGGGTGGGTCACATAGGAGTGGTGGCGTGCGCCGAGTGTGCCCAGCCCCTTACCGAGTTCGGCCATCTGTACCGGAGAGAGGTCGACGTCTCGCAGGAAGATGACGTGGTGCTCCATGAGTTGGGCGTGCAACTCATCAACGAAGCTCGTCTCGAGCACTGCTTCAGGGTCGAAGCCGGTGAGTTCGGCCCCAAGGGCCGGCGTGAGACGATCAGCGGAGAGGAACATGCTTCCACCATAATTCAGGTGAGGAGAAAACTGAACGCTTGTTCAGTGGGAAGGCGAGCGCGTGGCTCGTGGAAGGAATTGTCCGATCAGCCGGACAAGAACGTTTGGTGAAGTACGTCCGCACGAGAAGCTTCGATAAGTGACGCCGGTAAGACTGCAGTACGCAAAAACCAAGGAGATCATCATGGCTATCCGTCTCGGCGATATCGCCCCGAACTTTAAAGCCGACACCACCGCTGGCGAAATCGACTTTCACGAATGGAAGAAGGATTCGTGGGCCGTGTTGTTCTCGCACCCGAAGGACTACACACCGGTGTGCACCACCGAGCTCGGAATGACTGCGAAGTTGGGTGACGAGTTTGCGGCTCGCAACGTCAAGGCCATCGCTGTCAGCGTCGACACGGTCGATGATCACCGCGGCTGGGTCGGTGACATCGAGCAGACCCAAGGCGCCGCGGTCAACTTCCCGATTATTGGGGACCCGGACCGCACCGTTGCCGACCTCTACGACATGATTCATCCAAATGCGGACACCACTGCGACGGTTCGCTCGTTGTTCATCATCGCTCCGGACAACACGGTGAGGCTGACGATTACCTATCCAGCGTCGACCGGCCGCAACTTCGACGAGGTGCTTCGGGTCATCGACAGCCTCCAACTTACCGCGAACCATTCGGTCACTACCCCTGCCAACTGGAAGCACGGAGACAAAGTCATCGTCTCGCCAGCGCTCGACGATGCCGCTGCGACGGAGAAGTTCGGCGGGTTCGACGCTGTGACTCCGTACCTGCGCCTGGTCGACGATCCAACCGCTTAGGGCCGGCCCTTCTCAGATGCGGCCGTAGGGGAGAGCAGCGGTCAGTTCGCCAACGTTCAAATAGCCGTGGAAACCATCAGCTCCGAGCTGGGTCGACCACTCAACGCCGACTGGTAACCCCTCGGCAACCGGCAGAGGCAGTACAGCTGGGCCATCGACGGTGAGCGTCCAGGCCTCACCCCCAGACGTCAAGGTCTGCAGCGAGATTAGACGGGGAAACCACGGAGCGATGAGACCGCCCAAGGTTTGAGCTCTTCGGTCGATGCGCGTGTGCTCGCTGCCAGCGAGGACGATGACCGGCCACCTCGGGTTGAGGTCGATTTCGGCGAGGAGTCGGCCCGCCATAACCACATCGCGAGGTTGGTCGAGGAGTCCAATGTGTTCCAAGGGAACCGGCGCGCCGGGGCCAACCCACGGTCCATCCATCGCGACTACCCGTGCTGCAGGGATGGCGGCGAGAGCGGTGAGGAGTTGGGCCATTGCTGTGCTCGACCTGCCGTCGAGCAGTTCATCGGGTCGCTCAAAAAACGCGCCAAAGGTCGGGGTCGTCACGTCCTCACTCAGCGGGATTTCGAGTCCCACGATGATGCCGTGTTCTCGCGCCGCGACCCGTTTGACCACGCGACGGAGCAGATCCGGGAATTCGTTCGTGCCCGGTATCTCACCGATCAGTAGTACGTGCCCGGGTGCCAAGAACTGCGCGAGCTCCTCAACTATTTGTTCGGTCACTCCTAGTTGACGGCTTTTTCCATGTCGGCCCAGTACGGCTCGCGAAGTTTGAACTTTTGGAGCTTGCCGGTTGCGGTGCGAGCAAGTTCGTCTCGGAACTCCACGCTCGTCGGGCACTTGTAGTGCGCGATCTTCTCGCGGCAGTGATCGATGATCTCCTGCTCGCCGACGTTGGAGCCAGCGGAGCGAACGACGAGGGCCTTGACCGTTTCTCCCCATTTCTCGTGCGGCACACCGATGACGGCGACCTCGCTGACGGCGGGGTGGCCAAAGAGGGCGTCCTCGACCTCGATCGAGCTGACGTTCTCACCGCCCGAGATGATGACGTCCTTCTTGCGATCGAGGATCTGGTAGTGGCTCTCGTCGTCGACGATCCCGCCGTCACCGGTGTGGAACCAGCCTCCCTCGAGCGCATCGTTTGTTGCGTCCTCGTTGTTCCAATAGCCCGTCATCACGTTGTTGCTTCGCGCAAGGAATTCACCAGACTCGGTGACCTTCATCGAAACCCCGATCGCAGGCGTTCCCTGGCGGGCCAACTTGGAGGCACGGTCGGCGGGCGTGAGATCGTCCCACTCGGGGCGGCAACGGTTGATGGTGAGCAGGGGAGCGGTCTCGGTGAGGCCGTAGATCTGGATGAGTTCCCAGCCCAACTCGGTCTCGACCCGTTCGATCGTGGCTGTGGGAGGCGGGGCGCCGGCGACCACAAATCGCGCGGTGCCCTTGCCGGGAATTTCGCCGTCCCAATCCTGAGCGGCATCGAGGGCTGCTGCGACGACTGCGGGAGCGCCGCACATAATGGTGACGCCGTACTCGTCGACACGGCGGAGGATCTCGGGACCGTCGATCTTGCGAAGGATGATGTGCTTGCCGCCCATGCCGGTGATGGCGTGGTGCATACCCCAACCGTCGCAATGGAACATCGGCAGCGTGTGAAGGTATACGTCGCGATCGCTGACGCCGGTGTGCCAGCCAAAGGTCACCGCGTTGGTCCAGCGAGCACGATGTGATTGTTCGACGCCCTTCGGGCGAGCGGTGGTGCCCGAGGTGTAGTTGATCGATGCGGTTTCGTCTTCGTTTGGCTCCCAGCGGACTGGTTCGCCCGCTCGGCCGAGCCAGGCAGCGTCGGACTCTTCACCGATGGTCCACTTGCGCTCGCACTCGACGTCGGCGAGCGCATCGGCGAGTTCGGGGTCGACGAGGAGCGCTTCGGCCCCGCAGTGATCGACGATGTAGCGGACCTCCTCGGCGCTGAGTCGGAAGTTGATCGGCACAAAGACCCGCCCATTGCCGCTCACGCCGTAGAAGCAGATCTGCTGGCGTGCAGCGTTGTGCGAGACCATCGCGACGCGGCCACCCATGGGAATGCCCATCTCGTCCATTGCCACGCCCATCTGGCGTTTCACATCGGCGAGTTCGGCGTAGGTAAGCGTCTGTAGCGGTTTCGCTACCTGGTCGGGTTCGTCGACGATGGCGATCCGGTCCGGGTAGACCGTTGCGGCCCGGTCGAGAAAATCGTTGACCGTCATTTCAACTTTCATGGCATGGCTCCAACGTGGTCGGTATTTGGTCTTCGGGATGGATTACTTATCGCGGTCGCGCAGTTCGACGCGCCGAATCTTGCCTGAAATCGTCTTCGGGAGTTCGGTGACGTATTCGATTTCGCGCGGGTATTTGTAGGGGGCGGTCGTCGTCTTGACGTGATTCTGGATGTCGGCTGTGAGTTCGTTACTCGCCTCGTAGCCCGCTGCCAAGATGACGAACGCCTTCACGATGTTTCCGCGATCGGGATCGGGTTTGCCAACCACGGCTGTCTCGGCGACGGCGGGGTGTTCGATCAGCGACGACTCCACCTCGAACGGGCCGATGCGATAGGCCGCCGAGAGGATCACGTCGTCGGCACGACCGACGAACCAGAGGTAGCCGTCTTCGTCTCGGTAGGCCCGATCGCCGGTGTAGTACCACCCGTTACGGAAGACCTCGACGGTACGTTCGTCGTCTTGCCAGTAGCCCTCGAAGAGGCCGATCGGGCGAGGCTCAGTGGCCACGCAGATGTTTCCCTCGTCGCCGGTGGCGCACACATTGCCGTCGTCGTCGACGACGTCGACGACCATGCCGGGTGCGGGTAGGCCCATCGAACCGGGCTTGACCGGTTCGGATGGATAGTTCGCCACGAGAACGACGGTTTCGGTTTGCCCGTAGCCGTCGTACGGGGTGGTCCCGGTGCTTGCCGACCACGTTTCGATGACCTCGGGGTTCAGCGGTTCGCCAGCGCTCGTGCAATGGCGGAGCGTCGACCAGTCGAATGCGGTGAGGTCCATCTGAGCGAACGCACGGTACAGGGTCGGCGGGGCACAGAAGGTGGTCACGCCGAGTTCGGAGATCAGGTTGAGCATGCGTGCGAAGTCGGGTTTGCCCTCGATGTTCCACATGACGATCGTCGAGCCCACGATCCATTGACCAAAGAGCTTGCCCCATGCAGCCTTGGCCCAGCCGGTGTCGGAGACGGTCCAGTGGATGTCTTCGGGGGTGAGATCGTGCCAGAAGCGGGCGGTGATCTCGTGGCCGAGCGCATAGGTGCCAGCGTGTTGAACCATCTTCGGGCCTCCGGTGGTGCCAGAGGTGAAGTAGAGGAGGAGCGCATCGTCAGATGAGGTATCGGCGAACTCGGCGGGCTCGGCTGGCATCTCGGCTTGCCCCTGATTGAAGCCGATCCACCCTTCCCGTTCGTCACCGGTAATGAAGGCGGTGGTGATCGTTGGGCAATCGCCACGAACGGTGTCGAAACGCTCGGCGGCTGCCTCGTCGCAGATGACCGCAGTCGCTTCGGAAGCGTGAATGCGATACTTCTGGTCTTTGGCCATGAGTTGGTTTGTGCCCGGCATCGGTATTGCTCCGATCTGGAAGCAGCCCAGCAGCGCTGCGTAGAACTCGACGATTCGTGGCACCTGCACAAAGACTCTGTCGCCCATGCCAACACCGTTCGCACGAAGAAGGTGGGCGGTGCGGCTTGCGATGTCGGCCAGTTCGCTAAAGGTGTACCGATCGATCGTGATGCCGTCTGAGGCAATAGCGATGAGCGCAACCTTGTCCGGAGTCTCCTCTGCACGTTTACCCATAACATCGCGGGTGAAGTTGAAGCGGTCAGGGATCTCGAGGGTGAAGTTCTCTCGGGTCTCGGCGTAGCTGGTCATGTTGGCCATACGTTGCGCTCACTTGGCTTTGAAGGTGACGGACGTCACCGTATCGCTCAGACTCCAGCGATGACCAATACTGCGAGTCCGGCCACCACGGTGACCGCCCCGAGAACGTCGCCGTTCACGCCGCCGATCTTGCGAATCGCAAGCGCCACGACGAAGGCACCGGCGATAGCTGCTGCGGTGAGGGCGAGCAGCCAAGCGGTGGGGGCGACGAAAAAGCTGGCCACGACGGCGACGGCGATCCCCAGGGAGACCGCAGGCGTTGAGAGCCGGTCCATGTAGCTCGCTCCCATACCGTTACCCGCGGTTGGTGAGAGCAACATTGCACCGAGTGCTGTGGCTCGCCCCAAGGAGTGCGAGACAACGAGTGCGCGAAGGCTATCGATAGGAGAGAGCTGAGAGATGGCGGCGACCTCGAGGATGAGCGCTACGGCGAGGGCAGACACTCCGTACGTGCCGAGTCGGGAGTCTTTCAGAATGATCATTCGCTCCTCGACGGTCCAACCTCCGCCGAAGGCATCGGCGATGTCGGCAAGGCCGTCGTGATGGAAGGCTCCGGTCACCAGGAGTGATGCGCCGACCGACAGGATGGCGGCGACCAGTGGGGAAACGAGTTGGCTCGCGCCGAAGTAGACGCCGCCTTGGAGCGCGCCGATGGCGAGCCCAATGCTCGGAAACCATGGGACTGCCCGAGCCATGTCGACCTGGGTCGAGTCGCCACGGCTGACATCGCCTACGGGGACGCGGGTGAGGAAGCCCGCGGCTACCCAAAGTCCGTGTAACGGCCCGGGGACTCGCTTCTCAGCCATCGGAGCCGAACCACTCAGTGAAGGTGGGTACTTCGTTGACTAGGGCGCATGCCATCTTTATGAGGGGAACTGCGACCATTGCGCCCGAGGCTTCACCCAGGCGCATGTCGAGGGTGAGCAGAGGGGAGAGGCCGAGGTGGTCGAGGACACGCTGATGGCCTGGTTCGGCAGAGCAATGACCTGCTCGACAGTTCGCGACGAGGTCGGGGTCGATGGCGTGGAGCGCGAGTGCTGGCGACGTGGCGATGTACCCATCGAGGAGCACCGGGATCGAGCGCATCCGAGCCTCGACCATTCCTCCAGCGATGGCCACGAGTTCGGTTCCACCGACTTGGCGAAGCACCTCCATGGGCTCGCTGTCTGATTCGAGACGTGAAAGGGCGTCGGCGACGACTTGGCGCTTGATGTTCCGCGCGTCGTCATCGACGCCGGTTCCGCGCCCGACGAAGTGGTCGCTCTCGCCGCCGACGATCGCGGCAGACACCGCTGCTGCGGGTGTGGTGTTGCCAATACCCATCTCGCCAAAGATCAGTAGGTCGGTGTCGAGCTCGCGAACCGCTTCTCGACCGCGAGCAAAGGCTTCGCCAAATCGTTCTTCGTCGAGTGCAGGCTCGTGGCGGATATTGCCCGATGGTTTGCCGACTCCCACATCGATGGCGGTGACCTCGGCCCCGGCGACTCGGGCGAGTGCCGAAACACTGGCCTTCGATGCCTCGAAGGCGGCGAGCATCGCTCCGGTGACTTCGCTCGGGAAGGCACTCACCCCTTCTGCAACGACGCCGTGGTCGGCCGCGAAGATCACCGCGTGGGGGCGGTGCACTAGCGGGGTAGGCGTACCGTGCCAGGTTGCGATCCACGAGGCGACCTCGTCGAGGCGCTCGAGCGCTCCCGGGGGACGGAGGATGTCGTCGATCCGAGCGTTGATGGCCTCGAGCGCGGACAGGTCCGGTGCGGGCAGGTCAATGAGGTCCGGGATCAAATCAGCCGCCCAACACCAATTGGGCGTCTTCGAGGCTCAGTTCACAGGTGCTCGCCACCCCTTCGATCCACTCGTCTGGGATGAGGCCGCTCGGTCGGAACAGTTGATCGGCAGCCTCGGCGAGTGGCAGTTCGCCGATGAACCGGAGCATCGTCGCCCCAGTGCAGGCGACTTGTTCGTCATCGACTCCTGGAGGCGGGACGATACCGACCGCCGCTCCTTGGGAAAGAAACTCGGGACGGCAGCGCACGAGCAACACGGTGAACGTTTCGGTGTCGGCAGAGAGGAAGTCGACGCCCTCGGCCTCGCTCTCTCCTTCGATGCAGTCGATGACATCGGGGATGTCGTTTGGGGCAAAGCCCTGGTTGCGAAGGTTCTCCTCGATCTTTTCGATATTCATCGCTGCGGGCACCGGTTCAGTGCTTGGGGTCGGTGCCGCATCGTCTTCGGTAGAGGACTCAACCTCATTGCTCTGTGCCTCATCGGCCGCAACCGATTCAGCATCGTCTGAGGAGCCGCATGCGGCGAATGCGAGGCTTACGAACAAGAGCAGCAGTGCGGTTCGCATAGCGGTCATTCGGGGATCTCCAGGTTCAACGGGTGTAGTGGCATGACTCGGCCGGCAGCGACGAAGAGTGCTGTTTCGGCACGCGCCGACAAGCGGTTGTTGTAGCGGCCGAGGAGGTCGCGGTATCGACGACTCAGTTCGTTGTCGGGCACCACGCCGAGGCCGACCTCGTTCGAGATCACGATGGTCGGTGCTCGCCGGCTCACGAGCACGTGTGAGAGCACCGAGGCGTGTTGATCGATCTGTTCATTCGACTTATCGGCGAACAGGAGGTTCGATACCAGCAGCGTGATGCAGTCGATGATGAGCATCGCCGATGGGTCGACGGTGTCGATGATCGAGGCATCGAGCAGTGGTGCTTCGATCAGAGCCCAATCTTTTGGCCGGTCACCCTGGTGGCGCTGAATTCGTTGCGCCATGTCGTCATCTCCGGCAACAGCTGTCGCCGCGAACGCAACGTCTCCAGCGAATGCCTTGCCGAGTGCGACGGCGAGGTCGCTCTTGCCGCTGCGGGCGCCGCCGAGGAGCAGTGTGAGGCCACGACCGAGGTGGACCGGCGCAGCCGGGCCCGCGGGTTCTTCTGCAACGTGGGTATTGGACATCAGTAGTCGAGGCCGCGCTTCGCGAGAATGCCGTTGTCGAAGGCGTGCTTGACTTTGACCACTTCGCTCACGGTGTCGGCAACGTCGATCAGGCCTTGTGGGGCATCTCGCCCGGTGACGATCACGCTGACGGTCTCGGGGCGATTGCGAAGGGCTTCGTAGACGGGCTCGGCCTCGATCCACCCCCAATTGATCAGGTAGGTGAGCTCGTCGAGGATGACCAACTGGTGCTCTCCGTCCATGATGAGCGAACGGGCGGTTTCCCACCCTGCCTGAGCGATTTCCTTGTCGTTATCGAGGTTTTCCGACAGCCAGGTAAAACCCTCGCCTTCGTTGTGCCAGTCGACGCCGAGTTGTCGACCGATCTTCTCCTCACCGACATTCCAATCACCAGACTTTACGAATTGCACAACGGCGACGTTCCACTCCCGGGCGATGCCACGGATCATCATGCCGAAGGCGGAACTGGACTTGCCCTTGCCGTCGCCGGTGTTGACGAGCACCAAGGACTTTGCGGGGCGATGACCTTCCTTGTTCGGCGTCTCTGTCGTTGGCTCGGTTGTTGCGTCGTCAGTCATAATGCTCATTCTCTCTTGCCGGAGCGGTCTCGTGGGTGGTTGTCACGGCGTTGAAGGTGATGGGGTTGAAAGTGATTGGGTTGAAGGTGGTGGCTTTGAAATGGTCGGGGAGATCACGACCGTGCCATCGACGTGAGTGATCGTAACGTCGGCGCCGTAGTGCTGGGAAATGTTGGCTTCGGTGAGCACTTCGGTCGCCTCGCCGAGGCATGCAACGCTGCCGCCGGAGAGCAACATCACGCGATCCGCGAAGTGTCCGGCGAGGGTGAGGTCGTGCATGGTCGAGATGATCGTACGTTCGCCAGTACTGCGAAGGCGATCCAAGAGTTGCAGGACGTCTTGTTGGTGTCCGAGATCGAGGGCGCTGGTTGGTTCGTCGAGCAGGATCACCGGAGTGTCTTGGACGAGGGCGCGTGCGATAACGACCCGTTGTCGTTCGCCACCCGAAAGGGTCTCGACGGTTCGTGAGGCGAAGGTTTCGAGGTTCAGTTCGACGAGGGTGCCGTGGGCTGCAGCGACGTCGCTCTTCGATGGGCTCGAAAGGGGGTGGAGGTATGGCGTCCGCCCGAGGAGGACGTAGTCGATCACGCTCATCCCGGCTGGAACAACGGGGGTTTGGGGCACCCATGCGACCCGCTGTGCTCGCTCCCTGAGCGAGAGCGAGCTGAGCGAGTGGCCGAGAACATCGACGGTGCCATCGGTTGAGATCGCGCCTGCGATGGCTCGGAGGAGCGTGGACTTGCCAGCGCCATTCGGCCCGACGATGGAGAGCCACTCTCCTGCGTCGACGCTGAAGGACACGCCATCGAGCAGCGTCGCGTCTTTCACGCTGAACGAGATGTTCTTTGCGGCGAGTGCGGTCATCGAGCCACCGCAGTTCGGAGGATGATGACGAAGAAGGGGGCACCGAAGAAGGCCGTGACGACGCCGATTGGTAGCTCCGATGGACTGAGGGCCGTGCGGGCGATGAGATCGGAAAGTACGAGAAAGCCAGCGCCGGTAATGACCGACATCGGGACGATAATTCGATAGCTGGAGCCGAAGATCAGCCGAACGGTATGCGGGATGATGAGCCCAACGAAGGCGATCAGGCCGCTGACCGCGACAGCGCTCGCGGTCAGCAGTGATGCAACGACGACGAGGGTGAGTCGGGCCCTATTGACCGACATGCCGAGCATGGTGGCTTCATCGTCGCCGACCGAGAGCACGTCGAGCATTCGTCCCGAGGTGAGCAGGATCGCAACGCAAATCACTGCGGCAGGGAGCAGGAGTACGACTTCGTTCCACCCCGAGGTGGTGAGGCCGCCGAGGAACCAGGTGTAGACCTGACGAATATCTTCGGTGTTGCGCTGCTGCAGGAATGTTTGGATGGCGGTGTAGAAGCTGGCGATAGCGACGCCTGCGAGGATGAGTGAGGTGGCCGAAGAGTTTCGATCCGCTGAGCTTCTTACCGATCCGAAGCTCGCAACGTTTCCCATGACCCATGCGAGGAACACCGCAGAGAGGGCGCCGGCGAAGGCGAGAAGTTGGACCATGTCGAACAAGCCGCGTCCGTCGCCAAGCCCGTAGACGAAACCAATGGTGGCGCCGAGGCCACCGCCGGCGGCGACACCGAGCAGGAAGGGGTCGGCGAGGGGGTTCCGGAAGACGCCTTGGAAGGTGGCACCAGACACGGCCAGCGATGCCCCGACGAGCAATCCGAGGGCGACGCGGGGGAGGCGGAGGTTGCGAACGATGGAGGTCTGCTGGTCGCTGAGACCTGAATCGAAGCTCCCCGGTAAGAACGCGTCGAACGACTCGATCAGAACTCCGGACCGGTCGATCGAGGTCGGCCCGATCACCAGAGCTAGAGCAACGGCGATCAAAACGAACGCGGCCCCGCCCACGATCCATGAAAATCGGATCGAGGCGGGGCGGGCGTTCATGTCATCAAGACTTGCGACCAGTGCCAGGCTAGTTAGTTAGCGACTGGGATGTTTGCGGTCGAGATTGCATCGGAGATTGCCTGCACGTAGTCGACGAGGCGTGGGCCCCAGCGGCTGGCGATGTCGTCGTTCAATTCGATCACGTTTCCGTTGGTGACGGCGCTGAGCCCTTCCCAGCCGGGGCGAGCGGCTACGGTCTCTGCGGTTTGACTACAGCAGATGGTGTCGGCGAGGAAGATCAGGTCGGGGTCGGCGGTGACGAGGAACTCGGCGTTGAGCTGGGGGAACCCAAACGACTCGCCATCGGGGTCGGCGGCATCGGCCACGTTCTCGAGGCCAAAGAGCGAATACACCTGGCCAACAAAAGTCGAGCTGGTCGAGCTGAAGAGCGTGTCGTCGAGTTCGTGGTAGTACGTGAGCGCAGGATCAGGAGACTCGGTTGCTTCGACGATGGCGGCAATATCGGTCTGGATCTGACTCACGAGCTCAGCAGCTTCGCCGACCTGGCCAGTAGCTGCACCGAGTTGTTCGATCTGGGCGTAGGTGTCATCGAAGGTCGCAGCAAACGGGAGTACGAGGGTCTCTACCCCAACAGCGTCGAGCCCTTCGATCTCACCTGAAGCAACGACGAGCGTTGGCTCGAACGAGAGAATGCCTTCGACGTTTATTGGAAAGTTCGTGAGGTCGGGGTTCGTTGGCGCTTCAGCTGGGAAGTTCGAGTTGTCGTCGGCGGCAACCACGTACTCGCCAGCGCCGATCGCGAAGAGCATCTCGGTGGCCGTCGGGCTCATCGACACGATGACAAGATCGTCTGCAACCTCAGCCTCTTCAGCTGCTGGGGCTTCTTCCTCGACGACTTCCTCTTC
>CAZBTI010000082.1:0-16544 GCA_964494395.1 uncultured Acidimicrobiales bacterium | reverse complement strand
GTCGACTCTTCGAATTCAGACTCTTCTGGTTAGATTCTGGTCTGTATGTGGAAAAAGCCAACGCATCTTCGGGGCGCGCTGTTTACCGGCGGCGTTTGCATTGTTTGGTTCTTTCTTGCCGCTCGGCGACCCGAGCTGCACTATCACTTTGCACCGCTAATCGCCGCTGCACTTTGGCCAATCAGTCTGCGAAGTAACGGCAGGGCTACGGCTCGAGACGCTCGCATCGGCGGCGCTGGAGCTGCTGGCATCGTGCTGGTAGCAACCGGTGTCATCGTTGCGGTTGGCAACATGTTGGGCCCCAACTTTCTCCATCGAGGCCAAGCGTGGCCCGAAGCCGTGCTGTTCGCGGTGATCGCAGCCAGCTGGGGAGCTCGAGCAGCCAGCCGTAAACGGCCAGGCCTGATCGGATCTCTCGTCGACGGTTCTTTGTCTTGAACCACGCCCATCGGGCAAAGTCGCTCCCTTGCCCGATGTTGAAATTACAAATCGGAAATGGCCACTTCGATGCGGTCTTGATGCCACTCGGTTGCAGCTTCTAGCGCTTCGCTCGCTTTGCCTACGAGGTCACGAACCTCGAAGGCGTGTGCGGGGTAGCAGGCAACGCCAGCCCACACGGTCATATCGACTTCGTCTTCGGTGATTGCACGGCGAATGCGCTCGACGGTCCAGACCGCACCGTTTTCGGGGGTATCTTCGAGCACGAGGGCATAGAGGCCGTTGCTCGTGCGACAGGCCGTGTCAGATTCGCGAAGCGTGTCGAGAATGTAGTCTGCGACGACCTCTGGGTTGGCTTGGGTTCGAGTCTCGCCCTCTCCGGTGGTGACTTCCATGAGGATGATCGCGACCGGGCGAAGATGGCGACGAGCTGCGGCGACGCGAGCCTCGACCGCAGCACGGAAATAGGCTTCGGTGAAGAGCCCGGTCGATTGTTCGATGATGACTTGGCGGGCGGCAGCGCCGGTTAGTTGGCCTTCTCCGCGGATGTCTTTCTCGATGCGTTCGGTTCGTGCTGCTTCGCTTGCTTGGGTTGCGGCGAGTTCTGCTCCAATTGAGCCGACGGCTTCTTCAGCGGTCAGGCGGGCTTGAACCTGTGTGGCCACTGCCTTTTGGAGATCGGCGGAGTTCGCTCGCTCGGTCTGTAGTTCGGTTTCGGTGCTCGCAAGGTTCTTCCCGTTCACCATTCCGGCAATACCAGCAGCGAGCGCGGCAATTCCAGCGAAGAGTCCAACGAAGGAATCTTGGAACAGGCTAAGTACCCCGAGCACGAGCCCGGTTGCACCAACGGCGATTGCTACGAGAGCGCGACTATCCATCACAGTGATTGTTTCGGTGTGGAATACCGGAGACTCAAGGACAACTTTGCACTTTCTGTGGGCCGCTCTTCACGGATCGTAACAGCCGTGTTCAGGAAGCAGACTCGACGGCGGCTTCCAGTCGACGAAGATACTCGGTCCTCGGTAGGTCGATCGCGCCGAGCGAGGAGAGATGTGGTGTCATCCACTGGACGTCGAACAGCGTGATCCCGTTCTCGCGAAGTGTCATGGTCAGGTGGACGAGGGCGGCCTTCGACGCATCGGTCTCATGATGAAACATGGATTCGCCAGCGAAGAGACGACCGACCCCAATCCCATATACGCCACCGACGAGTTTGCCATCTTCATTGCGCGTCTCGACCGAATGGGCCCACCCAAGCTGGTGAAGTTCGGTGTACGCAGCGAGGACTTGGTTATCGATCCAGCCGTGAGGCCGGTCGGGGTTGGCGCATGCTTCCATCACTTCTATGAACGATTCATTGATGGTGAAGTGGAACTTTTTCATTGACCGTTTCAACGAACGGGAGACGTGCATATCGAGCGGCATGATCGCTCGAGGGTCGGGCGACCACCAAGCGATTGGTCCGTTCGGTTCGAGCGGCATGGGGAACAGGCCTTGGCTATAGGCAGCCAGGATCGTCTCGGGTTCAAGGTCGGCGCCCACACCGACGACGCCGTACTCATCGGCGCTATCGGCCGGAGGAAACACCCATGAACTTGTTGTCATGGGGCCTTTAGGTGAAGGCGATAGCTGCCAGCGGGGCGATCAGACCAATGACGAGGAAGACCGCAATTATGAGAGTGACATTCTTCTTTGTTTGGGGAGACACGTCTTAACGTTACCGTATTTGCCTGTGGCTCTTGTCGTTCAGAAATTTGGTGGCACATCAGTAGCCGATGCAGAACGCATTGGCGAGGTTGCCGATCACGTTGCTCGTTGTCGCCGTCGAGGCGATCAGGTCGTACTCGTCGTCTCTGCCATGGGTAAGGAAACCGATCATTTACTGCGGTTGGCAAACGAGGTGTCGAAGACCCAACCCGGTCGCGAGATGGACTTGCTCATCACCGCAGGTGAACGCAAAGCCTGCGCGCTCGTCGCCATGGCCCTGAACGACAACGGCGTTCCGAGTGCCTCCTTCACCGGAAGCCAAGCTGGCTTCCTGACCGACACGAATCATCGGAACGCGAAGATTCTCGAGGTCAACCCTGAGCGCATCCGCGAGGCGATCGACGCCGGGATGGTGCCCGTCGTCGCTGGTTCCCAAGGTGTGTCCTCAGATAAGGACGTGACCTTCCTCGGCCGTGGCGGATCTGACACGACCGCTGTTGCGCTCGCTCACGCACTCAAAGCCGATTCGTGCGAGCTCTACACCGATGTCTCTGGCGTGTTCACCACCGACCCTCGCGTGGTGTCCGACGCCCGAAAGATGCCAACGATCAGTTTCGATGAGATGCTCGAGATGACCGCCGTTGGTTGTCCAAAGCCCGTCATGCGATCCGTCGAGGTCGCCCAACGTTTTCGCGTGCCACTGCACGTTCGTTCTGCATTCACCTGGGAGCCTGGCACCTGGGTCATCGAGGAGGATCCCGAAATGGAACTAGCCATCATCAAGGCCGTCGTGCCCGATACTTCAGAGGCGAAGGTGACCGTGTGTAGTGTGCCCGATGAACCCGGTATTGCTGCAGGCATGTTCCGTGCGCTCGCTGATGCCGGCGTGAACGTCGACATGATCGTGCAGAACGTCAGTGCCGATGGCGAGACCGACATCTCGTTCACCGCACCCACCGACGACGCAGATCGGGCAGCGGAAATTTGTCAGCAAGTGGTGCCCGAGACGTGCGTGGTATCCACCGACTCTGACATCGGCAGGGTGTCGGTCGTGGGAGCCGGCATGAAGAGCAACCCTGGTGTCGCTGCGACGATGTTCGAGACGCTGGCGGCGAACGACATCAACATCGAGATGATCTCCACCTCGGCCATTCGAATAAGTTGCGTGGTCCGCGGCGAGGATGTCGACAACGCCACTCAAGCGCTCCACGACGCGTTCGAGCTCGCCAAGGCGTAGCTGGAGTGGCGGGCAACCCCACGATCCGGGTTGTTTCGTGGAATATCGAGCATGGCCTTGAGGTGGACAGAGCGATCGACGCGCTCTCGAACAATCCAGATCTCAAAGATGCGGACCTCATCTTGCTCCAAGAGATGGATGACGTTGGCCCGCAGCGGATCGCCGAAGCCTTGGGCCTCCAGGCGACGTATCGAGCTGGTTGCACGATTGCAAAAACGGGCAAGCCGTTCGGCAACGCGATTCTGGCGCGAGGCTCGATTGGCGAGGTCGTCACCTTCAACCTCTCACACAAGGCACTGCTTTACGGTTCGCCCCGTATTGGGGTAACTGCGCCGGTGACGATCGAACCCAAAACCGGGGGAGCGCCCCTCGACCTATTCGTATGCAGCGTGCACGCCGAAGTCTCCACGCTGTCGCATCGAAAACAATTAGTGCAGTACGACGAGATTGTCGATCGACTAACAGCGAGTGATTCGAACGTCATCGTCGGAGGCGATTTCAACACCGCATCGCATCGATCGATCGAAGGGCTCGTCACAAAGATGGGTGCTGTGGGCCTCGATCGCCTCCTTCCGGCAGGTCAACAAACGTTCTTTCGATTCGGGCGTCCATTCGAGCTCGACCACCTGTTTTCGTCAGGTTTCTCAGTCGTCGATGCTGGTGTGTCTCGCGGTCACGAAGCGAGCGATCACGACCCGGTCTGGGCAGTTTTGGAGTCCACGAGGATTTCGAGCCCGTGATGTGCTCAAATCCCTCTTGGAAATTACCTACCGACAGTGTTCATCGCGTGGCAATTTTGTGCGATCTGTGCCAATGATTAGGGGAGTATGGGCGACAAGTTTGGAGGACGGGTGCCGGAGTACCTGCGTCTTCGCGACCTCACGCCAACGGTTCTTTCGCTGACGGCATCGGTGGTGTTCGCTGCAATCCTCATCATCTTGAACAGTGGGGGTCAGACCGTCGCGTCTGCAGCCTCCGCGGTCGCAACTGAGGCTGAACGCGTCGACGCTCGGGCGGTGGGTGTGCCAAGGCCTGGTCGCCTAGCGGTCTCCCCATCTGTTACCAATGAATCCGTCGAGTTGGCCACCGCAGAGATCGCGAGTCAGATCGTCGTGGCAGGCGGCGTCGTCGGCCAGGTCGGCCAGGTGGACCAGGTGGAGTCCGAGGTGCTGTCGGCTGTCGAGCAGATCGAAGGCGGAGAAGACCCAACCGAAGGTGGCGAGGGTGTACCGGTCGGAGAAGCCGAGACGACCACCATTTCCCCTGATGAAGACGAGTCGGGTGAAGACGACGCGGACGAAGATGTGGCGATTACGACGACGAGACTTCCAACCACAGCTCCGACAACCACCACCTCAATCTCCCCGGCGGTGCAACCCAGCGCGGCGACGACTACTCAAGCACCCACGATTTCCTCGTCGACTCCACGCTCGAACGAAGCGAACGCTGAACTCGTGCCCTCGACTCGAAACATCTTTAGGCCCGGGACGATCGCTCCTTCGACGACCGAACGTCCTCGAGTGACGACCAGGGCACCGAGGGCTGAGCCGACAAGAACTCGGCCCACCACGACCGTTCGACCCACCACAACGACAACCACAACAACGACCAGCACGACAACGACAACCACGACGACGACCACTCAGCCACCCGTACCCCAGTTCATCAGCGGCAACTTCACCGTCGCGCAGGTCATCGATGGGACGATCGGTGCCGGGGATGGTTCGAATCCGAACGAAGAAGCACCCATGGGTCGACACGAGGCCTCGCTGTTCCTGCCACAAACCTGGAACTGGGCTCAGGGAACGACTCGTAACGCACAATGGGGAAACCTTCGGAGCGATCAGTTCGCAGAGTTTCGATGTGCGGTGATTCCCGAGAACGGACACGTGCCGCCGGTCGATTTCCGTGTGAACTTCACCGAAGGGGCGTATTACCAGTTCGCGAATGGTTCGTGGTCGAAGGCCTTTGATGTCGCGCTGGATTCTCCTTCTCACGGCGCGTACCTCGGAATCGCTGGTCAGGTGAACACCGATCCGTTCGCCTCGGGCCAAGGTGCGATCAACTGGCGACGTGAAGCTGATGGCAGTTATTCAGCGCCGTGGAATCCGGCTGCGTTGATGATGCACTTCTGGGCAAGTGAACGTCAGAGTCCTGCAGCTGGACAAACCGCGGAGTTCTTGAGCTCGCAAATGCGGCTCCAACAGCCCGATGGCAGGACCGTCGACCTCAGCCAGGTGCGTGTTCTGTTCCAATGTGGCATCGATTACTACGACACCACTGGTGGCCAAGGGACTCAAGTTCCCGGTCCAGGGATTGCGAAGTACCAGCGGTTGACACCGAGTTGGCAACCGGGCCTTTGGGTCACGCTCCCTGGCAATGTGTCCGCGTCGAATCCGGCTGACTTTCGAAACTGGTTAGAAGCGAACCTTCCGCCTGACGTGCGGCCTTAGAGTTCGAAGAAGTGGTAGACCAGCGCCTCGAGCCCGATCGAGAAGAGCGCCCATTCGTGGGTTTCTCCCTCTGCGTCTTTGCGCTCAATCCCAACCAGCTGAACGTTGCTGAACATCCTGGCCGATAGGCCTTCATTGAGCGCATACGCCGCTGCAGAGAACTGATGCATCGTAAAGTTCTCCGACAGTTGAACGCCGAAAGCGTCCGCCACGAGTTGGTAGAGCTCCGCGTAGCGTTCGGTGATCTGATTTTCGCCATGCTCGAGGAGCGCAGAAATCTCGGGATCCAGATCCGACTGGGTGATCGCGACAGCCCGAACTGCGTTGTAGAGCTTCCACTCTGGACTTACGTCGAGGGCATCATGGTTGAAATGTCCAACCACGCGAACGAGTTCGGAAACCATGAGACGCCGCTGCTCAGGGCTATCGGTTTTCGCTGGGAATTTCAGGTTGGACATTTCCTCTGCAACGCGTTCTGACGTTGCATCGAAGCCCGTCAGTGTTGGGAGGTTGAGGAGGCGAATCACCACATCGTGTCGCAGAGCGTCCTGTGGGGTGAGTTCTGAGTCTTGCCAGATCTTGTATGCCATTCCACGTGGGACCTCAGCGTCGCTGATAATCGCATCTAGGCCGATGGTGTCGAGGCCAGTACCGACTCCAGTTTCGAGGAGGGTCGAAATCGCTGCATCGATCAATCGCTCCCGAACAACTTCAGGTGGGAACTTTGGTGGACGACCGCGTGGTCGCTTCGCGTCACTCATCTGTGGATATCTCATACTCTCCGGGGGGATACGTCAAACAATCGGATGC
The DNA here is from genome assembly GCA_964494395.1 of uncultured Acidimicrobiales bacterium. Taxonomy (GTDB): domain Bacteria; phylum Actinomycetota; class Acidimicrobiia; order Acidimicrobiales; family SHLQ01; genus SHLQ01. The sequence continues at coordinate 9,899 of CAZBTI010000082.1, read as the reverse complement.
GCTTACTATTCCAATAGTCACTCAAAGTGATTGTATAACCACGTCGAATGAATTATCAATGTTGAATAATTCGTTCACTATAGTGTGCGGTTTTGAAGATGTTCCGATCGAAAGCGGGTTCGAACCAGCGCGAAAGTCGGCCATCAGCGTACCCTTTAGGCATGGTAAATGTAGGAATAGTTGGGGCTACCGGCCAGGTCGGTGGCGTTATGCGCACGCTGCTATTGGAACGAGAATTTCCGATCGATACTTTGCGCTTCTTTGCATCCGCTCGCAGTGCCGGACGCGAGATTGAATTCGGAGACCGAACCGTCACCGTTGAAGATGCCACTACTGCTGACTACAGCGGACTCGATATCGCTATTTTCTCCGCTGGTGGAGCAACCTCTCGTGCAATCGCGGACAAGGTCGCCGCCGCTGGCGCAATCGTGATCGATAATTCATCGGCCTTCCGCATGGACCCCGATGTTCCACTCGTCGTTCCCGAGGTCAACGCACATGCGCTCGATGACATCACGAAGGGCATTGTTGCTAACCCGAACTGCACCACCATGGCCGCAATGCCGGTACTTAAGCCGTTGCACGACGAAGCTGGTCTTCAGCGCATGGTCGTGAGCACGTACCAAGCAGTGTCGGGCGCTGGCCTGGCCGGTGTTGACGAACTCGATCAGCAGGTCCGTAAGGGTGTCGAAAAGTTGCCAGCGCTCACCTACGACGGTGACGCAGTCGACTTCGGAGATTCGTCTTCGTTTGCGACCACGATCGCGTTCAACGCCGTACCGATGTGCGGTTCGATCGTCGACGATGGTCGAGACGAGACTGACGAAGAGCAGAAGTTGCGCAACGAGAGCCGGAAGATTCTCGAGATTCCAAACCTGCTCGTCGCTGGCATCTGCGTTCGGGTGCCGGTCTTTACCGGCCACTCGCTTGCGATCACGGCTGGCTTCGACAAGGAGATTACGCCCGATCGCGCCCGTGAACTGCTCTCCACCGCCGAAGGAGTCGTCCTCGACGATCTTCCGACACCGCTCAAGTCGGCTGGTATCGATCCGTCGATCGTCGGTCGGATCCGTCCAGACGAGACGATGGACAACGGCCTCTCGATGTTCATCAGCGGCGACAACCTGCGCAAGGGTGCTGCGCTCAACACCATCCAGATCGCCGAGAGCTTGGTCGCCAAGGGCCTCGTCGGCGCCTAAACCCGCAAAACGCGGATAGGCCGAAGCGCGCTGTGCGTGCTTCGGCCTACCCCCGTCTTAAAACAACGAGGCGGTGGTTAGCCGACCGAACGAAGGTCGACGACGAAGATCAACGTTTCGTTCGGTGCAATGACACCGCCAGCGCCAGATGAACCGTAGGCCATCGCTGGCGGAATGGTCAGGCGACGACGGCCGCCAACCTTCATGCCTTGTACACCTTGGTCCCAACCCGGGATGACCTGTCCGCCACCGAGACCGAAGCTGAAGTGTTGTCCGCGGTTCCATGAAGCGTCGAACTCGCGTCCATTCGACCAGTTGATTCCCATGTAGTCGACCGATACCTGCATGCCGGCTGTGGCTTCTTGGCCGTCGCCCGGAACGAGGTCTTCAATGACCAATTCTGTTGGTGGCTCTCCACCGGGCACGGTGATGACGGGCTTTTCGTTGATATCTTCCATGGACTGGATCCTACGGCGCCACGCCAGCGCAAAAGCGACCGAAGAGCGGTTACTCTGCTCGAATGCAACTCGATGAAGTCCAAGCACTTATGGAAGAGCTGTACGGCGAGGCCGATCGAGAACGCGGCATGCCCGCCACCGTGGCTTGGCTGTGTGAGGAGCTCGGCGAGCTCGCGCAAGCAGCGCGTAAGGGCACCAAAGAGCAGCAGCTCCACGAATTAGGGGATGTTCTGGCGTGGCTAGCGTCGCTTGCGAACCAACTCGATCTGAGCCTCGACGATGCAATGGCTCGCTATCGAGAAAACCCGCCGTGAGTTGCTGACTAGCTCGCCCGAGCCTTACGCACAGCGACAATCTCGGGAGTGGGCGTCATGATCCAGCCCAACGTTCCAATCAGCGCTTTGGCTGCTGGCGCAACGACGGCGTCACTGACGATGGGTACGCGCGGTGGGATCCACAGCTTGCGTCTTGCCCACGATGGTAAAAGATTGATCGCCGCGGTGAGGATGATCGCATACGGCGCCTGAGCTCCGATTTTGTTCGGCGGAAATGAGAGCCAACGGATGGCTTCTCGGGCCTGTTTGCCGTACTCGAGTTCTGGCAGATACGAGAGCAATCGTGCGTCAAGGTCGGAAACGGATCGCGGTGCGTCGATAACGCCAAGCGCTTCGCCAACCCGAGCCATCTCGGCGACGTACTGATCAGCTTCGGCATCACTGATGGGAACAGCGCCGTAGCGCCGGTACCCGCGGAGGAACCCATCGATTTCGGTGCAGTGAACCCACGCGAGGTTGTGGGGGTCATTGGCCTCGTACGGGACTCCTTCAGGGGTGACCCCGACGACGCGGTCATGAACCTTGCGGACCACCTTCACCATCCGCTCGGCTTCGTCGGCAGATCCGAAGGTCGTGGTACCGATGAAGTTGGCGGTCCGGTGAAGTCGTCCGTACGGGTCATCGACGTAGTTCGAGTGGTCGGCGACGCCTGCCATGGTCGGTGGATGCAACGTTTGCACGAGCAGCGACATCACGCCACCAATGAGGTTTGACCAGTCAGATTGGACGAGCCACGTGACACTGTCGGGGCCGAACCAACTATCTTGTGAGGCGCGACCGCCGTCACCAACTTCGCGAGTACCAGTGATGTACTCAGAGACGGTTCGTTGGAGCTCGCGGCGGATGCCTTCGATCGGCGTGAGTTGCTCGGATGCCATAACTCTCCATGGTACGAGGCGATTTTGGATGCAGACGGACGCGATGGGTGGTTGCCGTTGAGTGATCTGGGCTACGGGGCTTGAGTGTTTGGACGTTGTCGATCGAGGAACCGGTATACGTCGACGAGGTCAACCCCAGGGAATGGGGTGAACTCGCCGCTCGATGCAGGAAGGGCGGTGAGCACATGGCTGCGTTGCGCCGCCGACGGCCATGCCACGTCTTCCCACCGTGTGACCAAATCGGGATCCGGCGTGATGTGCGCCGAGCGTGCGTCGAGCCGTCGAATCGTGTCTCCGCCTCGAAAGCGTTTCGCCAGCTGTGAAGTCGTGCCGACGCTCACTGCGTACGGGTTGTTCGAGGCATCTTCGATGTAGGTAGCGCACCACCAATCGCCTCCGTCGGTGACGGTGTGTTGGTAGTGCATGAGGAAGTTCTTCGAGGCCTGCCACGCTTGGCGAACACCCCAGTGCCGAGACACACGCATGCCTTCGACGGTGCCGTCTTCGTCGTGGGGGTAGTCGATTCCATCGTTCTCGTACGCCTTTGATACGACGCCCTCGGGGTTGCAACGCAGAAAGTGCGTTGGCATGTCGAGGTGCTCGGTGGCGAGGTTCGTGAACCGATGCGCCGCCATCTCGTACGACACGTAGAAGCTCTCTTTGAGATCTTCGATAGAGAGTTGGTTCTCGCTGTAGCTTCGGCGAAGCAGATCGACCGCAGGACCTTCAGGAACCAGGGCGGCAGCAGCGAAGTAATTCGACTCGACGCGTTGGCGCAGGTAGTCACCGAAGTCGCGTGTGTCGGAGTGGTCGAGGGCGTAATGGCCGAGCGTCTGGAGCACTACCGATCGAGCAGAGCGCAGGTCGACCTCTTCGCGGAGATGTATGTAGATGATCCGGTTTTTCTGGTCGGTAATCGAGCGCGCTGAACTCGGCATACCCTTCGCTCGCTCGACGCGGAAGCCGAAGTGGGCAGCGAGGTCGGTGATGTGACGCTCCGATAGGGGACCCATGCCGGGGTAGTTGATTGCCTTCAAGGCGTCGGAGACGATGTTCTCAACACGTTGAAAATAGTTGTTGAGCTCGCGCATCTCCTTGCGCAACTCCGCGTTTGCGAGACGGGCCTTGTCTTCGGTTCGTAAGCTTCGGTCGTTGCTATTCGTCGCGGGAATTGCTTCCCAGAGCGTCGTGAGGTGTTCGAGCACATCGTCGCTCATCTTTGCGGTGGGCTTCAGCGCTGGAAGTCCGAACTCTTTGTAGCGAGGATCGTCCTGGGCTCGCTCGACCAACAACTCGAGTTCTGCTCGGCGATTCGGAGGTGCTGGATCGGCAAGCTCAGCAACCGACACGTCGAGTGCTTCGCCAATTGTTTGGAGGAGACCGATCTTGGGCTCGATCCGGCCGTTTTCAAGTTGTGACAGGTACGGCACTGGCTTGTTGACCGCAGTGCTCAGTTCAGCGAGGGTGAGCTTACGCAACTTTCGAAAATGTCGAATGCGGTGCCCGAGCACGCTGAGATCGAGGTCGTTGGCCATAGTTCGGCCCTTCTGTAGAGGTAACTTTTTACATTTTTAACTTACCCGCGGGTATTTCACCAATTTTAACGCGTATGCAGCCTAGTGAAGTTCAAATGTTTCGCCGATGATGAGAAGCGTTCATGTCGCGGGCATGCACATATGGCGGCTACTTCGCACTGGTGCAGCACGTTTGCGTGCTGCACCAGAGCGTCAGGCAAGAAAGTTTCCTCAATGAAGAGCACTACTGCTGGAATCGACCTCACCCCTCTCACCGACATTGTCTTTCCCGGTGATGAGGACGAACTCGAGGCCATCTTTGATCGGCACACACTCAAGCTCGTTGGCTCGCTCCATCGCCGGTTTTGGTCAAAGCGACGCGAGATGTTGAAGACCCGAGCTACTTCTGAAGAGGTCGTCACGTTGACGGCAACACCGTCCCTGCAGCCAGACGTTGAGTTTGGCGAGATCATCGCAGATCTTCGCTCTGCGGCCGATTCGTGGACCGACCGGCTGGACGAGATGCAGAGCCTCCGCCATGAGATCGACCTCCACGGGATCGATGCTGTTCCGCCGGTGGTTCGCATACGCGGTTGGGAACACACCGAGCCGGGGCTTCTCGTCGATGGTCGCGCTGTGCCGGGCTGCATCGTCGACATCGTCGTGGCGCTTCGTCGTGGCGCTGAACTGTTTCGCGAAGGCGAGCAAGCCTTCACGTTCGATATTCCAGCGCCGGCGGATTCTCAAGAAGCGAAGCTATGGACAGACTTGTTCGACCTCGCACATGACCGCACAGGTCTAGAACGTGGCACCGTCTCCTTTGGCACGATCTATCCAACCAGGTCGGACCGACGCGAGATTGCCGTCGCCTAAATAGTGACTTCATCGCTGTCGCGAGCGAGGCAGCGTGCGGTACAACTGATCTATGGCCATTGTGCACAAAGATCGGCGGTCTGAGGAACAGGCCACCGACCTGACTTCGCTCAGCGATGTGGCGCGCACGTACTTTGGGCATTCGTCCCCCCACATCATCCTCACTGGCCTGACGATCGCGCTGATCGTTCGGCTCGTGGTTGGCAGCTATGGGTTGGCAGACCTCGTCGTGCTCGCCGTCACGATTTCGATGGTCGGCGTCGTCGAGTGGTTTATTCATCTCTTCCTCCTCCACGCTCCCTCCGATTCCTTGCGCATGAAGAAGTTCAAGACCGGTGCAGGCCATCGAGAACATCATCTTGACCCGGCCAATGTGGGGTGGCTTATGCTCGCTCCCGCCGACGCTTCCGTATTCCTGCTCATGCTGTTGGCATGGAACCTCACCTGGCCTCTGTTGATCGGGTGGGTCCTCGGCGCCTCATTGCTCAGCACGTATCTGACGGCGGTCACCGCTTCGTATTTTATGCTCGCGCATTACGAGTGGACCCACCTGCTCGTCCACACCCGCTACCAACCCAAGCTCGGGTACTACAAGCGGCTCGTGTCGCATCACCGCTTGCATCACTATCGCAATGAGCACCATTGGCTCGGCGTGACTTCACGAGTCGGGGACAAGGCACTCGGGACGCTGCCCAAATCGAAATCTGACGTTCCGTTATCGGACACTGCCAGAACGCTGTAACTCAGGCGCTCGGTACACATACCGAACAAGGCCGCCCGCCACCGCCTCCCGCTTATAGTCTGGGCCGAGTGAGCAACGACGCAGAAGCAACCGACTTTGTACGTGAGAAGATTCGTGCCGATAACGAATCAGCCAAATTCCGGGCGCGTGTACAAACCCGCTTCCCGCCCGAACCCAACGGGTACCTCCACATCGGGCACGCCAAGTCGATCTGTTTGAATTTCGGCATTGCCGAGGACTTCGATGGCATGTGCAAACTTCGCTTCGACGACACGAACCCCGAGACCGAAGAGCAAGATTTTGTCGACGGAATCATCGAGGATGTGCGCTGGCTCGGCTTTGAACCAGCCGACATCATCTATGCGTCGGACTACTTCGAACAGCTCTACGAGTGGGCACAGTCCTTGATCGAGCGCGGCCTTGCCTACGTCGACGATCAAGACGCCGAGACGATCTCTGATCAACGCGGCGGGTTCACGACTCCGGGCACGAACAGCCCGTTTCGGGACCGTACGCCCGAGGAGAACGCTGCGCTGTTTGCGGGCATGCGAAACGGTGACTTCGCTGATGGTGAGAAGGTTCTTCGAGCCAAGATTGATATGAACCACGAGAACATGCAGATGCGCGATCCGGTGCTCTACCGAATCCGGCGAGAGCATCATGTGCGAACGGGAACGGACTGGATCATCTTTCCCACATACGATTGGGCACACGGACAGAGCGATGCGATCGAAGGGGTCACCCATAGCATTTGCACGCTCGAGTTCGATAGCCACCGTCCGTTGTACGACTGGTTTCTTGAACACCTCGAGCTTCCCCACGAACAGCCCGAACAGACCGAGTTCGCTCGACTGAACCTGACCCACACCGTGACTTCGAAGCGGAAACTGAAAGCCTTGGTTGACGACGGCATCGTCGACGGTTGGGACGATCCTCGGATGCCGACGATTCGTGGGTTTCGCCGGCGTGGGTATCCCGCATCTTCGATCCGGGCGTTTATGGATCACATCGGTGTCTCGAAAGCGAATAGCACCCACGACATCGAATTGCTCGAGTCGTTCGTCCGTACCGAGCTCAACGCATCGGCGCTTCGACGCATGGCGGTGCTGTGTCCGATCAAGGTCGTCATCACCAACTGGCCCGACGGCGAGGTCGATCAACGCGAGGCGATCAACAACCCCGAAGATGCCGCTGCTGGCACTCGCCAGGTGCCCTTCAGCGGCGAGCTCTGGATTGAAGAGGACGACTTCAAACTCGATCCGCCGCCCAAGTACTTCCGCCTCACGCTCGGGCGCGAAGTTCGCCTTCGTGCGGGCTACTTCATTACCGCCAACGACGTCGTTATCGACGACGATGGAAACGTGATTGAAGTGCATTGCACCTACGACCCTGAAACCGCAGGTGGGCAGGCTCCCGACGGTCGCAAGGTGAAGGCCACAATCCACTGGGTTTCGGCAGATACGGCGATCGACGCGACCGTCAATCTCTACGATCGCCTCTTTACTGATCCACATCCGGGTAGTGGCGACAGCGACATCATGTCGAGTCTCAATCCAAACTCTCGCGAGGTCGTCCATGCGAAACTTGAACCGGCGCTCAAAGATGTGAACCCGGGCGAGGTCGTGCAGTTCGAGCGGCTCGGCTATTTCGCAGCCGACCTCGACGACCCAACGGTGTTCCATCGAACGGTTGGACTTCGAGATGAATGGGCCAACATTCAGAAGAGGCAACAGAATCAACAGAAACAGAAAAAGCAGAAGAACACGTCGAACTCGTGAGTGACTTCGTGATCGAGGGCGACTACGAGCGGGATGGAGCCGTCTGTGTTCGCCAGGCGTTCAACGCCGAGCTCGTCGGGCTTGCTGCCACGGCGATCGAAGCGAACTTGGCCAACCAATCGAGCCGAGCCAAGCGCGCCAGCGCCGAATCCGATGGGGCCTTCATCGAAGACTTTTGTAACTGGAACCGGATTCCCGAGATCGAGCGTTTCATACGACAGAGTCGTGGCGCCGCGATCGCTGGTGAGCTCACCAATTCTGCTCAGGTGCGGCTGTATCACGATCACATGCTCACCAAGGAGCGCAATACGATCCAACGGACTCCATGGCACCAAGATCAGCCGTACTACAACGTCGAGGGCCGACAGAACGCGAGTATGTGGTTCCCGGTCGATCCGGTGCCTCGTAGTTCAACTCTTGAGTTCATCGCCGGATCGCATCGTGGTCCGTGGTACGTCCCCCGTACCTTCCTAGATGCGCAAGCCAAGTGGTTCCCCGACGGGTCGCTCGAAGAGCTCCCGGACTTTGCATCCGACCCGGAGCGGTATCCGGTCATTGGCTGGGAGCTAGAGCCGGGTGATGCGGTGTTCTTTCACATGGGGACCGTGCATGGCTCTGGCGGGGTTGGTTCAACGCACCGCCGTCGGGTGTTGTCGGTGCGTTACCTCGGTGACGACATGGTCTATGCCCCTCGCACGTGGGCAACCTCACCGGAGTTCGGTGTGCTGGAGGGGCTTGGACCAGGTGGACCGATGGAGCATTCGTTGTTTCCGGTTCTCTGGTCCCGTTCGTAGGCGCCGTTACGGCAATGACGATCCTGGCGGGTGTGAGACGCTTTGTCCATGCGGTTGCCAAACCCTCATCCCGGTCGCGAATCTGCTGAAGCTTTCGTTTCCGATCATCTGGGTCATCTCGTCTGTGATGCAGTGGCGGCGTCCGAACGCTTTCGGGGAGGACAGACGGCAGCCGATAGTGCGCTCAGTAGCTTCGATGTCACCGGATACGCAGGCCGCCGCAACGAGGTGCTTCCCGTGGGTCGCCGAGGAGCGTCAGCATTGTCGCCATACATCCGTCATGGGTTGCTCTCTTTGAGGGAGGTATGGGATCACGTCGGTGGTGGGCCGAGCCGCGACGTATCGAAGTATCGAGATGAATTGATGTGGCAGGAGTACAGCCGTCACCTCTACGCACGTCTCGGTCGACGCACTGCACGCGGGCTGCGTCAAGAGATCGAAGCGTCCAGAGAGGGCTATGGCTGGGATCGTTCGATGAATTGCATCTCGTTCGTGCTCGATGAGTTAGAGACCGACGGCTGGCTGGTGAACCAAACTCGCATGTGGATGGCGAGCGACTGGACGAACCGCAACGGTGTTCGTTGGCAAGACGGCGAAGACGTGTTCTTCCAACACCTGCTCGATGGATCGCGTGCGGCGAATCGTCTCGGTTGGCAATGGACTACCGGTGTTGGATCATCGAAGCCCTACGGGTTCAGTCGCTGGCAAGTGAATGAGCGGGCTCCAGAGCTGTGTGCGCGATGCGACCACCGATCGGCGTGCCCGATCGAAGATTGGCCCGACGATCCGGAGACGGTTGCCGTCGACGTTCCCGAGGGCTTGGGCCTGGTAGGCGAAGTCTCGCCCTTCGCCGGACCTGTCGACATCGAGCAGATCGCCGCACCTGAGGCCGTGTGGCTTACGGCTGAATCTCTCGGCGCGGCCGATCCGGCACTCCTTGGCAACCCCGACCTCCCCGTGGTGTTTGTCTTTGATGAGCCGCTCTTGGGCAAGCTCTGCTTGAGTTCTAAGCGTCTGATTTTCCTCACCGAGACACTCGCCGAGCTGGGTGTCGACCGAGATCTTGAACTATTCCTCGGCACCCCTCCAGATGTCCTCGGCGGCCGGACCGTTGCGGTTACCCATTGCCCGGTTCCTGGCTTTGCTAAGCACCGCTCAGTGGTCGAACTTGGGGAACTTCATCCATGGCCATGGCTGGCTCGTCCGAACTTGCGAAGCTTGCGATCTTTCTCGGCATGGCGCAAAGGAGTCCGTGTATAGCTGTTAGTAGCCGGTGTCGGTGAGGTTTCGGCTGGGTATCCAGACTTGTGCTCCGTTGGGGGTCTCAA
>CAZBTI010000081.1:5837-16625 GCA_964494395.1 uncultured Acidimicrobiales bacterium | reverse complement strand
GGCGTTCAGGCTGCGTGCCGAATGAACGCTTCCCGAAGGGGACGAGGGGCCTAGCGTTCGTAGGTGCCAAAATTGGGACGTAGTCCTTGGCACCGAAGACGCTAGGTGATCCTGCGCGCAGTTTGTTCGTTCGCGTACACTGAGCGGCTCATGAACGAACTGGATCCCCGACTTGGGCGCATTTTGCTGCTCGGCGAGAACTTCGGGAACTACGGCGCGGTCGACTCCACGCTCGTTGGTTCGGAAGCGGCCGCCGCGATCTCTGTAGGTGCCAACGACAACTCACCGAGCAAACAATTCAAATACGACGACGCCGTCGATAACGAGGATGCGCTCTGCCTCATCGCAGCGCCGGACTGGGTTGGTATGGCTGTCGCCGACGCGCACTACGGCCCCGAGTCCAGTCACATGCTGATTGCACGTCTCCACCAGATCTGGTCCAAGATCCGCCCGTCCAGTCTTTCTCACCTCGCCGAAATGGTCGAGTTCCTCAGCAACGGCGACCCAGCACAAACCGAGTCCGAGACCACGCTTCTGATCGCCGTGTACGACCGGCAAACCCGTCGCGGTTTCGGGGTGAGCTTTGGTGACTCCACGTTCGCTATTGCTAGTCCAGATCGTCCACTCGAGCAGGTCAACCTGCACGACAACCGGTTCGTTGCCGCCAACCAACGAGGATCACTTCGCGGCGGATCCGAGTTCACCTTCACAGCGAGTGCTGGTGACTTGCTCATGATCTACACCGATGGAGTCAACGAGTGTCACTATCGGAACCCAGCAACTTCCCTGCAAGCGCGTGACATTCACGCTGGGATAGCAGAAGCTGGATTTGCACCCCTCGAGGCTGTCGATCGGGTAGCGGCGATGGCGCTCGACGGCGTAAATGGGAACCCTGGTGGCCAGGACAACATCGTGCTCGGGAGCGCAAAGGCCTGAGCGCTCTCGGACTATCTACTGTCACGCATCTTGCGGACGGCGGGTCAAGGTTGCCGACCTCGGAGTCGCCGGTGTGCCCGAGCCGCGCTTCGGCGGCTAGACAGTGGAACAGTTCGCTCCATGAAGAAGGGGTCCGTGTATGAAGAAGGTCTACGACTCAGCCGCCGAGGCGCTCGACGGCTTGCTGACCAATGGGATGTTGATCGCATCTGGGGGCTTCGGCCTGTGCGGAATCCCCGAGCTCTTGCTCGCAGCGATTCGCGATGCCGGAACAAAGGATCTGACCTTTGCCTCCAATAATGCTGGAGTCGACGACTTCGGGATCGGCATCTTGTTGCAGACCAAACAGGTCAAGAAGATGATCTCCTCCTACGTCGGCGAGAACGAGGAATTCATGCGTCAGTACCTCGAAGGCGAACTCGAACTCGAGTTCAATCCTCAAGGCACACTCGCCGAACGCATGCGGTCGGCGGGCTGTGGAATCCCCGGGTTCTATACCAAGACCGGCGTGGGCACCGTCATTGCCGAAGGCAAAGAACATAAGGATTTCAACGGCGAGACCTACATCTTGGAAGAGGGCTTCTTCGCTGATCTTTCCATCGTTAAGGCATGGAAGGCCGATACGACGGGCAATCTCGTCTTCCGCAAGACCGCTCGCAACTTCAACCCTGCCGCAGCGATGTGCGGCAAGGTCTGCGTCGCCGAGGTGGAGAAACTTGTGGAACCGGGCGAGATCGACCCCGATCACGTTCACTTGCCTGGGGTTTTCGTTCACCGGATCATCCAAGGCGAGCACGAGAAACGAATCGAACAACGGACAGTGAGGACCGCCTAATGCCATGGGATCGTAACCAAATGGCCGAGCGAGCAGGACAAGAGCTCGAAGACGGCTGGTATGTAAACCTCGGGATCGGCATCCCAACCTTGGTGTCGAACTACATTCCCGACGGCGTCGAAGTGACGCTGCAGTCTGAGAACGGAATGCTGGGCATGGGTCCGTTCCCCGACGAGGCTGATATCGATGCTGACCTGATCAATGCGGGCAAGCAGACGATTAGCGAACTGCCGCACACCTCCTACTTCGACAGCTCGATGTCGTTCGGAATGATTCGCGGCGGCAAGATCGCTATGGCGATCCTCGGTGCCATGGAAGTTGCAGAAAACGGTGACCTAGCGAACTGGATGATTCCGGGCAAGCTCATCAAAGGCATGGGCGGCGCAATGGATCTCGTCGCAGGTGTTGGCCGAGTCGTGGTGATCACCGATCACACGTCGAAACACGGAGATCCAAAGCTGCTCAAGTCGTGCACGCTGCCGCTCACCGGAACGGGCGTGGTCGACCGGATCATCACCGACCTCGGTGTTTTCGACGTGGTGGAAGGTGGCCTGAAGATCATCGAGATGGCGCCCGACGTGACCGAAGAACAGATTCTCGAAGCCACCGAGGCCGCAATCGTTTCCTAACGGCCCCTCATCTCAAAAGATTTGTACAGGCTGACAGACCGTGACGGTCGGTGGGCCTGTACAAATCTTGCTAGCGCTTGAGTGGCTTGTACTTGATGCGGGTTGGGCCAGCGTTGTCGCCGAGTTCCTTCTTGCGGAACGCTTCGTAATCGCTGAAGTTGCCTTCGAACCAGCGCACCTGAGAGTCGCCTTCGAACGCCAAGATGTGCGTGGCCACACGGTCGAGGAACCAGCGATCGTGCGAAATCACGACGGCGCAACCCGGATACTCTTCGAGGCCAGCTTCGAGCGCCTGAAGCGTTTCGACGTCGAGATCGTTGGTGGGCTCATCGAGCATGAGAAGGTTCGCACCCGACTTGAGCACCTTGGAGAGGTGCACACGGTTGCGCTCGCCACCGGAGAGCACGCCGACCTTCTTGGTCTGGTCGCCACCGCGGAAGTTGAACGACGCCACATAGGAGCGTGAGTTCACCTCGCGCTTTCCGAGGTACAGGAAATCGTGGCCTCCGCTGATCTCGTCGAACACGGTGGCGTTCGGGTCGAGGGCGTCACGGCTCTGATCGACATACCCGAGTTCGACGGTGGTTCCGACCGTGATGTCTCCGTCGTCAGGGTTCTCGTCGCCGGTGATCATCTTGAAGAGGGTGGTCTTACCAGCGCCGTTGGCTCCAATCACGCCAACGATGCCTGCAGGGGGCAGGGAAAATGTCAGGTCGTCGATGAGAAGCTTCTCGCCGAAGGCCTTGGAAACACCGTCGAACTCGATGACGACATCGCCCAAGCGGTTGTTGGCCGGAATCTGAATTTGCAGCTCCGATGCGCGTGCTTCGGCTTCCTTCTGCTCGGTCACCAGCTTCTCGTATGCAGCGAGACGGGCCTTACCCTTCGACTGGCGAGCCTTTGGCGCCATACGCACCCACTCGAGTTCGCGAGCGATCGTCTTCTTGCGGACGGCATCGGAACGAGACTCTGCCTTCAAGCGTTCTTGCTTGTTTTCCAGCCACGCCGTGTAGTTGCCCTCGAAGGGATACGCCCGACCGTGGTCGAGTTCGAGGATCCACTCCGCTGCGTTGTCGAGGAAGTAGCGATCGTGGGTAATGGCTACGACGGTGCCGGCGTAGTCCGAGAGGTAGCGCTCGAGCCATGCAACCGACTCGGCATCGAGATGGTTGGTTGGCTCGTCGAGGAGGAGCAAATCAGGGCGGGACAAGAGCAGGCGTGCAAGAGCGACACGGCGCTTCTCGCCGCCCGACAGGTTGGTCACGTCTGCGTCGCCGGGAGGCAGGCGTAGAGCGTCGCTCGCGATTTCGACAGTGCGCTTCAAGTCCCACGCCTCTGCGGCTTCGATCTTCTTTTCGAGCTCGGCCTGACGATCGCCCAACTTCTCAAAGTCGGCGTCGGGGTCGGACCAGCCAGCCAAGACCTCGTCGTACTCGGTAAGCAGGGCAGCGACCTCGCCCACGCCGTCCATCACGTTCTCGTGAACGGTCTTTGAATCGTCGAGTTGTGGCTCCTGCTCGAGGAGGCCAACAGTGAAGCCGTCGGTAAGACGAGCCTCGCCGGTGTAGTCGTCGTCGAGTCCCGCCATGATGCGGAGCACCGTCGACTTTCCTGCGCCGTTGGCGCCCAGCACACCAATCTTCGCCCCTGGAATGAACGACAGGCTTACCTCTTTGAGGATGTCCCGGTCTGGGGGAATGAACTTGGACAACTTGTGCATCGTGTAGATGTACTGCGCAGACATGGCCCAGAGGCTACCGAGTCTTTCGGGTTGCATCGCCTCGGAGACGCAGGATTACTCCGCGCCGCAGACCCGTGTTTATTTCGATGCGTTCTCGTGTCCTGGATGCAGGGCGTTCTGGACGGGCGGAGCCCCCGATGGCCGGTGCACGGCAATGACCCGGTCATCATCTGCAGGCATCTTCTCGACAAGCGAAATCGAGTGGTTCTCGCCGAGCGTGAACAGCGCCCGATCGTTCTCGTCGAGCGCCTCGCCGGACACCTCGAAGAAGCCTCCTTCGGCGACGCCAGCCTGAAGTCTGAAGAACGTGAGTGCGCCGAATGCATTCCGTCCGCGGGACTCGAAGTCGTCTGAGTCGTCGGGCTTCACCTGATAGACGTTGGCGCGGCCGAGATGTTCAGTCAGGTGGTGTGCTGCCAACACGGCGAAGTTCTCGTCGTCGGTGATGAGCACAGCAAGCTTTACCCCAACACCATCGAGGGTGAGGTCGAGGTCGTCGCTATCGAGCGGTCGATCGTAGGCGAGGAGACCCTTTCGCAACGCTGCCCGTTGCACACTTGCCGATGTCGAGACGACGAGGACAGGGATCTCGTTTCGCGCAAGAACATCAGCCAAATCGACGACGAACGGATTGTTCGAGGCGAGAGCAACTCCATTGGGCTGCACCTTTGCAACTCGTGTCCGCTTCGCAACGGCAGTGGCGGTGAGACCGTAGAGCGCCACGGTCACGATCACCGTTGCGAAGACGATCGGTACGAGTTCGGGTACCGGTTCGGCTCCCTCTTCTACAAGGGTGTTCGAGAACACGGTTGCTACCGAAGCCGCGACGATTCCCCGCGGAGCCATCCAGGCCAAGAACTGACGGTCCTTTAACGCCATGCCAGCGCCCAAGGTCGAGAGCCAGACCGCGGCGGGGCGGGCAATGAAGACGAGAACGGCGATCAAGATGAGCGCTTGGGGGAGTACCTCGGCGAGGTCGCCAAGGTTGACGAGTGCCCCCAGCACAATGAAGAGCGTTCCCAAGATGAGGTGTCCGACATCCTCGCTGAATGCCGTGAGTTGGGAGCGAGGGACCAAGTTCTGGTTTGCGAGCACGATGCCGAGCATGGTCGTAGACATCAGTCCGCCCTCAGGTGCGATCAGGTTGGCGATGGCGTAAGTCGCAACGGCGATGGCCAACATCGCGGGATTCAGCAAATGATCGGGGACGAGATGCTTGTGCAACGCCATCATCGCGATTCCGGCAAACGCGATGCCGACCACGGCGCCCGACCCGAGAGTGATGCCAATTTGAAGGGCTGCGCCGGCCGGGCCTGATTCGTTCGTGAGGACATCGAGCACCACGATCGCAAGGGTGGCGCCCACAGGGTCGATGACGATTCCTTCCCATCGCAGGATTGATCCGGTCGGTTCTCGTGGTCGGGCAAGGTGGAGGAGTGGGATGACCACGGTTGGTCCCGAAACGACGAGGATCGCGGCGATCAGCGCTGCTGCTCGGGTCGGAACGTCGAAGAGCAGGGTGATTGCTCCCCAGCCAATCAACCAGGTCACGAGAGCCCCGACTGTGACGAGTCGAACAATGACGCCCTTGCCGTCTGTCAGCCTGTCGAGTTTGAGCCCGAGTCCGCCTTCGTACAGCAGTAGACCGACGGCGAGACCGACGACCGGGAAGAGAACGTCGGGTCCAAAATCCTCTTCAGGGCTGATGACGTTGAAGACCGGTCCAACCAAAATTCCCGCTGTCAACAGGAGAAGCACACCCGGGATGCGGAGTCGACCGGCGAGCCATTGCCCTCCGACACCAAGGAGCAGGATGATGCCGATCGATAGGGGAAGCTCTTCTCCAGTTGCGAAGAGTGGTTGAGTGAACTCAAGTCCAGGCATCCGGAGAGGCTAACCCAGGTCGCTGCTCCATCCGTCGACCTGCTCGGAGTCGGGTCGATGGGTAGATATGGCAGTTTTAGCGAAGGTCAGCAACGACGGGGGCGTGGTCGCTGGGTTGCTTGCCTTTGCGAGCATTTCTATCGACAAAGACCCGGGTCGTGCGTTCTCTGACCGACTCCGAGCCGAGAAGAAGGTCGATACGCATGCCGCGACGCTTGTGGAAGTCTCCATTGCGGTAATCCCACCAAGAGAACAAGCCGGCTTCGTCATGGTGGTCACGGAAAAGATCGGTTACGCCCCACGTTGCAAGGTTGGCGAGTTTGTCGCGCTCGGCGGCCGAGGTGTGGGTTGTTCCCACCATGGCTTTGGGGTCAAAGACATCGCGGTCGTCGGGGGCGATGTTGTAGTCGCCGACGATGCAGAGATCGTCAGATGGTTTGGTGTTCTTGTCGAGGTCGGCCGAAAGGCGGTCGAGCCAATCGAGTTTGTAGGTGTAGTGGTCGTCGTCGAGCGAACGGCCATTTGGCACGTAGCAGGTCGCGACACGAACGCCATTGCATGTGGCCCATAGAATTCGAGCGTCTGGGTCGGGTTCGCCGCGCCCGTCGTCGAAATCGGCTCGAACATCATCGAGACCGACCTTGGAGACAATCGCCACGCCGTTCCATTGGCCCTGACCGTGGTGAGCGCTTTCGTAGCCAAGGTCGGTGAAGACGTCGTGAGGAAACGCGTCGTTACCAAGTTTGGTCTCTTGAAGGCAGAGGACGTCGGGGGAGAAGAGCTCAATCCACTCTGTTACCCGTTCCATTCGGACACCTAATGAGTTCACGTTCCACGTGACGATTCGCATCGGGCAAAGCTATTCCGTGCGCAAATATGCAAACAACTCGTGAAGGAGACCGTCTCCAGTGAGGGGCCTCGTTAGTCTGATTGTGTGACTTCAAATTCGCGCGCCGACTTGGGCGCTAACGCATGGATCGTCGATGAGATGTATCGGGTGTATCTCGAGAATCCCGGTGAGCTCTCTCCGAGTTGGCGAGAATTCTTCGTTGGATATCGGCCAGGGTCAGGAACAGCGATGACTCCTGTCGATTCCACACCCGCTATCGCTGCCCAAGAAGCAGCATCGGCGACCGGTCAAGCAACCGTCGCGGCTGCAACACCCGCGCATCAGCCCGCCGCTTCGCCAGCTCCAACCCCGGCTCCGACCCCGCCAGCGAGCACGAACGGGCAGGCTGCATCTGAAGACAAGCCAGCAGAGGCCTTGCCTGAGGGCAGCGAACCACTGCGTGGGGTCGCTGCGAAGATCGTCGAGAACATGGAGGCAAGTCTCGACGTTCCGACAGCGACGAGCTTCCGGGATATTCCCGCTCGACTGCTCGAGGTCAATCGCAAGATCGTCAACGGACACTTGGGTCGTACTCGCGGCGGCAAGGTCAGCTTTACCCACATCATTGGCTACGCAGTCGTGCGAGCAATAGCTGACTTCGTGCCCGCAATGAACAACGGATACGTCGAAGGCGACGATGGCAAACCCAACATTGTTCGGCGCGAGTCCGTCGGTCTCGGAATCGCAATCGATGTCGAGAAGAAGGACGGATCGCGGACCCTGATGGTGCCGAGCATCAAAAACGCTCAAGACCTCGACTTTGCAGGCTTTGTCGACGCCTTTGACGACCTCGTGCGTCGTGGACGAATTGGCAAACTTACGCTCGACGACTTCAGCGACATCACGGTCAGCCTCACCAACCCCGGCGGCATCGGCACAGTCCAATCTGTACCTCGCCTTATGCCTGGGCAAGGCGTGATCGTCGGCCTCGGCTCGATTGCCTACCCAACGGCGTTCACCGCTGCAGACCCAGCGAAGCTGGCGGAGATCGGCGTGTCGAAGGTCGTCACCGTGACTTCCACCTACGACCACCGAATCATCCAAGGCGCCGAAAGCGGCTTGTTCTTGAAGGCCATCAACGAACTGTTGATCGGTGAGCACAACTTCTACGAAGGCGTGCTCGAGACCATGGGCGTGCCCTACGACGCCGTTCGCTGGCGCAGGGACAACAACCCGGTCGACGACGCGGATTCGCTCATCGAACGTCAGGTCAAGGTCAACTCGTTGGTCAACGCCTATCGAGTGCGCGGCCACCTCATTGCCAACCTCGATCCGCTCGGTCTTATGGACCGCTCGATGCATCCGGAGCTTGACCCCGCCAGTTACGGCCTCACCATCTGGGACCTCGAGCGCGAGTTCAACGTCGAAGCACTGCTCGGGCCTCAGGCCTCGAACGGTCGCTCTCGAATGAAGCTCGCGGACATTCTCGGCATCATGCGCGACGCATACGCCCGCACAACCGGCATCGAGTACACCCACATCGCGAATCCTGAAGAGAAACGATGGATCCAAGAGCACGTCGAAGGCGAGACAGTCGAGATCGAAAAAGACAAGCAGCGCCATATCCTCGGTCGCCTCAACGCAGCTGAGGCTCTCGAGAAGTTCCTCGGGACCAAGTACATAGGTCAGAAGCGATTCGGCATCGAAGGAGCAGAGAGCACAATCCCCGTGCTCGACAGCCTGCTCGGTCAGGCGGCGGACGCTGGTATGAGCGATGCGGTCATTGGCATGGCTCACCGCGGACGTCTCAACGTGCTCGTCAACATCGTCGGCAAGGACTACAGCCAACTCTTTGAAGAGTTCGAAGGCGCAATCACCGCCGACGCCGTGCAGGGCTCGGGCGATGTGAAATACCACCTCGGCCAGACCGGTGACTTCACTTCCCGCGACGGCAACACGATCCCCGTCACGCTCGCGGCGAATCCGTCGCACCTCGAAGCTGTGGACCCTGTCGTCATTGGAACTGCGCGAGCCAAGATGGACGCACAAGACATAGTCCCCGGTCGTCGTTATCCGGTGCTTCCGTTGCTGATTCACGGCGACGCCGCCTTTGCAGGCCAAGGCGTCGTCACCGAAACGCTCAACCTCAGCCAGATCCGTGGTTACAAAGTCGGCGGCAGTATCCACGTCATCATCAACAACCAACTCGGCTTCACGACCGCGCCGCACGCTGCACGCTCGAGCGAATACTCGACCGATGTCGCGAAGCTCATCCAGGCACCGATCTTCCACGTCAACGCCGACGACCCCGAAGCCTGCGTGCGTGTTGCCGAGCTGGCGTTCAAATACCGAGAGAAGTTTAATAAGGACGTCGTCATCGACCTCATTGGCTACCGCCGCCATGGTCACAACGAGGGCGACGACCCCAGCTACACCCAACCGCTCATGTACAAGGCCATCGAGGCCCGTCGCTCGGTGCGCATGCTCTATACCGAAGCACTCATCAAGCGCGGCGACCTCACCGTCGAAGAGGCCGAGCAGGCACTCGACGATTTCCGCTCTCGTCTCCAACAGGCCCTCGACACGACCCGGTCGATAGAGCGAGACCCCGACATCGTTGCAGCTCAACCGGCCCAACCGGTTGGCGTCTTGCCGCCGGCGCACACGAAGATCGACAAGGCCGATCTCGATGCGGTGTACGCCGCACTGAATCAACTGCCCGACGATTTCACCATTCACCCGAAACTGGGAAACCAGTTCGCTGCGCGCGATGCAATGTATGCAGCCGGTGAAGTCGACTGGGCGCTTGGTGAGGCACTCGCGTACGGCACCCTACTGAGCGAGGGAATTTCGATCCGACTGGCGGGCCAGGACTCTCGTCGAGGAACGTTCTCTCACCGTCATTCGACGCTGTTCGACTACGAGAACGGCGACGAGATCGTTCCGCTCGCAAATACCGAACGCAATTCAAACATCTGGATCTACGACTCGCTCCTATCTGAATACGCCGCTCTCGGTTTCGAGTACGGATACTCGGTAGAGCGGCCTGATGTGCTTACCCTCTGGGAAGCGCAGTTCGGCGACTTCGTCAACGGCGCCCAAATCGTCATCGACCAATTCATCATGGCATCAAAGGACAAGTGGGAAGAACACTCGGGCCTCGTCATGTTGCTGCCGCACGGCTACGAGGGTCAAGGCCCCGAACACTCGTCGGCTCGCGTCGAACGCTTCCTGCTGCTCGCCGCCGAAGACAACGTGCAGATCGCGAACGTGACCACCGCAGGCCAGTTCTTCCACCTTCTTCGCCGCCAGATGAAGCGACAGGTACGCAGCCCACTCGTCGTATTTACCCCGAAGTCACTACTCAGGGCCAAGACCACCCGCTCGCCGGTCTCGTCGCTTACCGACGGAGTCTTCCAAGAGACACTCGAGGACCCCAACCCTCCAGCCGCAGACGAGGTCATCGACTTGGTCTTCGCGACTGGCAAGGTTGCCGTCGACGCTCTCGCCCGTCGTGACCAGACCGGAGCTCATACGTTGATCACGCGTGTCGAACAGCTCTATCCGTGGCCTGCCGAGCAAGTGGCAAAGGTGGTCGCTGCACATCCAAACGCTCGCCGCATCTGCTGGCTCCAAGAAGAACCCGAGAACATGGGAGCGTGGAACTTCGTCAAGGGTCGCCTCTACGAGCGACACGGCAATACCCACACCATTCAGCGGTTCTCCCGCCCAGAATCGGGCAGCCCCTCAACCGGCTCCGCCCGCATCCACGCGCAAGAACAAGACCAACTGCTGAGCAGTCTCCTCGGCGGGTAGGGAGCAAAGCGGCTCCGCCGCTGATTTTTGCTCACTACCCGCCTCGGACCATCGTCCCCTCCGGGGGCCGTTCCAGAGCCACGGAGGCGGTGCGCCTGGGGCGGTGTTTGCTCGTGCG
>CAZBTI010000081.1:0-5737 GCA_964494395.1 uncultured Acidimicrobiales bacterium | reverse complement strand
GGGGCCGTTCCAGAGCCACGGAGGCGGTGCGCCTGGGGCGGTGTTTGCTCGTGCGTCGGACCATCGTCCCCTCCGGGGGCCGTTCCAGAGCCACGGAGGCGGTGCGCCTGGGGCGGTGTTTGCTCGTGCGATGTTGTGAGCCCCTGGGCGAGCAACTCGGGTTCGGGGAAGCCTGCTAGGACTGATCCGATACGTTTTCAGACACTAAGCGGAGGACTTCTTCTCCGTACTGTTCTGCTTTGGCTGGGCCTACTCCGGTTACGTCTAGGAGGCTTCGCTTGTCGTCCGGGCGGTCGTGGGCAATGGCGTGCAGGGTCTTGTCGTTGAACACCACAAAGGCCGGGACGTCGTGAGCGCGGGCGATTGAGAGACGCCATTTCTTGAGTGCCTGGAAGACCGGATCGGACTCGTCCTTGGCGGCCTTCATTCGGGAGCCGCCGTTGCTGGTCGACATGCCCTTGCGGAGTTCGGCGGCGTTTCGGGCGCTCTTCGAACGCGCACGTCGTGGATCCTCGCCGCGAGAGGCCGCACCAATGTCGTCGAGCATCGGCGATGGACTTCGGTTCGATTTACGGTCGCCAAAGCGTCGCTCGCTAGCCCAATGCAGATGGAGGTGACGCCGCGCCCGAGTGAGAGCTACATAGATGAGTCGATGCTCTTCAGCGACGGCATCGGGTGTCTTGGCATGCCCAATAGGGGAGAGACCGCGCTCCATGCCGGCCACGTGCACAACATCCCACTCGAGGCCCTTCGCCTGGTGGAAGGTGGTGACGTCGACCCGATCGCCGCCCGCTGTCGCTGCTTCGTTCGCTCCCGACTTCAGGGCATCGATGAATGATTGCAACGTCGCGTTCGCATCGACAGCGAGATGATCTCGTCCGAGCCGTACAAACGCGTTCAGGAGTTGGCGGCGTTCAGCTTCGCGGACGTTGTCGCCGTCGACGGCATCTCCATCGATGAGGTCGTCAGACGACATATCGTCGAGCCCCTCGAACTGGTCGACCTCTCCGGAGTCGTCTTTGGAGTCGGTGTCGGGCCCGGAAATGCGAGCGCTGAGATCGTTGAGAGCCTCGGAGAGGGGCTGGCCCGAACGGCGGATCGCGTCGATTGCATCGAGGACTTCGGGACGCTCGATCAGCTTGCCTTCACCGCGCGCAGCCACCGGGATCTCGGCATCGGAGAGGGCTTCAGCGAGCAAGGCCACCTGAGCATTGGTTCGAACAAGAACGGCCATGTTGCGCCAGCGAGTCCGGCCACTGTGTTTGTTTCGTAGCGCTCGGGCGATGGCACGCGCCTCGGCCTTGTCGTCGGTGTGGTTGGCAATCGACGGCGCGGGCCCTGAAGGGAGCGTGGGCTCGAGTGAGTCTTGAGCGGGCAACACGGCAGACGCGCAACGAAGAATCTCCGGAGTCGACCGGTAGTTCTGGCGAAGCGAAACAACTTCGGCCGCCGGGAAGTGATTGGTAAAATCGTCGAGATATGAGCTGTCGGCGCCGTTCCATGCGTAAATGGCCTGACGAGAATCGCCAACAACACACAGGTTTGGGTCGGGGCCGGCAAACACCTTCAACAAGGCGAACTGCAGCGGGTTCACATCCTGGAACTCGTCGACAAAGATATGGCGGAAAGACCAGCGGAAAGCCTCTGCTGCATTGCGATCTCGCTGGAGCATTCGCCCGCACAAGATGAGAATGTCGTCAAAGTCGATCAGGTTGCGCTTGGCCTTGGCCTCTTCGTACTGCTCGTAGATCTGCGCAACGCGTTCGGGCTCCATCGGCGGCTTGCGATCGTTCTTGCGAGCCTCCTCGGCGTACCGATCTGGTTGGATGCGGCGAGCCTTTGCCCATTCGATCTCGGACACGAGGTCGAGCGGAGTGGTGCGATCGTTCACTCGCGGCACGAGGCGAGCCACAAAACCGAACTTGCGATCGAGCAACGTGGGGGCGGCAGTGCCTTGCTGCTCCCACTTGCGGCGCAGCTGCGAAAGCGCAATCGCGTGGAAGGTGCCAGCAGCAGCCGATTGGCGCAACCCCAGTTGGCGAAGGCGATGGTTGAGCTCGCCCGCTGCCTTGCGAGTGAAGGTGAGAGCCAAGACACGCCGTGGATCGAGCAGATCCTCGCTTGCCCCATAGGCAATGCGGCGCGTGAGGACCCGAGTCTTTCCAGAACCAGCACCAGCGCGAATCACGAGCTGTTGTGCCTCGCTTGTGACCGCAGCGTGCTGTTCGTCGTTGAGGCCAGCCAGAATCTGGGAGGAGGCAGAATCCATCACAGCACGACACTATCGAGCGGGTCTGACAATCA
Source organism: uncultured Acidimicrobiales bacterium (assembly GCA_964494395.1). GTDB lineage: Bacteria > Actinomycetota > Acidimicrobiia > Acidimicrobiales > SHLQ01 > SHLQ01. The sequence continues at coordinate 3,433 of CAZBTI010000081.1, read as the reverse complement.
CTTGCCCGGGCAAGTGTTGCTACCATTCCAACGAATGGGATTCTCACCTGACCTACTCAGCGACGATGAACAAGTCGTCGTCGACATGCACCCACACTGGTGGACGATCGCCCCTATCAGCGTTCTCCTCGCCGTCCTGGTCTTCGGGGGGCTCGGAATTGTCGGCCTAGGCGGAGACGGCACGCTTTGGACTATCGGCCAGGTCATCATTGGGCTACTCGTCCTCGTCGTTCTCGCGATCTTCGCAAAGCGCTACGCCGAGTGGAGCACCACCGATTTCGTGGTCACCACCGAACGAGTGATCTCACGTAAGGGCGTGTTCGCCAAGAACGGCATCGAGATCCCACTCGACCGAATCAACACCGTGTTCTTCGAACAGACCGCATTCGAACGGCTCGCCGGATCGGGCCACCTCGGAATCGAGAGCGCCGGTGAGGGCGGTAGGCAGACATTCACCAATATTCGCAAGCCCAACCTCGTGCAGGCCGAGATCTACAACCAGAAGGAAGCCTACGAGACGCGCAGGCTCGAAAAGATGGGCCGTGCGAGTGCAGGGCTGTCCGCTGAAGACTCGATCCCCGACCAGATCGCCAAGCTCGATGAGCTGCGCATTCGCGGCGCCATCAGCAACGAAGAGTTCCAAGCCAAAAAGGCTGAACTCTTGGACCGTATGTGAGAGACGAGCTCGAGAGATTTCGGACGAAGACGAAGGTGCCTGCGGTCATTGGTGCGGTAACTGACGCTGATGAACTGCTCGGGATCGATGTGGTCGGGAGCCGGTCGCGAACGAACCCCACTGATCTCGCCACCATCGACGATCAGTGGCACATTGGATCGTGCACGAAGGCAATCACTGCTGTGCTCTTCGCTCGCCTCGTCGAAGAAGGTCTAGCCGAGTGGGGAACACCGCTAGCGAATCTGTTTCCTGACCTTGACGGGGCGGATACCGGATGGACGAAGGTCACCATCGATGACTTGCTCGTGTGCCGAGCTGGAGTTCCAGCGAACCCGCCTGGGTCCGACATGATGCGCCTCCACAAATGGGAAGCACCACCAACAGAGCAAAGAACACAAACGACTAACGACATCCTTCGAGAGGCTCCAAAGAAACCGGGGGAGTTCCTGTACTCCAACCTCGGCTACATCATGGCGGGCGCAGCGATCGACCGTTTGGCCTCCACCTCCTTCGAAGATGCCCTTACGACCTACGTATGGGAACCTCTCGGCATTACGAGTGCTGGGGTTGGTGCGCCACCGGACGTGCTCGGCCATCCCGCAAAGCTCCCAATCGGTCCGCTCTCCGCTGGCTTAGGTAACCCGGCCGAGGATCTCTCCATGGCCGACAATCCAACGGTCTTTACCCCGGCTGGCCGCTACCACATGGCGATCGGCGATTGGGCCCGATTCCAGCGCGTCTTCCTCAATAATGGCGAACCGCTCATCTCAAGCCGGTCGATCGAGCGCCTCCTTTCGACACCCGACGGTCCGAAGGGGAAGTCGATGTCCATGGGATGGATTCCAGCCGGTGCAGCTGGAGCAACCCATGGCCAACAAGGGTCGAACACCATGTGGGCTGCAACGGCGCTTATGGATCTGAAATCCGGACACACCGCAATGGTCGTCACCAACGACGGCCGCAGCAAGGCAATCTCGGGCACTGTGGAAGTGGCTCGCACCATCCTCTTCCGACACCGCTAGCAGCCACCGGGGTCAGCCATTGCTTGGAGACCGTGTCGCTGTAACAAATGCGGGGCTAGGCGAAGAGTGTTTCGAGTAACCGATACTCACCCAAGGTGAGTGTGCCGCTGAGGTCCATTTGCACGCTCTTGTTGAAGATCATGTCGACCGACTGGTCGATCGTGACCGCACCGAGCGTGACTACCCGATCACGATCGATGTGTTGGGTGACCCTGCGCAGGTGTGTTTCCAAATAGCCCTCGCCGTTGGCGTTGAGCGTGGCTGCCTCCATCGGTACGCCGTCGCTCAACACGATGAGGAACTTCTTCGGTTCCGGACGGGAAAGCAAGCGGCGATAGGCCCACACGACGGCCTCGCCATCGATGCCTTCCCGGAAATGCTGTGTCTTCATCATCGCAGCGACGGAGAGACGGCTGCGCTTCCACGGTGTGTCTGCGTCTTTGTAGATGATGTGGCTGGCCTCTGCGAGTCGGCCAGGGTTGGTGGGCTCGCCGGCACGGCGCCACTCACGAAGCGGCTCGCCACCGTTCCAGGCGTTGGTGGTGAAGCCGAGGACTTCGCTCGTTGCGCCAGCGAGATCGAGTGCGCGGGCCAAGGTGTCGACGAGCACGGTGACGGTCTGGTGTCGCTGACGCTTCATCGAACCCGAGTTATCGATCAAGAACGACACCACTGCGGGTGCGACCGGTCGGTAGCGCTCTTGGCGGAAGACCGAATGGTTCATGGGGTTCGCAATGACCTGCCCCAGTCGTGCTCCATCGAGGACGCCTTCGTCTTCGCCACTACGCCAGCCGTCGCGTTCAGCCCCGATGAACAGCCGCTGTAGACGCCGAGCCAACGTGAATGGACTGACGGACTGGGCAGCGACTTGCTCGTCGAGCGACTCACGAAGCTCTCGAAGCCGATCGGTGGGGTACAGGTCTTGGCCAGCACGTTCGACATCGTGCGCACGGGTAAAGACTCGGTAACCACCAATGGTATCGAGCGTGGTCGGGTCGATGTGTTCGTTTGGGGCGGTGATGCCACCGACATGCACGTCGCCCTCGTCGGGTTCGAGGTTTGCCCACTCCGGCGGCACGAACAGCGATGCCGATGCTGTGTTGGCCTCGGTAGCGGTCTCGGATGAGTCGGCGACCATGCCCGAGATCGTGGCGGCCAGAGACAAGGCGTGTGCAGCAAATGCTTCCTGGTTCTCCGTCGTATGCGACATCGCCCGCACGTTGGCACCGATCTGCGTTGCCAAGGTAAACCGTGTGCTCTCGATCTGATCCTCGATGAGATCGTCGTTTATCGGAGCCACCAGTCGCGAGCGCACGACGTGCATCACCGTAAAGAGCAGCAGGCCAATCGCCGTCGACGACAGTTGTTCGCTCCGACCCCAAGCCTCAAACGCCACTTGGGTGTTGCGCTTCACCCCCGGGAGTGAATCGGGCACCAACGACTCGCACCGAAGTTGCTCGGACATGTCGAAGACGATGCGCGCAACGAGGTCGTCTGGTTCGTTACGGGCATGGAGGGTCTGGTCGGAGAAGCGCAGACGCAAACCAATGGCGTCGAACACGCCACGACGAATGATCTCGTCGGTCGACAGCACGCCACCGTCGTCGAGCTTTGGTTGCAGGTACGGCGTCGAAACGCCGACAGCTGTCTCGCCAACCTCGAGTTGCCGGGCGCGATACTCGGCGGTCGGGGATTGCCCAAGCGCTCGAATGACCGCAGCGCCGTTTCGCTCTGC
>CAZBTI010000080.1:0-16636 GCA_964494395.1 uncultured Acidimicrobiales bacterium | reverse complement strand
CCGCCGCCACCGAACAGCCGCCGCCTCCGGCGCCCAAGCTGCGTGCCGCTTGAACCCTCCCCCTGAAAGGGAAAAACGCCTGATTTGGATCGGAGCGCCAAAATCGCGACGGAGTCGCTGGCGCGGTGATCCAAATCAGTAGCCGGCGGTGCGATCTACTACGGGGAATGGTGCTTCGCCCCGGCGGATGCGGCCGATGTTGGCCGCGATCAGTTCTGCTGCGGTAGCCAGTTGAGTCATCCCGGAGATGTGCGGCGTCACCCGAATCTTGGGGTGGTTGAAGATCGGTGCATCGTTCTCTGGCGGTTCCGGGTTCGTGACGTCGAGAACCGCTGCGCCGAGGTGACCTGCATCGACTGCGGCGATGAGGTCAGCCTCACTACCGACCACGGTGCCGCGCCCGATGTTCACGAACGTCGAGCCCGGCTTGAACTGTGCGAATCGAGCAGCTGTGAGGAGCCCAGCCGTCGCGGGTGTGTTCGGCAAGATGTTGATGACCGCATCGCAGTCCCCGAGGAAAGCCTCGAGTTGCTCGGTCCCCGAATACGACTTCACCCAGTCGTCGTCCACACCCGAACGCGTCCACGCCCGAACCTGATACCCAAGGTCATTGAACGCGGAGCCGATCCGGCGTCCGATCTGTCCAAAACCAAGCAACCCAACCCGGTATTCGCGAGAGACCGGCGCCTGGTTGATCCCCCACGGAGCAGAACCCGTTGGATCGAAGCGCTGATCGAAGTCGCGTTGATAATGCGCCACCCAATGCAGCGCGTACGACGTCATCTCGTCCGACATTGCCGGATCGGCGAGGCGAACCAACTGAACTTCTGGTGACCCTTCACGGAGCCATTGATCGACACCGGCCCCCATCGAGAAGATCGTTTGCAAGTTGGTGAACGTGGCGAGGTCGCTGCGTTTCATACGCCAAGCGATGAGCATTTCGACAGCGGATGGGTCGGGGTTGTCCGGCCACAGCACGAGTTCTTCGTCGGGCAGCAATTCGGAGAAGGCCTTGAACCAACGCTCTGGTTCGCCCCAAGGGTTCAGGAGAATCGTCACACCCACAGCATTCCACGACTCGGGTCTACGTCGAACGTTCAGCGCACCTAGGCTTTTGCCATGGCATCCACTTCGCGCTCGCCCGACCTCGATGCGGTCATCGTCGGGGCTGGACCGAACGGTTTAGCTGCGGCGATCACGCTCGCTCAGGCGGGCAAGTCGGTCGTCGTACTCGAGGCGAACAACACCATCGGTGGGGCGGCTCGATCCGCCGAACTCACCGAACCAGGTTTCATACACGACGTCGGTTCAGCCATCCACCCGATGATCAAGGCTTCGCCGTTCTTTGCAGGCATTGCCGACGAGATGACCGCACATGGCTTTGAGTGGATCGACCCGCCGGCTGCGGCAGCGCATCCTCTCGATGGTGGCCGCGCCGCCATTGCGTGGAGAGACTTCGCGCGCACCGTCGACGGGCTCGGCCCCGATGGGAAGGCATACCGGCGTTATTACTCGCCCTACATCGACAAGCTCGACGAGCTCACCGACCTGGCCCTTCGTCCGCTGCTCCGGGTTCCCAAGCACCCGATCTTCGGCGCAAGGTTCGGCGCAACCAGCGCTCCCCCGGCGGCCACGACCGCGAAGCAAGTCTGGAAGGGCGACTTGGGACAAGCCCTGTTCGCCGGTCATGCTGCGCACGCAATTCTTCCACTCACTGCACCCTTCACCTCTACCTTTGGTTTGTTCCTCGGTTCGTTGTGCCACTCGGTCGGATGGGGCTTCCCCGCCGGTGGAGCCCAATCGGTAGTCGATGTGATGGCATCGATCCTTCGAAGCCTCGGTGGAGAGATCCGAACCGGCCACCCGGTTGAATCGATGGAGGATATGCCCGAAGCCCGCGCCACGATCTTCTCGCTCAGCCCAAGCCAGCTCGAATCGATCGTGGGCAATCGTTTCCCGTCGTCGTATCGAGCAAAACTCGGCGAGTGGAAGTACGGGCCGGGGGCGTTCAAGGTCGACTTTGCGCTCGACGAACCGATCCCGTGGGCGAACCCCGATGTTGCCGAGGCTGGCACGGTTCACCTCGGAGGGACGCTCGACGAGATCGTCCACGCCGAGGCCGAGGTTGCAGCTGGTCGCCACAGCGACCGCCCGTTCGTCTTACTTGCCCAACACACACAGTTCGACACCAGCCGAGCACCCGAGGGCAAGCACACCGCATGGGCGTACTGTCATGTCCCCAACGGCTCGACGGTCGATCAGACCGAGGCAATCGAGAGCCAGATCGAACGCTTCGCTCCCGGTTTCCGTGACCTCACCCGCGCCAAGCACAGCACCAACACCGCACAGCTCGAAGCGACCAATATGAACCTGATCGGCGGAGACATTGGCGGCGGCAGCCATGCGGGCACCCAACTTTTCGCCCGTCCAATGGTTCAAGCCAACCCGTTCGATACCGCTGACGACACGATCTTCTTCGGCAGCGCGAGCACAACACCGGGCGCAGCCGTGCACGGTATGGCCGGCATGGGTGCCGCCGAACGCGCCCTCGAGAAAGTGTTCTCATGAGTGAAGGCGCTGAGGCGGCAAAGAAGGCCGAACGCACCGCACTGATCGGTATCGCGATCGCGGCTGTACTCGGGCTGATCTTTGCGTTCCTTGGATCGAGCGGAGGCGAGACGACCGGTCCGATCCCAACGTTCGCGCTGCTCGTGATCGTGGCCTTCGGTATGAACATCGCAGCGTTCATCCCGTCGTTTCTCGCCCGCACCGACCATTACTACGACCTCACTGGATCGATCACCTACCTCACGGTCACCACAATCGCCTTTGTCACGACCGACACCTACGACACTCGGACCGTTCTCGCCGCGGTGTTTATCTACATCTGGGCTGGCCGACTCGGAACATTCCTGTACGCGAGGGTGAAGAAGTCCGATGGCGATCGCCGATTCGACCGCATCAAACACAGCGCGCCGCGATTCTTAATGGCCTGGATGCTCCAAGGGTTGTGGGTCACGCTTACCGCCGGCGCTGCCTTTGCGGCCATGACTTCGGGATCGAAAACCGGCTTTGGCATCCTCGGCGTCATTGGCTTCTTCGTGTGGATGATCGGCTTTGCTATCGAGAAGGCATCCGACGATCAGAAGACCGCGTTCAAGAACGACCCGGCGAATAATGGGAAGTTCATCAACGTCGGCCTGTGGTCGTGGTCGCGTCACCCGAACTACTTCGGCGAGATCATGTTGTGGACCGGCATGGCAATCATGGTGGTGCCCGCGTTGAGCGGCTTGCAGTACGCCACGTTGATCTCACCGGTCTTTGTGTTCGTGTTGCTCACGCGCATCAGCGGAGTTCCCATGCTCGAGCGCCGAAGCGACAAAAAGTGGGGTGGTCAACCCGACTACGAGTCGTACAAAGCCCGGACCCCAGAACTCGTTCTCCGACCACCCAAGGGCTGAACACCCGGTTGCGCGACTTGGGCTATCGCAGGTCGGAGAGTTCGTCGTTGCCGTGGATCTTGCGAGTGAATCGTGGGTTCTTCGAGGACATGTCAATCCGATAGCGAGATGCCTCTGTTGGCGTATCGACGCCGAGAATCTCGCCCAACTTCTGGGCCAACCAGATCTCAATTTTGAGAACCACTAGCTTCTTCCGCAGCCGGCCCTGTACGTCTCGGTTGAGAATCGGTGGAAGTGAGTTGAGGGTGAGTATCTCGTCGATCGCCGGGTTCGCTAGCTTCTCTCGGCCCTCGTCGCTCGCATAGAAGTGCGTCACGCAAAAGACAACGCGGCCTGGGTCGACCTTTTGAATGAACTCACACGACCTGACGACCGTCGAGCCGGTCCGCACCATGTCATCGAAGAGGACGACGTCGTAGCCCTGGATTTCTTCAAAGTCCATGTCCGACTCTGGATGAAGTGTGATTTCGACATCGCGCTCTCCCGAACGTTCTTTGTCGAGCATGATGAACTTCGCATCGGGAAGATCGAGGCGGCGAAACATCTCCATCGTGAAGTCGCGGGCGCCCTTGTCGGGAGCGCACAGCGCAAGACGTTCACCACTCGATCCGGCATCGATGATGTTCGACTCGCGCAGGTAGTCGACGTAGATGTCGTACGGAATGAGGTTGTGAAAATTGCCGTCGAAGACCGACAAGAACTCGGACTGCACCGACGGCGAATGGTTGTGGATGGTGACCACCTGGTCGACCCCAGCCAACTTGAGCATTTCGGCGTAGAGGCGAGCGGAGAATGGTTGCCCGTCGAACTTCTTGAGGTCTTCCTCGTCGCGTTTGACCGCTGTCGTTCCCTGATCGGGGTGAGGCCCTCGGTCTTGGGCGCTATAGAAGAGGTCTGGTTCGACGAGCACGACCGACGCGGCCCCATTGTCTTTCGCCGCGCGGGCGATCAACATGTTGCGCATTGCAAGATTGTTGCGGCTCACAATGCGGTTGGTCGTGCTGACGATGACGACGGTCTTGCCAGCGAGCGTCGAACCAATCGAGGATAAGTCGGTCTCGTCACTGATGAAACGGGGACAGAACTCGCCGTTCGCGAACGTCTTGATGCTGATGAGATCAGCGATCTCCTCGACTTGGCCGAACGCAAACGCGACATCGATTGCGAACGGGTCATCGGAGAAGTTTCCAACGATGAGTACTTCATCGCCAGAACCGGCCATCTGCTGCACGACGAAGTGTTTACCCCGCCAGACCGCATGATGCGCAGACGGCGCGGTGTTCATTCGTCCCATCGCTGCCCAACTGCTCTCGACACATCATTCGAGCGGCTCGATCACGGTCTTGCGCCGGTGCCCGAACAGTAGAGACGTTCGCTCGTCGAATACGCCTTCGAGGGTGCTGATCTGTCCCATCACCACACGCTGGAGCGCCTCTACATCGGGCACCGCCAAATGCACTACCGCATCCTCGATACCGCTGATGAGATCGATGCCGATCACTTCGGGAAGTTCCCAGACCTCGTCCAGGAAACCGTTGACAAGTTCTTCGGTCTTGGGCTGAAAGCGAATAAACACGAGTGCCTGCACCGAACGACCGAGGGCGGCGAGATCGACATTGGCGTGGTAGCCGTCGATCACTCCCCTGGCTTCGAGGTCGCGGACTCTCGCGAGAGTGGTCGATGGTGCAAGGTCGATTTTCTTTGCAAGGGCTCGGTTTGTCTGGCGAGCGTCGCGCTGCAACTCGGCAGCGAGCGTGAGATCAGCTGATGTCGTGAGTCGGTCCATAGTGTGACCTCCGTAACGTTCGGTTTTCGGAGTTTAGGTTATCTCTTTTCCGTCATTTATTCGGATAGCGGGGTTATTCTCCGAATTATCTTTGATTTTCGGCACTGAGACAGCGTTTTCGTATCTACTAGAGGAAGAAGATCGCACGAACGACGAACGGTAAGCAAATGACCATAGCCGAGTACGACCTCAACGACCGCTACGTCAAGGACCACGGCACCGTGTTCCTGACGGGGATCGATGCACTCGCACGGCTGCCGGCTGAACAACTTCGCGCCGACCGTCGACGTGGCCACAACACGGCCTCGTTTATCTCCGGTTATCAAGGCTCACCGCTCGGTGGATACGGCAGTGCGGTCGAGCGAGCGTCGGCAAAGCACCCGGACCTACCAATCGAGTTCAGCCAAGGTCTGAACGAAGAGTACGCAGCAACCGCGGTGATGGGCTCACAACTCGCTGCTGTTCAGAGCGACTCGCTTTACGACGGTGTGGTTGGCATTTGGTACGGCAAAGCCCCTGGTGTCGATCGGGCCGCCGACGCAATACGTCACGCCACCATTGCAGGAACCTCGATATTGGGCGGTGCCGTGGCGCTCGTCGGCGACGACCCGAGCGCAAAGTCGTCGACCATTGCGTCGTCCTCTGCCGGCCTGTTGTCCGACATGTACATACCGATCCTCTACCCCGGCGATCCCGGTGAGGCGTTGGACCTCGGTCGACATGCAATCGCGCTTTCGCGAGCTACCGGTATGTGGAGCGCGTTGAAGATCGTCGCCGATGTTGCCGATGCGACGGCCAGCATCGACCTCGATCCCGACCGTATCCAGCCCATCATCCCGACTATCGATGGCAAGCCGTACGAGCACTCGCCAAACGCACACCTTCTCGGACCCAACGCGCTCACGATGGAGAAGAACCTCATCGAGGTACGGCACGCATTGGCTCGTGAGTACGCAACGGTGAACAAACTCAACGCGGCCACGGTGAATCCGAGCGATGCCTGGATCGGCATCGTGGCGAGCGGCATCACCTATCGCGAGGTTCGTGAAGCACTGGAGCGGCTCGGGCTGCGAACCGAGGACGACATTGCGGCTGCGGGCATACGTCTGTTCAAGATGTCGATGCCGATGCCCTTCAACCCCGAGACCATCCGGACGTTCTCCAAGGGCCTCGAAGAGGTCTTCGTGATCGAGGAGAAGCACGGCATCCTCGAACGCAACATCAAGGAGGCGCTGTACTACCACGCCGATCGCCCGAACGTAGTCGGCAAAGAGACCATCGAGGGCGAAACCCTGCTCCCCGCGTGGGGCGCACTCGACGCCGATGCACTCGTTACTCCGATTCGCCGCAGGCTCGAAGGCAAGGTCGGCGATCGACTTGTTCCAGAGAAGCGCAAGCGGACCAAGATCCCCGTGGCGTTCTCGGTTGCTCGCACACCGTCATACTGCTCTGGTTGCCCGCACTCGAAGAGCACCGAGGTGCCAGCCGGTTCGCTCGTCGGCGCCGGCGTGGGTTGCCACACGATGTCGATCCTCGGTTCGCACGAGCGCATCGGCGAAGTGGTCGGCCTCACAGCAATGGGCAACGAGGGCACGCAGTGGATTGGCATGGCGAACTTCGTCGAGCGATCGCACCTGTTCCAGAACCTCGGCGATGGCACCTACTTCCACTCGGGCGGACTCGCAGTCACCGCGGCCATCGCGTCGGGCAAGAACATCACCTACAAGCTGCTCTACAACGACACGGTCGCTATGACCGGAGGCCAGAACCCCGAGGGACAGCTCTCGGTTCCAGAGGTGGCCGAGGTTCTTCTCACTCAAGGCGTGGCGCGAGTCATCATCACGACCGACGACATGGCGAAAGAGTCGTACCAGACCCTGCCGAAAGAAATTCAGGTATGGGATCGCCGTCGACTGGTCGAAGCCCAAGAAGTGTTGGCCGCCATCCCTGGCACGACCGTGCTGATCCACGACGAGGGCTGTGCTGCCGAGGTGCGGCGTGCCCGCAAGCGGGGGCTGGTCGAGACGCCACGCCAGCGCGTCGTGATCAACGAGCGCATCTGCGAGGGCTGCGGCGACTGCGGCCAGGTGAGCAACTGCCTTTCGGTCCAACCGGTCGAGACCGAGTTTGGGCGAAAGACCAAGATCGACCAAACCACGTGCAACCTCGACTACAGCTGCCTCAACGGCGATTGCCCTTCGTTTATGACCGTGACGCTCCCCGGTGAGGATGATTCCACCGACGAGGACGCAGGCCGCGCCAAGCAGGTACTGAATAGAACCGCAGCGAAGGCGGTGAGCAAGCTGAAGGAGCGGGCACAGTCTCGAACACCTCGTCAGAATGCGCTTACAGGAGGTGTGGCTTTTGACCCGACCAACATCGGTGACGACTTCCCGGTCCCGACCCGCTTGGTCGATGAGGATGACTACGCGATGCGTATCACCGGTATTGGTGGCACCGGTGTCGTTACCGTCAGCCAGGTGCTTGGCACTGCAGCGATGCTCGACGGCTACTACGTTCGGGGGCTCGACCAGATCGGTCTGTCGCAAAAAGCTGGCCCGGTGGTGAGCGACGTCCGACTATCGAAGACCCGAGCCGCGCACACCAACAAGATCGGCGAAGGTCAGGCATCGCTCTTGTTGGTATTCGATCAGTTGGTTGCCGCGTCGACCAAGGGCACCGGTACCAGCAATCAGGACATGACCTATGTCGTCGGCTCAACCAGTTCGGTTCCGACCGCAGCCATGATTCTGGAGCCCTCGCTACCGATGCCGTCGGCTGAAACGCTGCAGGAAACAATCGCTGAGCACACCAAGGCGGGACACCACTGGGCCGATGCTCAAGCCATCGTCACCTCGTTGTTTGGTAACTCTACGACCGCCAATATCTTCGTCGTCGGTATGGCAGTTCAAGCTGGCGTTCTGCCGATCGACCCGACCACTATCGAACGAGCCATCGAACTGAACAGCGTGTCCGTCGACGCAAACCGTTCGGCCTTCCGATGGGGACGCCTCCAGGTGAACGATCCAGACAAGGTCGTTGCGGCATGTGCACACACCGCACCTGAAACACGCGAAGAGGTCGAGCACTTCACCGCCCGACTCGATCAACTCTCGGTGAGCGGCGAGCAACGCAAGCGTCTCTCTCGATTTGCGGGTGAACTCGAACAGTGGGGCGATGCAAAGACCGCCCACTCGTGGTTCGACACCCTCGGCATCGTCGCCGACGCCGAGCGAAAGCACGACGGAAATAGCAGCGCACTGCTCGATGCGTTCGCGGCAGGCCTGTTCAAGCTGACGGCATACAAAGACGAGTACGAGGTAGCGCGCCTCATGTTGCTCCAAGAGGGTCTTGAGGAAGCGAACGCGCTCGCTGGCGACAGGGGCGAGGTGGCATGGAAGCTGCACCCGCCGATGCTCCGAGCACTCGGCATGGAGAACAAGATCACGATCGGCACGTGGGCCACGCCAGCCATCCGGAAGCTGGCCGCCGGCAAGCGCCTGCGCGGCACCAAGGTCGACCCGTTTGGTCAGGTCGAGGTTCGCCGGGTCGAACGGGAGTTGACGAACGAATATCGATCGGCGGTGCTCGCAGCCCTACCGAGCCTGAGCGCCGAGACGTTCCCCACAATCCTCGAACTCGCCGAGCTGCCAGACATCGTGCGCGGCTTTGAAGACATCAAACTCGCAAACGTGAAGATTTACCGAGAAAGACTCGCGGCGATAACCTCCACACTCTGAGGTCGGTGGCAGAACGCCAACGACGAAGAAAACCAGGAGCGCTTAATGGCAACGTTGTTCAATAGCGGGTTCGACGATTGGACACCCTCTCGCCTCGAAGACCTCGAGGGCAAAACCTATTTCATCACCGGCGCAAACTCCGGCACGGGCTTCGAGGCTGCAAAGACCTTGCGCGCAGCGAACGCCAACGTTCTCGCTGGGGCTCGCAACGAGGGGCGAGGCCGGGCTGCGGTCTCACGCCTCGAAGGGACCCCGAGTTCGGGCACCGTCGAGTTCATCAAGATCGACTTGGCCGACAGTGCTTCGATTCGCTCGGCGGCCGACGCAGTTCGTGCCACAACCGACGGGCTCGATGGCATCATCAACAACGCCGGCATCATGCAGACTCCCGAGCAACGAACCGCCGACGGTTTCGAAATGCAGTTCGGCACCAACCACCTCGGCCACTTCCTCATGAATAGTCTGCTGTTCGACCTCGTGGTGAACCGCTCGGGTCGAATCGTCCCGGTGTCGAGCATCGCCCACAAGCCGCCGGCGAAGATTCACTTCGACAACATCATGTTCGAAGGTAAATACAACCCGACGCTCGCCTACGGGCAGTCGAAGCTAGCCAACCTGGTCTATGGCATCGAGTTTCAGCGCCGACTCACCGCAGCCGGTAGCGACGTCTCGTCGATCAGCTGTCACCCCGGTTACTCGGCGACCAACCTGCAGAGCACCGGACCGACAGGCATCTGGAAGAAGCTCTACAAGTTCAGCAACGCAGCGTTCGCTCAACCCGCCGAACGCGGCGCACAGCCACTCGTGCTTGCGGCCGCTGGTACCGAAGCTAGGGCGGGCGGTTACTACGGCCCGACCGGAATCGCCGACGCTCGAGGCCCCATCAGCGACAGCGATGTCGCAGGGAACTTTGCGAACGACCCTGTCGTGGGTGAAGAACTTTGGAAGCTTAGCGAGGAGCTTCTCGACATCACCTTCTCGGTATGAGAAGAACGGCGAGCTAGAAGGTGAGCGGCGACTATACGGTCGAGCGTCGCACCTTCGGTGACCACCCAAGCCAGTTCTTCGATCTCTACATGCCAGCCGACCCTCGCGGCACGATTATCTCGATTCACGGCGGCTACTGGCGGGCGAAGTATGGCCTCGACCTCAACGCGCCCATGGCGGAGCACCTCGCATCACGTGGCTGGTTAGTGGCCAACATCGAGTATCGACGAGTCATCGAAGAGACCATCAACAACACCGCTGGCGTGTGGTCCGAAATGTCGAGCGATGTGCTCGCAGCCATCGACGCAACCCCGTCCGCCGAAGGCCCCACGATTCTCCTCGGGCACAGCGCTGGCGGCCAACTCGCCCTGTGGGCAGCCGCCCAACCCAGCATCGACGCGCAAGGTGTCGTCGCGCTAGCACCGGTTACCGACCTGTTTCTCGCCGATGGCCTCGAGTTGAGCAAACACGCCACGAGGGAGCTCTTCGGCGCCACGGCCGCCGAGAAGCCCGACCTCTACGCGACTGCTTCTCCACTTCACCTCCTTCCCTTTGACGTCCCGCAATTGATCTTGCACGGCCAAGCCGACGAGGACGTTCCTGTCGAGATGACAGTCGACTACGCCGAGACAGCGCAGTTCCTTGGCAATGACATGACATTCGTCAGCGAACCGGGCGTCGACCACTTCGACATCATCGACCCGACCCATTCCATCTGGCGCTCGATCACCGGCTGGCTCAACAAATAAGGGCCAAAGCCACAACGCTTTTTGTGCGTTTAGTGCACTCTCAAACACTAAATCTAGTGTCAAAGAGCCACCACCAACGCCGATGGATCGCTGGCCGAATGGCGGTCGCAAGAACAGTGATTGAGGTTGAACTCATGGCGAAATTCCTTGATATCCCCGCACAGCGGAGGCGTTTCACACTCCCGCTGCTTCTTCTCCTGTCACTGGTCGGCAGCCTGCTCGCTCCGGCGGCAGTCTCGGCGCAGCAACAGAACGAGATCGTGCTAACGGTCGACTTCGACGGCACCGCGGCATTCTCTGCGGCTGATCCGCTCGATGATGGTTTAGGCGCGCATACGCCCGGCCTCGACCTAAACGCGAACAACAACGTTGTTCGAACGTACGACCAGATCCAGTATCGGATCGATTGGAACGTCAACGAGGTCGACGGGACGACGACCACGATCCGCATGACGTTGCCCGAGGGCATGGAATGGCTCCCCGACGCAACGACCGCTTCGGGCGTGCCATCGGGATGTCTTGACGACGGCTCGTCGTCGATCACCGGCAATGGCGGTCGCGACCTTGTCTGTAACACCGATGCCGAGCATGAAGGCTCCAACGGTGCGATTCACCCGCGTGCGTTTGTAAACGGCTTCCTCGACGGAACGCCACTTACCGTCGACGCGTCGGTCGAGACCGACCAGCTTCCTCCAGTCGTGTCGAACTCGGTCACCACCGAGGTCTCCGCTTCTCCTGGCGGCAACTGGATCAAGGGTGCACCGATTCTCGATGAAGTTTCCGGCGACGTCATTGGGTACGAGCCAGATGAAACGTATTTCAGCGTTCCTGGCGATTCGGGTGAAACCGGTCGTCTCTTCGTGTGGAACATTCGTCTCGAACCAGCGGGCGGGCTGAAGGGTTCTGAGCCGCTCAACGATGCGATTCCGCTCGAATTCTGGGATCACTTCTTTGCATCGACCCCAAGTGCTGCCTTGGCTACGCCAGCGCAGATGCTCGCAGCTACTGGTCTTCCACGCGTGAACTGTGGCGGCTATGACGGTGATGGCGGCTACCCATTCGGTGTTACTGCTGGCCTCTCATCGACGACGCCAGCGGCACAGACGAACATCGGCAACATCGCCTGTACCGACCTTGGCAACTCAGCTGGGTATCCGCAGGTCAAGTTCGACATCACTGGGCACGACACGCAGAACATCGCTCCCCAGAACGCGGACGGGTCTGCAAACGCCTCGACGTTGATCTCAGCTCAGGTTGCCTTCTGGGCACCCGAGAGTGAGCTCTCACTTCTTCCATCGCCGGGCGTGATTGTCAATGCGATCACCGGGTCGCCAGCTCCAGTCACCGCTGGAACTTCAGAAGTTCCTCCGATCCTGGTTCATGGCACGAACGGTCCAGTACCGGAGATCTCTGAGACCGGAAGCGGCCTCGCAGGCATTTCGAACAACGCGCCCTACCAGCTCGTCCCAGAGGTCACCGGGAACCCCGGACGCTCCGTCCGTCACTCGATCCAGTACTTGAACGGCCCGTACCAAGAGATTGAAACCACCGACGCCGCGGGCGATACCTGGCGGATCTACGACAACCGACTGACGGGCTTGGGCGGCACCGGTCGAACCATTACCAACGGGTCGGCCCCCGGCAACGCCACTGGCGTCAACACAGCCAATGCGCTCTGGTCCGGCGATGGCCAAACGCCACGCGGCAACATTTTGACGGTCTACAGCAGTACCCAGACCGTTACGTCCCGAGATGTCGGACTGCCATTCTCTGCGCCGATTCACTCCTGTATTGCGGTCGACACGACCCACCAAGAAGTCATTGGTATGCCAGCGACATTCCCGTTACTGACAGGCACCGCGGATCCTGCCCTTCGGCCAGATCAGCAGACCTACTTTTACGCTACGCCCACGACCGGTGGTTCTGCTGTAGCACCTTCGACGCCGATCGCGAACGTGGTCGCGCACGATACAGGTGGAGCTTTCATCACCTGGGCGAATAACGCCGGAGCCACCGTCGGAACCAGTTCGCCAGAACTCGACTGGATTCTCGAAGTCGCCAGTGTTGGCGATCAAGGCAACGCAGCTCCGATCAACACCATCTCGTGTAACGAAGCCGACGGTAACTGGGTTGACGCATCAACAGGTGACCTGTCGCAGTTTCAAACCGACACGCTTGCCGACGGCACGCCCGTTTATGGTGGAGTCACCCACTTCCGTGTTCGCACCGCTGGTGACGTTCCATGGAGCTCGGACAACTTTGCATCCAACGGCACCACGTCGTATGGCTCTCGAATAAACCTGGGCTTCCAGGTTCGAGTCAAGGAAGACCCAGCTATTCACGAGGCTGGCCAGGAACTCTTCGTCTACCAATCACGTGCGTGGGGTGAATGGGACGGAACCGGCCAGCCGCCGACAGAACGATGCACGAGTAACGCACGGTTCGGCCCCGATGAGCTGGCCCCACCCCTCGGGTGGTGCAACCTGGGGTTCCAAGATGATGGCGCCGACACGCTCGATGTCGGCGATTTCAACAACGACTACGATGGATCGGCGATCGAAATATCCACGAGCGGCTTCCCACGCGCTGCACACGCCGACGTCGTCTTCATCGTTGACGCACAGCTTGGTATTTCGAAAGTGAACACCGCTGGACTTGGCGACATTGTTGCCAATGGCGACACGGTCGAGTTTGAGATCAACCCGCGAGTGACCGGTTCTTCATTGGATTCGATCGCGAACGTAACCGTGACCGACGCGCTGCCTGCGAACATGGTGTTTGCCGGCTTCACAAGCCAGCCTGCTGGCTCTCCGTGCGCTCATGCCGGTGGCGTCATCACCTGTAACTACGGCACCCAGAGCGGCGGCTGGGGTTCGTTGGGTGAAGGCCGCTTTAGCTTCAACGTCACCATCGTTGACGCCGGCGCTGACCAAACGCTGACCAACACCGCAACCATCTCTGGCGATGACTCACTCACAGGTGCGCCAAAGAATCCTGCATCATCATCGGCTCAGGCCTTTACGGGTGCCCCGTTCGAGGAGTCGGGCATTGAGAAAGCGGTTGATGAACACATCACTGACTGTTTCGAAGCTCCGGGGACGATTCATGATGCTGGTGACTGCACCGTCATCGCCGTCGATGGCGGCCTGATCTTTACGCTCGATATCGAGAACGAAGGCAATGTCGACCTCGATGACTATCGCGTGGTCGATGTCCTTCCGTTCAACGGTGACGCAACCGAGCCACCGTCGGCTCCGCATCCCTTCACCGGCGTTGCGTTGACCGGTGATGGCCGTACGCCACCATCGAACTTCTCAGGAAGCTTGGACTTTGTGGCCGCTTTGCCGCCTGCAGGTTCGGTCATCTTGTACTCAGCCGACAATCCAGCGACGATCAGCCGTGATCCGGGCGTTGCTGAGTCTGGTGTCACGACGTGGTGTTCGGCCCCCGCTGGCGGAACCGCAGTTGCTGCTGGCCTCGGCGCCGCAGCAGGTACTGGTGCGTGCCCGGCGAGTGCAGCTGACGTGACCGCTATTCACGTCGACCTTGGAACGCTCGACAAGGGCGCTACCGAGTTCATCGAGATTCAACTGACCACCGTTGGTGCCGAATGTGGAAACATTTGGACGAACAACTTCGGTGCCCGCACGACCGGACTGTTTCTTCCGATTCGTTCGAACGATGTCTCGGTCATGGCTGGCTTCTGTGAGCCATCGATCGACATCGAAAAGTCGACCAACGGACTCGATTCCGACACTCCAGACGGCGCACAACTCGTCGTCGGTGAACCCATCACCTGGACCTACGACGTCACCAACGATGGAGACGTCGCCCTCGCAAACGCCACCGTGATCGATACCCCAGCACCTGCTGGCGGCATTGTCTGTGACGTCGATGGCGACGGCATCTTCGAATCGGGCGCAACAATCCCGTTGATCCTCCCAGGCCAAACCATCACCTGTGAAGCAACCGGCATCGCCACCGCCGGGCCATTCAGCAACAACGCATCGATCGAAGGCACCCCTGTACTTCCGGACTTCTCCGATCCAGCTGTTGACCCTGCCGATCCGTCGACGTGGCCAACCGATGCTGCGTCATATGAAGGGCCAGTTGATCCAATCACCGGCGAACCAGTGCTCGAGAACCCATCTGATGAGGACCCATCGCACTACACCGGCGTTGAACTCGACCCAGCGATCGACATCGAAAAGGACACCAACGGTGCCCAATCCGATGTCGCTCCGGGTGAAACCCTCGTCGTAGGCGAAGCAGTGACATGGACCTATGTCGTTGAGAACACCGGCGTCAACGCCCTGCTCGACGCCGAGGTCACCGACGTTGGCAGCGACGGCGTACCGATCGTTGTCGACTGTGACATCGACGGTGACGGAGTCTTCGGAGATGGCAACATCATTCCGTTGCTGCTCCCAACCGAAGCCGTCACCTGTCAATCGACCGGCATTGCGGGCCCAGGTCCGTACTCAAACAACGCAACCGTCACCGGAGACGCAGCACTGCCAAACGAGGCATGTGTCTGTGACCCAACCGACCCATCGACGTGGCCAGCCAATCCAGCATCGTTCGATGCCTATGTCGACCCAACCACCGGAGAGCCTGTAGAGGTCGACGCTGAAGATCCGTCGCACTACACAGGCGTTGAGCCAGGAATTGGCCTTGAGAAGTCGACCAACGGCGTCGACTCCGATGAGGCGCCTGGTGAAACGATCCTCGAAGGCGCTCCGATCACGTGGACCTACGAGGTCACCAACACCGGAGGCACCGCCCTGCTCGACGCAGTCGTCACCGATACCCCAGCACCTGCTGGCGGCATCGTGTGCGACATTGCTGGAGATGGCAGTTTCTCGGGCACAAACGTGATCCCGTTCCTTGCAGTTGGCGAGAGCGTCACCTGTCAGGCAACCGGCATCGCAACACCGGGACCATTCACAAACAACGCATCGGTTGGCGGCACCCCGGCGCTGCCAGACTTTGCGACCTGCGGATGTGATCCAGCGGATCCGTCGACGTGGCCAACCGATCCGGCTGCCTTCGCAGCACCGATCGACCCAGCCACCGGTGCACCATTCAGCGTCGCTGATGAGGATCCTTCGAACTACACCGGCGCGAGTCTCGAGCCTGGTATCGGTATCGAGAAGGACACCAACGGTGTGCAGTCCGATGAAGCACCCGGTGAAGAGATCGCCTTTGGCGATGCCGTCGTCTGGACCTACGTCGTGACCAACACCGGCGGCACTGCTCTGGCGAACGCGACCGTCACCGACAACACCGGCGTGATCGTCGACTGTGACATCGATGGTGACGGCACACCCGATGGCACGAACGTGATTCCATTCCTCGCATTTGGCGCAAGCGTCACCTGCTACGGAGAAGGAACCGCACAGGTCGGGCCATACGAAAACATTGGTGATGTCACCGGCGATCCAATTCGTCCAGACTTCGCTACATGTGGCTGTGACCCGTTGGATCCAGCTACCTGGCCAACCGACCCAGCCGGGTATGTTCCAGCTCTGGACGATTCCGGTGCGCCGCTCGGCCCAGTAGATGATGCTGACGCATCGCACTACACCGGCACCGCCACCTTCGACCTTGCGTTGGAAAAGACCATCGCCGACGGCCAAGACGTGTCAAACCTCGCAATAGGTGACGACGTCACCTACACGATCGAAGTGTTCAACCAAGGCACCGTCGACGCATCAGACATCAGCCTGATCGATTACACGCCAGCCGCTCTCGAAGTCAACGATCCTGCGTGGACCATTGACGCTGACGGCAACGCGACAATCGACCTGACCGGTGTCACGTTGGCCCCAGGAGAATCCACAACCGTGGACATCACCATGACCATCCTCGAAGCAGGAGACATCAACAACACCGCCGAGATCACCAACTCGA
>CAZBTI010000079.1:12820-16861 GCA_964494395.1 uncultured Acidimicrobiales bacterium | reverse complement strand
ACGGAAACCCCGTTACGGCGACGACGGATGCGTCCGGTGAGTACTTCTTTGATGTCGCTCCTGGTGAGTACATCATCGAGTTCGACACCGACACGTTGCCTGCGGGCTTTGTGCTGACGGCGAATGATGCTGGTGATGATGCGCTTGATTCGGACGCTGATCCAATCACTGGCCTCACGAGTGTGATCGACGTATCCGATCCGTCGCTGCTCACCGACACTGATGGTGATGGCATTGTCGACGATTACTCGTGGGATGCGGGAATCGTTCAGAGCCCTCTTGTCGAAATCGGCAACTACGTCTGGAACGACCTCAACAACGATGGAATCCAGGACGACGACGAGCCACCATTGGCTGGAGTCGTGGTCGAATTGTTGGACGAGAACGGCGATCCTGTCCTCGACGAGAACGGAGACCCAGTTGCCACGGTCACCGACGCTGAAGGTGAGTACATCTTCGAAGTCGAACCCGGCAACTATCAGCTGCAGTTCATCCAACCGGAGGGCTTTGTGGCATCGCCATCGAACTCGACGGCAGATGACGCAACAGATTCTGACGGTGACAGCTCTGGTTTGATCGCGGCAATTTCAGTCGCTGCAGGTGTGGACGATTTCACGCTCGATATGGGATTCGCTCCGACTCAGGACTTGTCAGGTGTCATTTGGGATGACATCGATGGCGATGGTCAGTTGGACGCCGATGAAACTGTCCGCGCTGGCGTGCTCATCCAGTTGTTCAATGCCGACGGCACTCCGGTTACTGATGCGAATGGCCAGCCAGTTTTCGCCACTACAGATGCTGACGGCTCGTACAGCTTTGAAGTGCCGCCCGGCGACTACCGAATGAAGCTCACCGCTCCCGATGGCAGCAGCCTGTCAGCGGGAGGTGGTGTTGACGCCGACGGCTTCACCGATGTGATCACCATGGTCAACGGTGTCGATATCACCAACGCCGACTTTGGTCTCGTGCTGACTGAGGCGGCTAATACCGATGGCACTATTCCGGTGTTGGCCTTCACGGGTCTGAGCTCCAACTACCTGCTACTCATGGCTCTCGTCCTGTTGGTAACAGGGTCGGGAACAATAGCAACAGTGCGCGGAGGAGCTCGCCGACGCCAGATCTAACAGCGACGGCTAGTTGGCTAATGGGATACTGGACCCACTTAGCCAACTAGCCGTCCTGTGGTTTTGGGGTTACATAACGAGTGGGGGAGGAGCTCTCGTTTGGCACTCAATGCTGCAGCCGTCTTGAGATGGTCACGTTTTGTAGCAGATTCCACTTGTTGGAAACGCAGTCACAATCTCATCACCGTTTTGAATGACGCTGTACTCAAACAACGCGGCGCGTCGGCTGCGCAGTAGCGCCGATCAGGCGAACGCGACGTCCACGGCGAGGACGAGCATGAACGTAGCTGCGACGACGCAGAACGCCATGATCGAAACCAGTATGAGCAGCCGCCTGTTCTTGCGACTCACTCTGCTGGTCCTCGCGGGCAAGCGGTAGTCGTGAGCCCGCACGCGCTGGGTTGAGGGCGGGGGCTGAACAACGGTAGCGACGTCGAGTGCGAGCCCTCCTCCGGTCGTTCTTGGGGCGCCTATTGCGTGCCCTATCCGTGTTGACTTCAGCGGAAGCAAGGCTCCCTTGATGTGTTCGATGTCGTACCGGTTGGGGCGTTCGGAGTCGAGCGCACTCCATTGGAAGGTGCCCTTCTGACGGTTTTCGACAAGCAGGTGTTTTCCCTGCTCGATGGTGGAAAGGATTGCGGCTCTCGGGTTGGCCCAGTTGCGCTGATCGAGGGGTCCGACCAACGTCTTGAGCTGTGAAGCATCGATGCGCTTGTGGGGGAAGTCGGTGTGGGTAAACCAAATCGTCCCGACGATGGGGAAGTTTGGGCTGGCGGGCCTCATGGTCTCTTTCAGACGCCGAAAGAAGACGTGTTGGGCAGTGCGGGCTTGTTCGTCTGGGCTTCGAGACCACGGCTGCTTGCCAAGAACCCACTGGCCGTCGTCACTCATCGAAACCGACGAATGCGATTTCACTTCAATGACCAGCACGCCGATCCCGGGCACAACGACGATGAAGTCGACCTGAGTCTCCCGGTCGGTCTTTGAGATCACGTGTTGATCGTGAAAGGCAATCCATTCGGGATCCCCGAAATCAGATAGCCAGTGGAACAGCTTCTTCTCGCCGGGAGGCGCGTTCGGGCTGATGAATGGTGGGATCATCTTCGCCATGGAGTACCGCCTCCTAACGCTCTTCTCGGTTGTCGTCGCCGTGCGACTAGTTAGATCAACCTATGCCAACACCGCTCGATTGTTGAAACTGGAGCGGGCGAGAACAACAGTCGAACCGGCGAGATTGGTTTCGCGGCGATGTTCTGGCTGGTGATGGCGGGGTACAGCGTGAGGCTCGGCCTCGGCGCCGTAGTTGCCTGGCCATAGGTGCGAAAGCGACGACGGCGGTGCGAAGCGCTCAGCCGGCGGTTTCGACGAGCAGCGGCAGTAGGTCGGCTCGTAGAGCGCTGACATCGGCATCGTCGGGAAGTGGAATCAGGTTCGCCGATACGGCCCAGGTGATGTCGAGTTCGGGAAGGTAGTTGGCTTGGCTGCGGAACCCGGGAACGCCACCGCCGTGGGAGTAGACGAGCACGCCGTCGATCTCGTTAACTCCGAGACCCAAGCCGTAGTTGGCGTCGAAGACGGTCGTGGTCATCTCGGCGATCTGCTCGTCGCTCAGCACCGTGCCGTCGAAGAGCGCTTTGAAGACCGCGGAGACTGATTCGAGCCGGGCTTCTGCGCCTCCGCCCGTCCAGCCAGCTGATTGGAGGAACTCTTGGGGTTGGCTCAATGTGTCGATGACCGGGTCGTTGTCTCGCACCGA
The DNA here is from genome assembly GCA_964494395.1 of uncultured Acidimicrobiales bacterium. Classification (GTDB taxonomy): domain Bacteria; phylum Actinomycetota; class Acidimicrobiia; order Acidimicrobiales; family SHLQ01; genus SHLQ01. The sequence goes on along the minus strand of CAZBTI010000079.1, from coordinate 13,981 downwards.
GTTGTTGACGGTCAGCCCGTCGGTGTCTGCTCGCCCGATCAGCGCAGTGAGCCCAACGTAGACAGCGTCGCGGCCGTAGCCGTTGACCACTGGCTCGGGCGGTAGTTCTTGGGGAGTGAGGTAGATGTTCTCGGCACCGGCTGGTTCGAAGATGCGGGTGCGCATCTCTTCAGCTGCTGGGTTACCGGTGACGGTTTCGATGACGTCCCCGAGCGTGAAGAAGCCTCCGGTCTCATACGAGTACGCCGTACCCGGCTCAAAGAGTGGATCGCGTGAGGCGAGAAAGTCGAAGAGTTCGTCAGACTCGAGCGGCTGGTCGAGTCGGTCACTCACTTCTGCGAAGAAGGCGGGGTCGAAGGCGTATTCGATGAGGCCGTTCGTGTGGTTCATGAGCTGGCGAACCGTGATCTCGGAGGCGAACTCGTGTCCATCGAGCCAGCCCGGGAGGTAGGTGTCGACCGGTTCATCGAGTTCGAGGAGCCCCTCGTCGACGAGTTGCAACACCAGTGCCGCGGTCATGGTCTTGGTGATGCTGCCGACCCGGAAGAAGTCGTCGGGTGTAACTGCCTCGCCGGTGACGATGTCGGTGACTCCAGCGCCGAAGGCGATCGGCTCTTGGTCGGGCAACCGCACCGATAGCGACGCACCCGGGATGCCGGCGTCTTCCTGCCAGGCAGTGAACACCGCTTCGATCTGATCGGCGAGCGCTGCTTGGTTCTCTTCTTCGCTCGCACCAGGAAGCTCTTCGGGTGCTTCCTCAACCACGGCGGTATCGGCAACGGTGTCGGTGTCGGCCGCTTCGGTCTGCTCAACAGCTTCCTCGGTGGCGACGGCCTCATCTGCGACCGGAGCAGCCTCTTCGACTGCAGCTCCACCGCACGCAGTGGCGATCAGCCCGAGCACAACAACTAGCGACAGGAACCTCGACCAGATCTTTGTTTCGCGCATCGATTCGACGTTAGCCCGAAAGGCGAAGCGGTGTCTGCTCGGTCGCTACCTGCTCGGTCGTTGTATCCAGCGCCAGTGTGGAGCTGAGGAGCTACGTTTACGCGACGAGTGCGGTGATCACGGCGATGGCGTTGGCGGCCATGCTTGCCATGATCAGTCGTTGCGTGTCGACTTTGGCGGTAGCGAAGCGTTTGATCATTTCGCCACGCAGTT
>CAZBTI010000079.1:5567-12720 GCA_964494395.1 uncultured Acidimicrobiales bacterium | reverse complement strand
CGGCCATCTCGCCTCGGAGTTCGGCTCGCAGCTCGGCCATCTCGCCTCGGAGTTCGGCTCGCAGCTCGGCCATCTCGCCTCGGAGTTCTGCCATTTCGCCGCGCAGTTCGGTTCCGAACGCGTGCATGTCTGTTCGGGTGACGAGTTGGTCTGCCGGCTGGTTGGGGAGGAGTTCCATGATGGTGTTGGCGATGGTTTCGCCGTGTGTGGCTTCGAGGCTGGTGAAGACTTCGCGCCGTTGACGGTCGGTGATCGACATAGTGAGTATCTCAGTTTGCTGGTTGTTCGTCTAGGAGGAACTTTTGAGCCATTCCACGATGCCGAAACCAACAGTACGTCTGGCATGTGACAGCCGCGAACTGCGCCTAGACGGGTAGTTCGTGGGTCGACTTGATGATGCCGAGGCTGATGTTGGTTTCGAGGCGGCTCACGTTGCTGTCGCTCTCGAGGTCGGCGAGGACCCCGCTCGTATAGTCGGCGAGGTCGCCCACGACGGCCATGACCAACAGATCGTGTTGACCAGCGAGTGTATGGAGTTGTTGGACTTCGGGCCGTTTGTTGAGTTGGTCGATGAGTTTGCTTGTGGACTCGGCAGCGTCTCGTTCGAATCGCACGAGCGTCACGATGGTGACCGGCAGGCCCAGTCGTGTTTGGTCGAGTTTGGCGAAGGTGCCCGAGATGATGCCGTCGGTGCGGAGGCGTCCAATTCGTCGCTGAACCGCCGAGGCCGACAGGCCCACAACTTCGCCGAGGTCGACGAGCGAAGTGTCGGCGTTGCGCTGTAGTTCTTGGAGCAAGGTTCGGTCGATGTCATCCATGGCAGGTCTTTCTCGGATCGTGCGTTTTCAAGCGTGATGACGCAATATTATTGCGTCATCACGCAAACAACGCTACTCGTTTGCATGCGCTTCTCGTACCGTTTTCGTCATGAGTTTTGTGATTTCGCCGCTGTTTCTTTTGTTGGTCGTGGCCAACGTTCTTGGTGTTGGGATGCTGGTGCCTCAGGGTGCTCGACTGGCTAAATCGAAGAGCATCGCTGGTGTGTCGCCGCGTTGGGTCGGCCTTGGGTTCGGGATCAATATCGGGTGGCTTGCCTACGCCACCCTCGCCGACGTTCCCGGGCTCCTCCCTGTTTCGGCAGGTGCTCTTGTGCTCTATGGCTGGATGCTCATCAGTCTGGGGAAAATCTCCCGTACAGCAGTTGTCGAAGGTCTGTTGACCTCGGCATTGCTGCTCGCTGCACTCGCGCTGACGGGGTTCGTCGGGGGAGTCGCAGCTGTTGGAGTCTTCGGGCTGGGCTTTCTCTACACCGTGCAGTTCGCTCCGGCAGCGTGGGAGTCGTTCACCAGTTCTGACCTGTCGGGCATTGCCCCGGTGACGTGGATCATGGGTCTCGTCGAAGCGGCGATCTGGACGGTCTATGGCCGTAGCACCGGCGACCTTGGTCTGGTCGTCGGCGGCACCGGCGCAAGCGTCATGGCCATCATCGTGCTGGTCAACCTCTTGCGAAGCCAGCTGCGAACCGATCAGCAGCGCCTAGCGCGGCGAGTCGGCGCACTCGTCCGACATGGCCGATGATCAGCACAAGTCACCGCTGTCTGTTCAGCCTCTGTCGATTGCAGGCCTAGAGCTCGACCCTAGAGTTCGACAAAGTTGGCCCCGAGTTTCTTCATGTCGTTGGGGTCGGTGGTGAGGATTGTGTCGTCGAGTACGTCGGCCCAGATGGCCAGGTCGCTATCCACGACATCTGCGGTCTTTGTCTTGGCGCAGCGCATCCCGATCGCTTGTGCGTCGCCGAAGGGGAGCGCATCAATCCCTCTGGCCAACCGACCCAGAGCGACCTGTCGTGCTGGGTCTCGCCACGCTTGCGCGAGCACAGCTTCGGTCGTTCTTGCTGGCTGTTGCTCTTTGAGCAGTTCCTCGACAATGGCCACAACGACTCTTCGGGTCGACTTCTTTTCGAGAGCGATGAAGACCCCAGCGTCGAAAATCATCGAGCTGCGTCGATGACCGAGCGTGCGCGTGCCCGCTCTTTGGTGGTCGGCTCGCCCCACTCGGCCTTAGCCCACTCGACGAACTCGGCCGATTCTGCGACCGGCGTTCTTCGGTCTGACTAGATGCCGATGTCGAAGTTGTCGACGATGAACTCGACTCGACGGTTTTGCGCCCGACCCTCTTCTGTCGAGTTGTCGGCGATTGGCTGATCTTCGCCCACGCCTTCAGGGAAGACGCGCTCCGGGTCGCCACCTTGATCGATGATCCAGTCGGCAACAGCATCGACGCGGTTTTGGGACAGCTCGAGGTTTGATGCGGTACCACCGACCGAGTCGGTGTGTCCGAATGCCCAGAGTGTCGCCGCTGGATGGGCTTCCAACAGCAGTGGGCTGAAGGAAAGCACGTCGGCAAATTCGTCCGTGACCTCAGCGCTGCCGGTTTCAAAGAGCACTGCGTCGGCGAGGAAGATGGCCTGCGATTGGTCGGCGTCGAAGTCGACGCTTGGGTCGATCGTGAATTCGGAAATGGCGTTGCCTTCGCCGAGTATTGCTTCGAATGCAACGACGGTCAGCTCTGAGATCTCTTCGGTCGGCACCGTGCCGCGTAGGAAGATCCGTCCATCGTCGAGGACAGAGTGGTTGACTGGAGCTCCTGGTGGTGAAGGTGGCGAGTCGATAACGATTGGGGCCTCGGCGTCCTCAGCATCATCGCTGTCAGCGGCTTCGGAGACAGCGCTGTCGGCGAGGGCCTCGGGGTCATCGCTGTCTGCAAAGGCAATAGCTTCCGGGACACCGTCTTCGACGTCAGAGCTATCGGCTGCGTCTTCGACGTCAGAGCTATCGGCTGCGTCTTCGACGTCAGAGCTATCGGCTGCGTCTTCGACGTCAGAGCTATCGGCTGTGTCGTCGAGGCCGGTGCGTGAGGCTGCGAGACGTTCCTCTTCGAGTTGACGATCTTGCCATCGCTCGTCGAAGGTCTCTCCAGCTGTGACTTCAGAGCCACCGCATGCTGCAAGCCCGATCGCGAGGATCAGGCCGGCTGCTGTCCGTCGAACCGTTCGCTTCGAGATGTTGACTAACTGTTGGTCTGTTGCTGGCTTGGCCATAACCGGGTATCGACTGCTGGATAAGGCGGCTTAAGCCGTCTTACCGATAGTTCATATTTGAGTAAGGGACTCCACGCCGTAGCCCCGTGATTTCGGGATTTTTAGCGCTAATTGATACCTTGAGCTCGACGATCGAAGGCGCTGCTTGTTGGACATTCGCAGGAAGATAAGAAGTGACTACTGCGGAGACCTTCGACGGCGAACCAACGCCTTCTCTGCCTCAAAGCAGCGGTTCGCTCGCTGGTGCTTACGACCTAACCACACTCGACGTCAGGCACAAATGGAGGCGCTGAAACGAAACGCACTCACGTCAGCGGCGATTGCCAGGTCGCAGTGGGTCTTGAAACGGCCTACAAAGACTTCGTTGAAGTTGTCGAACTCGCCGTCGATCAGACCACATCCGAGTAGCTCGGTGTTGACGGTCAGTCCGGCTTAGGCGTCGGTGAAGGTGACGTCGGTGAAGATCATCGACAGGCTGAACACGTTGTCCACTTCGCTCAACGTTCCGGTGAAAGTGATTTGTGAGTCCGCTGGAACTGTCAAGGCTTGTTCCCGCGTCATTCGCAGTCGAGCTCGTTCGAAGAACCCTTCTCCTCCGTCAACGTCGATGAGGGCCTCGAAGCCTTCTTCAAAGAGGAGCTCTTCCACGTCCTCTACTTGTCCGGTGAACGTGAACTCATTGCCGATGAACTGCGCAGCCCACTCCTCGAACTGAATCTCGCTCATCTCTGCAGAGTTGATCGACCACGTCTCGAAGTCGTTTGGATCGTTGGTGGCGAGCACCTCTGGTTCAGTGCGCGAACCGTTCGATTCTACGACTTCGTAGATGGTGCCGTCGCTGCCTTCGACCGTCACGTCGACCAGGTCGACAGACAGGCCAAAGGAGTTGTCGATGTCTTGGATTGTTCCAGTGAAGAAGATCTCGGCGTCTGCCGGGACACCAAGAGCAATCGCCCTCGGCACGCTCAGACGGGCACGCTCGCGCGATCCGGCTCCACGAACGTCGACCACAATCTCGAAATTGCCGTCGTTGAAAAGCTCTTCTTGAACTTCCTCGACCTCCCCGTGCCAGCCCACCTCCGTGCCGATGAGGTCAGAGGCGAATTCTTCGAATTGCAACTCGGTGAGATCTCCTCGAAAGTTGTCGGACAGGAGGCCATAGTCAACGCCGAAGGTTTCTCGCTCCTCAAAGGCGACAGCTCCACTGTCTTCCTCGTTGGATGTTGCGGGCTCAACCTGTTGCTGCTCTTCCTCGGCAACTTCAGCCGGTGCGGCTTGAACCTCAGCGGCCTCACTTTCAATCTGCAAGCTCGCAACTTGGGTCGTTGGTGGGCTTTCAGCAGTAAGCGCACCGCCTATGGCGATGGCGAGAAACAAGCCGGTAGGAAACAAGACTCGCTTCTTCTTCCACAGCGGGCGGTTAGCAACCACGTCAGGGTCTGCCGGAACTGCCGGGGCGGGGGGCTGAAGAAATAGCGGTTCAGGCTTTCCAATGTCGACCGGTGGTGGCTGGCCGCTGGGCAGCTCAAGCATTGGCCTTTCGACTGAGGGCCTTGGCTGGACACGCACTTGTTTGGGCGCCCATCGATCGACCCGTTGCTGAGCGTCCACAGGCTCAGGCTTGCGAGTGGCGATCGTCGTAAGAGTCGCCTCTTTGGGCGGTTCGGGTGTCCGCATGTCGACCGTTGCCGAGTCCTGGATGTCGGACAGCTCTTGGCTCCGGAGGTGTCTCCTCTGTTTCGGAACTTCTACCTCAGGAGGAGGCGAATCGCCGAAGAGTATTTCGTACTGCTCAGGTGTGAGGCCGTTCGATTCCATAGGAGAATCCTTCAGGTCTTGGGTGCACATCCACCTTGCAGCCGCGAAACAAGTTGTCGTTTCTGACCCTAGTCAGATGATATGAAAGATGACTCTTCGGGGATTCACGAAAGTTCCCGTCAGTCGCGTGGACCCTACAGGCCGCAGGCGCGTGCTGGGGGGACCGAGCCGTGGGTGTCGAGTGCGAAGTCAAAATTGGGCGGTTCGCGTCGATCTATCCACTAGTGACGGACCTTCCTGTTGAGGACACCACTCCGCTCGCTAGTAGAACAAGTGGGCGGCGAGCGAAAGGGCTGTAGTGAAGAACGATCAAACTCATCAGGACGCCGTGCTTCCCGACAATGGTCAGCCACGAAAGGGCCCGAACTGGCCTGTTCTCGCCGCTATCACTGGCACGGCTGCCGCAGTGGTCGCCGTAGTGGCTTTTTCCCTGGCCGCTGCGTCATCGGAAGCCGACGATCGGGAACCTGTTGTCGATGTCGCCGCAGGGGTCACCACCACGACCGAGCCTCCCGCAACGACGACTTCCGCGCCGGCAACGACAGCGGAGCCAGAGGCCCCGACAACAACCCAAGTGGTTACGACCATGTGGGACGCCCTGAGCGAATCTGGCGAAGCTGAGCAGTTCGCAATAATTGGCGGCGCCGTGGGGCTGCAAGAGGATTTGGAAAGATTTGAGTCGCTCGACGGTGAACCCGTCAACCGAACACTGTTCGCCCCATCTGATGACGCCCTAGCTGCGCTTGGTCCTGACGTGATTTCCGCATGGACGAATGACCCGTTCCTTGCTGCCGGCGCAATTGGATACCTCTTCCTCGAAGAAGCTCTCTCGGCCGAGGAGCTCATCGCCCGCGATGGCCAAACGCTCATCACACGGACCGAGCAACCCGTGCAGATCTCGGTCGTCGACGGTCAGGTCTTGCTGAACGGAACCGCAACGGTTATCTCTTCCGACTTCACCGCAGGAAACGGTGTCGTGCATATCGTCGATTTGCTGCCAGTGCCGCCGGAATAACTCTTATCGACATTTCGTTTTAGAGCTCTTTTGACCGTCGATTAAGGTACGCCGAATAGCACGACCAGGTCTGAAGCGAGGGGGTTAGCCATGACACGTAAGTACACAGACGAGGAGTACCGGAGCCTGTTCGGCGAAGACCCGCCTCGGGGTTACGGAACGGCAGCGGTTGAAGCACCCCCGCCCGAGCCAGACATAGAGGTCGTCTCGACGGTGAGCGAGATGGCGTTTCACAAGCTGTATCCGAATGTGTTCAAGAAGTTCGGACGGATAGATGGCGGCACGTTTTCGCCGCTGATCGACCTGACTGTTCGTGCGAAGGCCAAACATTCGTGGGATCAGCTCGGCGCGATGAATCCGTCGATGTTCTCCACAGCGATGAACTTTGGAGAGACCGAGCAAGCAGTGCTGTTCATCGACCTCGCCGGTCTTGAAGCTGCTGCGATCGAAGAAGGTCATTGTCATGACCCCTACGACTGCTCTACCGATGAAGCGATCATCAAAGCGCTGCGACAGGTCGCCGCGTGGGGAGTTGCCCAACGCAACTCGGAGTCATTGCTGCATGCCATTGCCTATGCGCTTCGGACTCCAAACGACGGGACGACGCTGCGAAACGCACTCTCGCTCTTGGACGATGTCGATGCCAACGAGTTCGCAGGCGAGCATCAGGTTTCGTTCAACGAGAAGGAGACCTCGAACCCATCGGGCACGGATACGTGAACCGCACTGATGGCGCTGGCTAGTTCATCCCAAGGATCAACTTGTCGAGCGCAATCCGTTCTTCGGCTGTTGGGCAGTCGCGTCCATCGTGGAAACACAGCGGCGTGCCGTTTCGATAGGTCACTACGGGGCTAACAAACAGTCTGGCCCGGAACCCAAGCTGCGAGTGCATCCAATACGCCTAGTGGCCAGCCTTCGCCATCTACCCAGGGGGTGAAGTTTCCGTTGATGTCGTCTTGGACGAGTTGCTGGCCTTGTCCGGTTCGCAGGAACTCTCGGGCAAAGCACGGTCGGGTGTCTACGGGGATTTCGGTGAACTCGACATCGAGTGCGAAGTAGGTCATCGACACAGCCCAGTACGAGTCTTCACCCGCAGGGTATTGGTTCGCCGTGCTGGCGTGGATTTGCAACGAGTCGCCGCCCGCCGTTGTCACGTTGACGATGTCGTTGGATGCTGGTTGTGCCGGAGCTTCGGTTGTTTCCGTCTCTGGAGCTTCGGT
>CAZBTI010000079.1:0-5467 GCA_964494395.1 uncultured Acidimicrobiales bacterium | reverse complement strand
CGTTGGATGCTGGTTGTGCCGGAGCTTCGGTTGTTTCCGTCTCTGGAGCTTCGGTGGTTGGGGTCTCTGGAGCTTCGGTGGTTGGGGTCGTTGTGTCTGTGGCTTCGGGCGTTGTTGTTGTGTCGGCAGCGGCGAGTGGTTGCGGGAGGATCATGACGAGTTCGCCATCGACGAACTGATAGTTCACGACATCTCTGAGCGATGGGCAGCAGTTTGCATCGCCATCGATGAAGCGGAACCACTCGGTGCTCAGTACACCGCCTTCGTGCTCGACAGCGAAGCCCAACCTCGCATCGGCCTGACGGTCGACGAAGTTCAGCTGCGTTTGATCACCGGTTCCGGTGACGACGAAGGCGTTGTTCCACTCGATGTTGCCCGTCGAGCACACAACGACCACGACGTAGTCGTCGAGATTGTCCGCGTCGAGATCGGCGGTGACTTCCACCGATGCTCGGTGTCCGAGGAACGGATCGTCGCCATCGCGGGAGTCGTCTGTGCAGACTTCGATTCCGAATCGCCCAAGCGCGTCGTCGGCGGTGAGGCCGGCGGGCTCTGTTGTGGTTGTTGTCTCGGGGGCTTTGGTCGTTGTGGTCGTCGTCGTGGTCTCTGGCGCAGCGGTTGTCGTTGTGGTGGTTCGGGGTGCGGCCGTTGTTGTGGTTTCGATCGGTGTGGGATCGATGAAGGGAAGCGCTTCTGGTGCGGCGCCCGTGAGCTCGGTGGTCAAGCTGGGCGTCTCGTTACTCGTTGCCAGCGCCTCGGAAGCGATTTCGTCTGCAGTGAAATCGCTGCATGCTGACAGCGCGAAAGCGATGCCGAATAGACCTGCCAATGTTCTCCGCATAACAAGGCTCCTTCTCGTACCCAAAGCGCCAAAGCGCCAGCCCAGTGCTCCTTCGGGTCAGAACGGCCGCTATTTAGCTACTGGGTGGCCCACCCCAACTCCTCAACTACATGGAGTAGGTGTTCCAAGACGGAATGTCACACCCACCTGTCATCGTGGATGTATCCCCGAGAAAGGCACACTCATGACCATCTTTGAGACCCCACGAACAAAGGCCAACATCGACTTCGTTCTGCCCCGGCTCGCAACGGGCGGAGACCTGCACGAGGACGATCACAAGGCCATCGACCAATTGGCCGACATGATCGACCATGACGTCACCCACATGGTCGACTGCAGGTTGGAAGCAAACGATGAAGAGTTCGTCACGAGCCACGACCGAGAGATGAAGTACCTCCACTTGGGTGTCGACGATGACGGCGGCCAGATGCCGCACTCGTGGTACGAGGAGGGCACGAAGTGGATCATCAAAGCACTCAGGGCCGATTCATATAACCACGTAGTGGTTCACTGCCACATGGGCATCAACCGAGGGCCCAGCCTCGCCTTCGCAGCAATGCTGGCCATGGGCCACGACCCGGTCAAAGCGATCGACAAGATCCGCACCGCCCGCCCAATCGCCGGGGTGAGCTACGCAGAAGACGCGCTCAACTGGTTCCACGTCAGTCGCGACATCGCCGCCGATCAACGAGCCGCCGACAAGGCAGCGCTACGTGCGTGGCGCGAGGCAAACCCACACGAGACAACCCGCATAGTCCGCAAGATCCGTCGAGGCGAAAGCCCGATGGGTTCGTAGATAGATCAATCCAACTCAGCTAACTGGGTAGGAGCTGAGTTCCCAGCGGCCGCTTGTGTGTGTTCGGCCGCCGCGACAGAACTAGACGCCTAACTCTTCGGCAGCCATGGCGGTGCCTTCGACTCGTGCGGTGATCTTGGCGAACGCGGTGTCCCGGCTGGTTGCGACGTCGTCGGCGAACGGCGAGAAGCCGCAGTCGTCGGTGGTGCCGAGTTGGTTAGCGGGCACGATTTGGGCAGCGGCGAGGACACGGTCGCGAACGATCTCGGCGGTTTCCACCTGTTCGTTGCACACGTCGACCACGCCAACGAACAGCTTCTGGTTGGGCTTCAGGTGATCGGCGACCATGGCCAAAGCCACCTGCGGGTCTGCTTCGCTTGCCATCTGCATGAAGTACCGGCCGCAGTCGAGCGTCATGAACTGGGGGATGAGATCGGTGTAGGCAATGTCGGCGCTGTGAGTCGAGTCGTGGTCGCCGCCCGGGCACGTGTGTACGCCAATCTGTTGACGTTCGTCCTGGCTGAAGCGGGAGAACACCGCGTTGTTCAAGTCGATGAACTGCTGAAGCAGGCCACCGCTGGGGTCGAGCTTGAGTGCGAGTCGAGCCTCGGTGAAGTCGACCTGCACGCTTTCGGCGCCGGCATTGAAACAGCTGCGAATGTCTGCTTCGGATTGGTCGATGAGGTCGGCGATGAACGCCTCCTGTGTATACCCCTCGATTCCGGCCTGCGGATACAACAGGCCCATTGCCGAGGCCGCAATCACGGCTTGCTTGATCGGCCGGTCGGTGAAGCGCTTCGCCCGAGTGACATAGCTGCCCGCCTGGTTCTGGTACTCGAACGGCCCGGCGGTGAGGGCCGGCAACTGGCGGGTGTGTCCATCGTCGAAGGGAATCTCAACACCGTCGGGGGAGAGGCTTGTCATACCTTCGAGCGGATAGGTCACGAAGCTCGACTTGGTCTGCTCGCCGTCACTTACGACGGGCGAACCCGTCGCCTCGAACCGAGAGATCGTGTCCTGTACGGCCGTGTCGAACGCCTTCTCCATCTCGTCAGCACCCAATGACCCCTCGGCATGGCTCGCCATAGCTGCCTGAAGTTCGGGACTGCGCGGGACGCTTCCTACTGGTTCTGTTGGGATGCTCATCGTGGTTCTCTCCATTACTCGCGGTGTTCTAACCATAAGCGACGCGCACTATGCGTGCGCTGAGAATGGGGTAGGCGAAACAGATACAGTTTGTTCCGCAAAACGTGACACTCGACACACCTCGCGCGGCTATGGTCGCATTGATGACCTAGCGGAGGAATCACATGCGTGACTTGAATGAAGTATTGGAATCGGCAGTAACCGACAATGCAGCGCCATTCATTGTGGCGATGGCGGGTGACTCGAACGGCGTGAACTTCGCCGGTGCGGCAGGTCAGGCTGCGGAAGGTGTAGATGCCTCGGTCGACACCGTGTTTCGCATCTTCTCGATGACCAAAGCTGTTGGCAGTATCGCCGCGACGATCCTTATCGATCGCGGCACGATGTCAATGCACACCCCGGTCGTCGACATCTTGCCCGAGTGGGAGAACCTCAAAGTGCTCGACCACTTCAAGGGCGACACCCCAGTTCTTCGGGCACCAAAAACCACTGCGACGATCCGACACTTGGCCACCCATACCTCGGGCCTCGAATATGAGTTCTGGAACCCCGACGTGCCCGCCTACATGGAACACACTGGGCACCCAACGGTCCTTTCGGGGCTGAGGGCTGCGCTCAACTACCCGCTCACCTCGGACCCCGGCACCCGCTGGGGCTACGGCATTGGCATCGACTGGTTGGGCCAGGTCGTCGAGGCACTCGACGGTCGTCGCATCGACCACTTCTGTGAAGATGAGATCTTCGGGCCGCTCGGAATGTCGAACACCGCGTTCGAACCCGACCTCTTGGCAGACCGCCTGGCCGACGTGTCCATTCGAGGCGAGGACGGCAACTTTGGGCCAATGGAACTCGCCCCGCCGCCAATGCCCGAGGTCTACGGAATGGGCCACGCCCTCTATTCGACGGCGGGGGACTATATGAAGCTGTTACGCATGGTCCTGAACAAGGGAGAGCTCGACGGAAACCGAGTGCTGTCCGAACCGGCGATCGCCCAAATGTGTTCAGACCAAATGGGCGAGCTGAGCTTCGAGAAGATGGTGTCAGTGTCGCCGCTCAGCGCGGATGTCGAACTCGAGGGCGATCCATCACACAGCTTCATGGCAGCGCTGAACCGCTGCGACATCCCGGGCAAACGCGCTGCCGGAACTATGAGCTGGGCCGGCGTGTTGAACTCGCATTACTGGGTCGACCCGGAGAACGATGTGGCTGCGGTCTTCATGACCCAGTCGCTGCCCTTCGTCGAACCGGCATTTATGGAGGCCTACGACGCCTACGAACGGGCGGTCTACGCCTCGCTCGACGACACCGAAATCGACCTCACCGATTCGGCCCAACCAGCTGTCGCAGAAGCGAGCGTCGAGGTCTAGCCCTGGGGCGTACCCAACCGGACTATTGATCGAGGGTCCTCAACTGGCGTACCCGCACCAAGAGGATCAATAGGGGGACTAAATGTCACGCTACGTCATTCGTTACCGCATCGACGGCGAACTCTTCGAACAAGAGTGCTCGTTCGCCTTCGACCCCTTCGCCTAGGCGGCTAGCTAAGCAGATCAGCCCCGCTGGCCTGACCTATTGTGGATAGCTACAGGGGGTAGGTAGATGGTTAACGCAGGCGTTGGTACCGAGGGAGTGGCTCTGCCATTTCTTTCTGACGAGCTCGCGATCGAGCGGATCTTCGAACACATCGACAACGGCACGACCGATTTGGGCGACACGATCTGGCGTGAACCCGTCGAGCACTACTTTTCTCAAGAGCGCTTCGACGCCGAGATTGCCCTGCTGCGCCGGATGCCGGTTCCGTTCTGCCCGTCGGCGGCGCTGACCGAACCCGGCAGTTTCATCGCCCGAACCGCGGCGGGCACGCCCCTGCTCGTGGCCCGGGGCAAGGACAACAAGGTCCGGGCATTCATCAACGCGTGTCGCCATCGAGGCATGCAGGTCGCTACCGGTGAAGGCTGCGCCAACGCCTTCTCGTGCCCGTACCACGCATGGACCTACAACCTCGAAGGCGAGCTGCGTGCAATTCCTGGCCGAGACGGGTTTGGCGATCTCGACGCGGCCGAACACGGTCTCGTCGAGGTCAGCAGCATCGAACGAGGCGGCCTCGTATACGTGTGCCAAGAAGGCGAGATCGACGAGAGCCACGAGTTCCTCGACTACATGCCGTCAGGCCAAACGTTCTTCCAGACAGGCGTATTGGAAGACGAGGCCAACTGGAAGATCCTCAACGAGACGCTCCAGGAGGGCTACCACATCAAGGCACTCCACCGGGAGACGTTCTTCCCCTACGGCCTCGACAACACCAACGTGGTCGAGCTGCACGGAGCGAACTCGCGAGTCATCTTCCCGTTCCGGCGCATCGAGAAGCTGCGCGAGGTTCCGCCCGCCGAGCGTCGGCTCCCCGGAGTCACCACCGTGCTCCACCACATCTTCCCCAACGCCAGCATCTCCAAGCTGTCAAAGCACACCAACCTGGTGATCCTCGAACCGCTCAGCCCGACCCGAACAAGATGGGTGATCTACAGCCTGATCGGTGAATCGACCACCGATACGCCCATCAGCCTCGAGGACGCACAACGAGACGTCCGCTTTGTGAACGACTTCGGCCAAGACGAAGACCGAGAAGCAGCCCGCGCCATTCAAGAGACGATGACGACACGGGCCAACACGCACCTGACCTTCGG
>CAZBTI010000078.1:11295-16868 GCA_964494395.1 uncultured Acidimicrobiales bacterium | reverse complement strand
CTACGACGGTCTTCGCCAGCTTTACGGAGCGCTTCTGGGTCATCGAGCGACATGTAGGTGTCGCGCCAGTTCGGGTCGCCGTTCCAGTCGACGGGTAGGACAACGCTCGACTGGGGGAGTGGTGTGCTCGCAGCGAAGGCCAACGCGTCATGAAGGATGCGTTGTTGTTGAGCTGCATCGTCTGCCGGGCCAACGGGGTTTCCGAGCGGGAGGTCGGTGAAGGCGAAGCGGGGCACGGCGATCTCGTCGATGATGTCGCGGGCCGAGCCGATGATGAGCGTGGGAATGGCGTTGGCTTCGAGGTGGCGTGCGGTCAGACCGACCGTTTGGTGGCACACCGGTCAGAGCGGGATGAGCACTGCGAGGTCGACATCGTCTTCTTCTAACCAAAGCCGAATCTCCTCGGCCCAGGTGTTTGTTCGGCGCTGGCTATAGATCGTTGGAATGCCAGCGAATCGTGGAGCGAGAGAGCCAATGACACCGTCGCTCTCGAGTTTGCGCAAGTGATCGAGCGGTAAGAACGAACCGAGGTCGTTCGTATGCGTGGCTCCCTTGTGCCAGGACAGATGGTCGGTTGCCATCACCGCTGGCTGTGGGTCCGATGGTGCGTTGAATGGCGCGAGCGGGGAGTCCTTACTCAATGACGAGGTAGTCACTACGGCGACGCGGGACTCAGAAAGCGGTTTTGCGAGCGGAGTGAACGGTGCGTCGGTGGCAGCGGCCCACTTGTACGGAGCGTCATACCCTTGCGCGGCGTAGTACTCCCGGGACTTATCGATGTAACTCACGAAGGTCCGGTGTGCTTTGGCCATACACAACAGTATGTCTTGCCGACCAAAATGGGGTCAGGCAACGGTAGAAGCTGCACGAAGCGCTGGGTATGCAATTCGTGCCGCAGATGCCGGGAGTTGCGACCAAAGGTCGATCTTCGATGATGTGAGCTGGGAAACCTGAGTATCGAGGGTCAGGGCTGGTTCAGTCGCCGATCGTGAAGCTGGTCAGCGAAATTGCTATTGGCCCAGCTGGTTTCCCTCGACAATGGTGAAAGGCGAGAGCTCGACGCCTCCGCCAGTCCAGAACCAGGTTTCGCCGTCACTGCGAACTTCATACTCGTCCCATTGCTCAACGTCGTTCCACAAGCTCTCGTACAAGCCAGTCCGAACGTTGACACGCCATGTGCCCACCGAGTCACGCTCACTATCGGCGGCACGGTAGGTGGTAATTCCACTTTCGTCGAAGAACTGGCGGTAGTCCTCGCCGCGCCAGTTCCCAATGATCGTGTTGCCAAGTAGCTCGTGGCCAATTTCCTCAGCTGACAGCAGAACAAGTTCACCAGGTTCGTTCGGACTCTGTGGCGTTGGTTCTTCGGCCACCGAGGTTGTGGTCGACGTGCAGCTCGCGGCAACCAGTACAAAGCCCAGCAAGAGCAATGAGAAGCGAGAGCGACCGAGGTGCAACACAACCCAAGAGTACTCCGACCCCGGGTCCCCGCAGCCTGAAAGCAAAAAGCGGCGTAATTGGGGTCTGACCCCAATTATGTCGGTAGCAGGATTGGGAATAACTCGGCCATCTTGAAAGTTGAGTCACTTGTACTCAAGTTTTGGCGGTTGGCCCGTTGATAGTGGGCTGTCGTCACGTAGACGTGTTAGGAGATGCATATGGCAGTGGACCCAAACCAATGGACACAGAAAACTCGCGAGGCCTTCACCGAGGGTCGAGCATTGGCCGAGACCAAATCAAACCCGGAGATGACGCCGGAACACTTGCTCTTTGCCATGGTTGGTCAGGCCGACGGCATCGTGCTTCCCATTCTCCAAGCGTTGGATCGCGAACCGCTCGCCGTCCGCAACGAACTCACCAGCAAGCTCGCTGATCTGCCGAGCGCGTACGGCAGCGAGATCCGCCAGTCCCGCGATCTGATCAACGCGTTCGAAGACGCCGACCAGGTTCGCAAAGATCTCGATGATGACTACCTTTCGACCGAGCACCTGTTGTTGGCGATGGCCGATCGGATCAGCCTCGATCGCAAGGAGGTGCTCGAAGCGCTTCGCTCGGTCCGCGGTTCGCATCGTGTGACTTCGGAGAACCCCGAGAACCAATATCAGTCGCTTGAGAAGTTCGCCCGCGATCTCACCGCCGATGCGCGGGCACAAAAGCTCGATCCGGTGATTGGCCGCGACGATGAAATTCGCCGCGTCATCCAGGTACTGAGTCGTCGAACGAAGAACAACCCGGTGCTCATTGGTGAGCCCGGCGTTGGAAAGACAGCGATCGTCGAAGGGCTTGCCAATCGCATCGTCGATGGCGACGTTCCGGAGTCGCTCAAGAACAAGCGCATCATGTCGCTCGACCTCGCCTCGATGGTCGCCGGTTCGAAATTCCGCGGCGAATTCGAGGAACGCCTCAAGGCCGTTCTCAAGGAAATTGAAGATGCCGAAGGCGAGGTCATCACGTTCATCGATGAGTTGCACACCGTGGTTGGCGCAGGTGCTGGCGGCGATGGTTCGATGGACGCCGGCAACATGCTCAAGCCCATGCTCGCCCGCGGCGAGTTGCGAATGATGGGAGCGACCACGCTCGACGAGTTCCGCAAGCACATCGAGAAAGACCCCGCACTCGAGCGACGCTTCCAGCAAGTGTTGGTTGAGCCGCCATCTGTCGAAGACACCGTCGCCATTCTTCGCGGCCTCGCCGAGCGCTACGAAGTCCACCACGGTGTTCGCATTCAGGACGCTGCACTGGTGGGTGCAGCAGTGCTCTCCGATCGCTATCTCACCGGGCGCTTCTTGCCAGACAAGGCAATCGACCTCGTCGACGAGGCCGCATCAAAGCTCCGTATCGAGATCGACTCGGTGCCGATCGAGATCGACGTCGTCGACCGTCGCATCCGACAGCTCGAAATGGAACGTGTTGCTCTTGAGAAGGAGAGTGATCGCGCCAGCCAGGCTCGTCTCGAAGACCTCGAAGGCGAGGTAGCCGACCTCAGCGAACAGTTGAGCGCCATGAAGGTGCATTGGCAGTCCGAGAAGGACGCCATCGACGAGATTCGCTCACGCAAAGAGCAGCTCGAACAGCTTCGCCTCGATGTCGAGCGTGAAGATGACCTAAACAAGGCTGCCGAGATTCGTTACGGCCTCATCCCCGAGCTCGAATCTGAAATCGAGGAAGCGACATCTCGCCTCGATCAGTTGCAGGCCGACAACGTGATGCTGAAAGAAGAGGTCGACGCTGAAGACGTCGCCGAAGTGGTGAGCGCGTGGACGGGTGTTCCCGTCAGCCGCCTCCTCGAAGGTGAAGTCCAAAAGTTGATCCGACTCGAAGAGGTTCTGCACGAGCGGGTCGTCGGCCAGGTTGAACCGGTCGGTGTGGTCGCAAACGCGATTCGCCGGAGCCGGGCCGGGCTCTCCGACCCGAACCGCCCTATCGGTAGCTTCTTGTTCCTCGGTCCGACCGGTGTGGGCAAGACCGAACTTGCCCGATCACTTGCCGATTTTCTCTTCGACGACGAGCGGGCGATGATCCGCATCGATATGAGCGAGTACATGGAGAAGCACTCCGTGTCGCGCCTCATCGGTGCACCTCCCGGATACGTCGGATACGACGCCGGCGGTCAGCTCACCGAAGCTGTTCGACGTCGTCCGTATGCCGTCGTGTTGCTCGACGAGGTCGAGAAGGCGCACGCCGATGTGTTCAACGTGTTGCTGCAGTTGCTCGACGACGGTCGACTCACCGACGGTCAAGGCCGCACGGTCGACTTCACCAATGTGGTGTTGATCATGACGTCGAACCTGCCAGGCGACCCAGCCGACTTCTTCCGACCGGAGTTCATCAACCGCATCGACGACATGGTGCGCTTTAACGAACTCACCAAGGAAGACCTGCGCGAGATCGTCGACATCCAACTCGATATCTTCCGCAAGCGCCTCGAAGACCGCCACATCAAACTCGAGATTTCCGACTCGGCTGCCGACTGGCTGGCCGAAGAAGGATATGACCCAGCATTTGGTGCACGACCCCTCAAGCGAGTGGTGCAACGCCAGGTCGCAGATGCGCTTGCCGTGCAGTTGCTCGATGGCTCCTTTGGCGAAGATGCAACCGTCACGGTTGACACCGATGCTGCCGGAACGGGGCTGACGTTCACCTAAAAGTGCGACCTCTTTCACCCATCCACCGGGTAAATGTCGACACACAGTGGGATTCAGTTCCGCAATAATTAACAGACGGTGGTGTTGTCGCGCATTTGCGTGATATGAGACCCTGACGAGATAGGTGGTCCAAGTTCGCATTGAACTCGGACAGATTTCGCAATGAAGGGTTTGCCATGTTTGGCTCATCACAATTCAGCACCAAGAAGCTGGCGGTCGGCTTTGGGGGTGTGTTGCTCCTCGCCATCTCATTCTTCACCGCTGGATTGGCAGCAAACGCGCAAGACTCCACCTTCGTAGACCCCAGCTTCTCGGATCGCACTCTGACGGTCACCCTTGATGCATCCGGCGTCGAGGGTGCATTCGTAGATGTGGTGTGTGCTGATGTTTCTGCACTTCAACAGTTCGAACTCCTTGGCGACCGGCCTACGAACGTTGTCTCCGAGACCGGTGACTTCATCAACGTCACGATCGACGACGTGGTCTTTCGAGCGAGATGTTTCGTCGACTACCCAGCGCCTGACGTCGCGAACTGCGCGGTGCTCGTTGAAGGCCTCGGAACCGTCGAGGTTCAGGGCGAGGAAGTTGAACTGTTCGAGCGGTTCCCAGACGGAATCCGAGTTCCTGGGTTCCCCGCCGAATCTGCTCCGAACGCTTTTCTCACCGTGAGCTTCCCAGACGACGGGCCCGACCGTGACGGCGTGGTGACCATCACCTGCGACCCAAATACAGATGACTCGGAAACTGAATCGGACGATCTTGTACCTGAGGTAGCCGCTGATCTAGAGCCAATCACCCCTGGGCCAGAGCCGGTCGACTCGATGCCTGAGCTAATTCTGGAATCCGAAGAAGATGTCGTGATTTCTGATCCTGAAACACCAGATGATGTCGGTGACCTAGAACTCGTCGAAGTGCTCGCTCCAATCGAGTGCTTGGCCGTTGGTGGGAACATCGTCCAATTCGGCGATGAGTTCTTCGGCGTCGAAACTCTCGGCAACCGTTTGGCAGCTGACGGTCCAACCGAATTCGAATTCCCATACACGCTCGAGCCGGGCACGTATGCGCTGTTCGCCCAGTCGGTAGACGCCTACAACGGTCGTGAAGAGATATCGCAACCGACCGAACAATGGTTCGCCGAATTCTTGGCCGCCGACGGCTCTGTGCTCGTAACGTCGGGCACGACCGAGGATGTTCCAGATGGCGTCCGGGTAGGGCAGTGGTCGGGTTCAGTCGGCGAAATCACCTTGGATGCCGATGTCGTGGCGGTTCGCGTTGTTCACGCCACCCCCGACTCGCCGAGCCGCAATTCAGTTCGCCCGGTATGTCTTTCGGCAACGGAAGTGTCCACCGTCGAGTCGGCTGAGGCCGCTGAGCGGATCGAAGAACCTGAACCAGCACTCGAGCCGGAGATCGTCGAGGTCGAAGAGG
>CAZBTI010000078.1:2306-11195 GCA_964494395.1 uncultured Acidimicrobiales bacterium | reverse complement strand
GAGCCAGAGTCAGAGTCAGAGCCAGCAGCGACTCCGGCGCCGACGCCGACGCCGACTATTCTCGGCGTTATCGATGCGCCGGTGGCGCAGAGCCAGGCTGGCAATCCCCGTTTCACTGGATAAAACTCACGCACCGTAGGGCGCTTCGCGCGGCGCGTCGGAGATAGAAATCTTTCGATCGCGTGACAAATAAAACTTTTCGTTGACCGGATTTGGCGCCCCACAAAATCCGCGTTGAAAGTCTTCTCAAGCGTGCCTTTGGTGCGACTACTCCGGCTCTCATTTTCGGGGCTTTACGGGCGAGTAACGGGAAGGTTCTCATGAACACGACAACACAATTTGGACGCCAGCGGGCAGCAATAGGCATAGGGGCCGTCATGTTGTTGGTTGCTTCATTGGCAGTTGGTGCCGCTGTGAGCGCGCAATCCGGCCCAACAGCAGGATGTTCAAACGACAATCCAATTCAGTTCGGTACGCAGTTCTTTGGCGAGAACGACTACGACAACCACCTGTTGTCCAATGGTCCAACAGAACTTGAATTTGCCTATTCGCTTCCAGCGGGGACGTACAACATCTCTGCGGTGTCGACCGATGGCTATGAGGGTCGCTCCGAGATCATCCAAACCGAAGAGCAATGGTTCGCACAATTCATCAGCGGTGGTTCGGTAGTTGCGACGACGTCACCGACTGGCGACGTGCCCGACTCGGTCGAACAGGGCATCTGGTCTGGAAGTCTGGGCGAGGTCGTCCTCGAATCAGCTATCGATACGGTCCGGGTTGTTCACCGAGCTCCTGGAGGGGACTCGCAGAACTCGGTTCGTCCGGTTTGCCTCGGTGCCACGCTCACGAGCGCACGGGCAGCAGCCCCGATCGAGGCGATCGAGTCGAGCATCATGGTGATGTTCGACTCGGAGGGCATTGCTGAGTCCACGATCACCCTCGAGTGTGAAAACGCAGACGCTATGGAAGTCACCGGCGAGATGGTCATGCTCATCACCGATCCTGTTGATCCCGGCTCGGTGTGCACCGTTGGGTTCCCAGCCGAACATGATTGCACCATGTCGGTCCGGCCTGCCGGGGATGTCGAAGTCGACAACAGCCCAGGTAGCAAGGTCATTACCTTCCCAGAGGACACCGCCGTCGATGCCAAGGTAGAGATCTTCTGCAATGCCGCCGAGGAAGAGGCAGAGGTAGAGGTTCTCGGTGAGGTCATCTCGAACGAACCAGCGGTCGAGGAAGTCGTACCTGAGCCACCTGTAGAGGTTGAAGTTCTCAACGAGGTCGTGAGCGCCCCTGTTGCACAATCGACCGACGCAAACCCAACCTTCACGGGCTAACCAAACCGATTATTCGAACGGCGCTCGACTCTCGATCACGAACTCACTCGCTGTGACGAGAGTCGAGTCTCCGGGTAGGGGTGTGAACATCCTCTACCGGTAAGCTTCGCCAGTCGGATTTTCGGCTGAAGGGAAACATTCCATGGGCGCAACCGTCATTGTTGGAACGCAATGGGGCGACGAAGGAAAAGGCAAGTTCACCGACCTTTTGTCCCGTGACATGTCGACGGTGGTTCGCTTCCAAGGCGGGCACAACGCCGGACACACCATCGTTGTTGAAGGCGAGAGCTTCGCCCTGCAACTCGTCCCGTCGGGAGTTCTCTACGAGCACATCACGCCGGTGATTGGCAATGGCGTCGTGGTCGATCCTGGAGTCCTGATCGCCGAGATGGACATGCTCGAGGCCAAGGGCGTCGATACCTCTCGATTGCGAGTCAGTGGCAATGCGCACCTGATCTTCCCCTATCACCAGAGCCTCGATGCGTTGCAAGAACGACATCTCGGTCAAAACAAACTCGGCACGACCAAGCGAGGCATCGGCCCCACGTATGCAGACAAGGCCATGCGTACTGGCTTGCGTGTTCAAGATCTTCTCGATGAGAAGATCTTCCGCCAGAAACTCGAGGTTGTGCTGAACCAGCTCAACCCGGTTATGTCGAAGGTGTACAACAAGCTCGGGTTCGATATCGACGAGATTGCGTCGACCTTCCTCAACGAGTACCGGCCGCGCATTGAACCGCTTGTCACCGACGCGATTTCGCTTGTGCACGACCGTCTCGAATCTGGAGATGGCGTGCTTCTCGAGGGGGCACAGGCAACCTTCCTCGATCTCGATCACGGCACCTACCCGTTCGTCACGTCATCGAACCCAACCGCAGGTGGCGCTTGCGTGGGCTCTGGCGTTGGACCTCGGTTAATCGACCGCGTGGTCGGCGTGGCCAAGGCATACATCACTCGCGTCGGTGCGGGCCCGTACCCAACCGAACTCTTCGATGAGGTTGGCGATCACATCGTCGAAGTTGGTCACGAGTTTGGTACCAACACAGGACGCCGTCGTCGTCCCGGATATTTCGACTGCGTGATGATGCGCTACGCCCGCAGGGTCAACTCGCTTTCCGAGCTCGCCATTGCCAAGCTCGACGTGCTCGACAATCTCGACGAGATCAAGGTGTGCGTTGCATACGAACTCGATGGTGAACGCCTCGAAGATTTCCCGTATCACCAATCGGTACTGCACGAAGTGACGCCGATTTATGAAACGCTCCCAGGTTGGAAGACCGATCTCACCAGCATGACCAGCCGTTCCGAACTGCCAACTGCGGCATCTGACTATCTGTCCTTCATCGAAGAGCACTGCGGAATGCCCGTCAACCTGGTCGGTGTCGGCCCGGGTCGCAAGCAAGTACTCGAGTTCAACACGCCGTAGGGCGAGGGAGAAGCAATGACCACAGTTGTCGTCATTGGTTCCGGTGGACGCGAACACGCACTAGCCGATGTGCTTTCACGTACAGCGGACACCGTGATCGTTACCCCCGGAAACCCTGGAATCCCAGGTTCGACCGATACACCAGCGACCGAACTCGACGCCGACCTGTTCGTGGTCGGCCCCGAGGTGCCGCTCGTCGCCGGGCTCGCCGACGAGCTTCGAGCGCAAGGAAAGCTCGTGTTTGGTCCAGGTGCCGATGGAGCGCAGCTCGAGGGCAGTAAGTCATACATGAAAGATGTGCTCGTTGCCGCCGGAGTTCCTACGGCTGCTCACGGCACCTTTACCGAGGTCGAACCAGCACTCGAATTCTTGGCCACCATGTCGGCGCCGTTTGTGCTGAAGACCGATGGCCTTGCCGCTGGTAAGGGCGTGCTTGTGACCGACAGTCGAGAGCGTGCTGAAGCAGCAATCCCTGAGTACCTATCGGGAGATGCGTTCGGCGATGCCGGAGCGACTCTGGTGATCGAAGAAGGCCTGACCGGGCCAGAGGTCTCGGTCTTTGCAATCTGTGACGGTGATAAGGCGGTAGCGCTCGCTCCAGCCCAAGACCACAAGCGAGTCTTCGATAGCGACCTCGGCCCAAACACCGGTGGCATGGGTGCCTACACGCCATTGGCGTGGGCCGACCCGGACCTTGTCGATGTGGTGATGGCCGAACACATCGAACCGACTCTTCAAGAGCTCAAGCGTCGCGGTATCGACTATCGGGGAACCCTGTTTGCTGGGCTCATGCTGACCCTTGCTGGCCCCAAGATGCTCGAGTACAACATCCGATTCGGTGACCCAGAGACGCAGGTCATCCTGCCTCGGATCGATTCTGATCTGGTCGAACTGCTGAGCCAGGCTGCTGCAGGGAATATCACCTCAGCGCCGAGTTTCTCGAACGACTCTTTGGCCGTTGTTGTCTGTGCGAGTGAGGGATATCCCTCAACGCCTCGGACCGGAGACGCCATCGAAGGAATCGAAGAAGCACAAGCCATCGACGGCGTTTCGGTTTACGCAGCAGGAGTGAAGGCCGACGAGGAGGGTGCACTCATCACCGGTGGTGGACGTGTGCTCAATGTCGTTGGTCGCGGTGACACGATCGAAGCGGCTATCGAAGCTGCCTACGCTGGAGTCGGAAAGATTTCTTGGCCGGGGATGCACTACCGGTCAGACATTGCGAGGCAGGCAATATGAGCACCATTGCGAATGTTCTGGCGGGCCGATATGCGAGCGACGCTATGGTCGACATTTGGTCGCCCGAAGCCAAGATCATCCTCGAACGCGAATTGTGGATTGCTGTGCTTCGAGCACAAGCCGATCTCGGCGTCGACGTTCCCGATGGAGTTGTCGAGGCATATGAGGCTGTTGTCGATCAGGTCGACCTCGCGTCGATCGCCGAGCGCGAACTGGTTACCCGCCACGACGTCAAGGCCCGAATTGAAGAGTTCAACGCCCTCGCCGGGCATGAACACATCCATAAAGGGATGACCTCCCGAGATCTCACCGAGAATGTCGAGCAGCTGCAGATTCGACGGGGCCTCGAACTCGTTCGCGGTCGCATCGTCGCAACACTCGCTCGTCTTACCGAGCGCGCTGTCGAGTACTCCGATGTTGCGATGGCTGGGCGTTCCCACAATGTGGCTGCTCAGGTTACGACGTTGGGGAAGCGCTTCGCGTCTGCAGCCGAAGAGTTGTTGCAGGCCCACGCACGGATAGATGAACTGATCAGCCGCTACCCGCTGCGCGGCATAAAAGGTCCAATGGGAACCCAGCAAGATCTGCTCGATCTCTTGGGTGACGCCGCAACGGTCGGCGACCTCGAAGCTCGGGTAGCATCGCACTTGGGATTCGAAGCGTCGCTCGACAGCGTCGGCCAGGTGTATCCGCGGTCGCTCGACCTCGATGTGGTGTCCGCCCTGCTGCAGGTGAGCTCTGGACCGGCGAGCTTCAGCACCACGCTTCGTCTCATGGCAGGTCAAGAGGTCGCGACCGAAGGGTTCAAGGCCGGACAGGTCGGATCTTCGGCAATGCCGCACAAGATGAACGCCCGGTCGTCCGAGCGTGTCGGTGGCTTTCAAGCCATCCTTCGCGGCCACGTGACCATGGTTGGTTCTCTCGCTGGTGATCAGTGGAACGAAGGCGATGTGAGCTGTTCGGTCGTGCGTCGTGTCGCAATACCCGATGCGTTTCTCGCAATCGATGGGATGTTCGAGACCTTCCTCACGATCCTCGACGAGTTTGGGGCGTTTCCAGCCGTTATCGACCGCGAACTCGAGCGGTACCTGCCGTTCCTCTCGACCACAAAGCTGCTCATGGCAGCAGTCAAGACCGGTGCCGGACGCGAAGAGGCCCACGAGGCCATCAAGGAACATGCCGTTGCCGTTGCGCTCGACATGCGAGAGCAGGGACGTAGCGACAACGATCTACTGTCGCGTCTCGCCGCCGACGATCGCTTTCCAGTCGACCCGAGCGAACTCGACTCGGCGATCTCGAACCCGCTCAGTTTGGCGGGTCTTGCAGAAGAGCAGGTCGCTGCTATCGAGCGCAGGGTAGCTGCGTTGGTCGAGGCCAACCCAGAGGCTGCGAGTTACCGTCCCGAGGACATTCTCTAACGAACGTCGGGCTTAGACGGCGCCGACAGAGTAGGTCGCGAGCGTGGGTTCGACACGGCCGAAGAACGGCTCCAGCTCAGCGGCGGGCATGGGTTCGGCAAAGAGGTAACCCTGGAGTCCGTCAAACGGGAAGTCATGCAGCACGGCAAGTTCCTTCTCGGTCTCGATTCCCTCGAGGATGACCGCGAGGCCGAGGCCCTTCCCGAGGGCGACGATCCCATTGAGTAGTTCGGCGTGACTCGGATCTTTAGCTGCTGCGGTGACGAAGGATTTGTCGACTTTGACCACATCGGCTTTGAGGTCGTGAAGATAGCTCAGCGATGAGTAGCCCGTTCCGAAGTCGTCGATCGAGATGATCACACCGAGTTCAGAGAGTTGGGCAAGAACAGGTCGATGCCAGTCGGTGTGATCGGGGATGCTGAGGCTCTCGGTCAGCTCCAAGGCAAGGTTGCCCTTGACGGCTGGGTAAGCCTCGAGGAGCCGAGCGATTTGTGGAACGAAGTTAGGTCGGCGCAGCTGAGCACTCGAGACGTTGACCGATAGGAACGGAAGATCCGGAGTCTCTTCAGCCCACTGCGAATATTGCGCACATGCGGTTCGCAGAACCCAGTTTCCCAACTCGGTGATGAGTCCCGCGCTCTCGGCGATTGGGATGAACTCTTCCGGCTCGATCGGACCTTCTTCCGATTCCCAGCGACAGAGTGCCTCAATCGCGGACATTTTTCCGTGGACGTCGTAGATCGGTTGATACGCAAGATCCAAGTCGCCGTGATCAAGTGCTTTGCGGAGCATCGGCAGTAGGTGCAGCTGACGTTCAAACGTTGCCGATAAGCGTGGTTCGTATATCAGGGCCGTACCTCGTTCGGTTCGCTTGACTTCGTAGAGCGCGAGGTCGGCGTTGCTAATGACTTCTTTGGCGGTCTCGCCGTGCTCTGGAACGAGGGCGATGCCGGTGCTTGTACTCACCCGAGCTTCGCCGGCATCTGTTTGATACTCGCCGGCTGCAGCGTTCGAAATTCGCCGAGCAAGGTCGAGCGCAATGTTTGCGTCTCCAGCCGTGGGGCTGGTCAACACGGCGAATTCGTCTCCGCCGAGACGGGCAAAGAACTCGGTTGGAAGGGTGGCT
Source organism: uncultured Acidimicrobiales bacterium (assembly GCA_964494395.1). GTDB lineage: Bacteria > Actinomycetota > Acidimicrobiia > Acidimicrobiales > SHLQ01 > SHLQ01. Next base: position 4,649 of record CAZBTI010000078.1, on the reverse strand, counting down.
GAATCAATGCGTTCCGCCACGGCGATGAGCAGTTCATCACCGGCTTGGTGACCGAGGCCGTCGTTGACTCGTTTGAAGCCATCGAGGTCGATGATGAGCAGTCCGAAAGGCTCTTCGGCCTCGAAACGGGCAGCCAGCTCTTCCATGAGTGCAGCTCGATTGGCAACGCCGGTGAGCGAGTCGGTGAGGACTCGGTTCTCCAATGAGTCTTGGAGTTCGGCCATCTCGTCGAGGCTGTTCGCAAGTTTGCCAATCGCGTCTTCGCGTCCACGAAGCTTGTCGATGACGATCCGGTTTTCTTCGAGCTCATCATCGGTCGTCTCGTCAGATCCCAGCGACTGGGCAACGCGCGTGAGCAAGAAGAGCGGTCGTGATGACCAAACCATGAGGGCAATTAGTACGCCGAGCGTGAGCAGCACGGCGAGCAAGATCAGCAGCAACGTGTTGGTCCGGCCGACACCGCCGAGGCGATCCAGGTCCTCTTCGAGGCCGATGTCTACCGCAAGAGCGCCGATGAGCTCACCGTCATCGGAGGTGATCGGGGTCAGGTTGGCAACTCGAGTGGTCTCTCCGACAGGAACTGGACCTTTGTAGATGTCGAGGTTGGTCAGGTCGTCAAACGCAGGATGCCCTTCGTTGATCAACCCCGGTTCGACAACACCAGGGTTGACACGGTTCCCTTCGGCGTTTCTGAAGCTCGACGCAATACGGTCGAACGAGTTCGTCGAAGAGTTGAAGACGAAGACATTCGAAGCGCCATTGTTGGTCTGACTGAGTGTGTCGACCAAGCAATCCCAACGGGGTGCCGGTTCGAGATTATCTCTTGAGGTCGAGATGGCGACGACCTCGTTGTCCTCAGAGAATGTTGCCTCGAGCATGGAGTCGCTGTTGTCAGCAAACGCAGCAGAGCTGCTACCAACGCGTTCCAAAAGCAATGTGGTGTGTGCTTCGTTTAGGCTCTGAAAGCTCGTCGCTCCGATGATCGCCATGACGACGAGCGAGATCAAGGCTGCGGTCGCGAAGTACATAGGTGTCCTAGACACCAGCCACCAACGGCCCTGAGTAGTGTTTGTGGTGTTTTGCGCCATGCCTCTTTGTTTTCGGTTTGTGGAAGAGGGGCCTTGAGTGGGCACAAAGGCCACCCTCTGCGTAGGTACAAAGGTCACTCTTTTCGCTTCCGCATCGGTCGGTAGAAGCGAATAGGTTCTGTTCTGTGACACCAAACCTCACTCATATCTACGCTGGCAAAGTTCGTGAAATGTACGACGCTGGCGAAGGACGACTCTTCATCGTTGCAAGCGACCGCCTTTCCGCCTTCGATGTGGTGATGGATGAACCGGTTCCAGACAAGGGTCGGGTGCTGACGGCGATCTCTTCGTTTTGGTTCGACAAGCTCGGACATATTGCGCCCAACCATCTGATCAGTACCGATGTTGCTGACTTCCCAGAAGGCGCCAAGGATCCAGAGCTTGCTGGTCGTTCCATGTTGGTGAAGCGGGCCGAGATGTTGCCGATCGAGTGTGTGGTGCGTGGGTATCTCGCCGGTTCTGGTTGGAAGGAATACTCCGAATCCGGAACGCTCCACGGAACCACCCTCTCCGAAGGTCTCCAGAAAAGCAGTCGGTTGACCGAGCCGCTGTTTACGCCGGCCACCAAGGCCGAAGACGGAGAGCACGACGAAAACATCAGCTACGAACAGGCCGTCGACATGGTCGGCCCAGAGGTGGCTGCCCAAGCTCGAGATATCTCGTTGAAGCTTTACACCGCGGCCCGTGACTACGCCGCCGAGCGTGGAATCATCATTGCTGACACCAAGTTTGAACTCGGTTTCGTCGATGGCGAACTGGTGATCGCAGACGAAATTCTCACGCCTGACAGCTCACGATTCTGGCCGGCCGATCAGTGGCGACCTGGAGAAACCCCGCCGAGTTACGACAAGCAACCAGTACGTGACTATCTCGATGGCCTCGACTGGGACAAGACGCCGCCAGCACCTCCGCTTCCAGACGATGTCATTGAGAGTGCGAGGTCTCGCTATGTCGAGGGTTACGAACTCTTGACAGGCTTGTCTTTCGAGAGTTGGAAACAGATAGGTTCAAAAGCATGAAGTTTCACGCCGTGATCGACGTCCAACTGCACCCCGGTATTGCCGACCCGCAGGGTTCAACCATTGAACGAGCCTTGCCGACGCTCGGGTTCGATGGCATCTCTAAGGTGCGAGCGGGCAAGAGCATCCACCTCGACATCGAAGCCGCCGACGCCGCCGATGCCGAGGCGCAACTCGCCGAGGTGTGCGAGAAGTTCCTCACCAACCCGGTCATCGAAGATGCGAAGATCACTGTC
>CAZBTI010000078.1:0-2206 GCA_964494395.1 uncultured Acidimicrobiales bacterium | reverse complement strand
TAGAGACAGCGCAAGAGGGCGTAGAGACAGCGGTGGCGAACTGATGGCGCCCACGGTCGGCGTCGTCCGTTTCCCCGGCACAAACTGCGAGTTCGACACCGTCGAAGCCATCAATGCCCTTGGTGGACAGGGCGAAATTCTATGGCACGGCGACACTTCACTCGGCAACAGCGACGCTGTTGTGATCGCCGGTGGCTTTGCCCACGGTGACTATCTCCGTCCAGGGGCGATCGCTCGATTCAGCCCGATCATGGAAGCGGTCGTGACTGCAGCGAACGAGGGCATGCCGGTCGTCGGCATCTGCAACGGATTTCAGGTGCTCACCGAAGCGGGTCTACTTCCCGGCGCGCTCCAGAAGAACGCTGGACTGAAGTTCATCAACGACTGGCAGATGTTGAAGGTGACCTCGACCAATTCGAGCCTCACCACGGCGGCCGAGGTTGGTCAAGAATTGAACATCCCGATCAATCATTTCGAAGGCAACTACACCTGTAGCCCTGAGACGCTCGCGGAACTCGAAGCGAACGACCAGATCGTGCTGACCTATGTCGGAAACCCGAACGGTTCGGTCGGCGATATAGCGGGCGTGTGCAACGCTGGTCGCAACGTGGTTGGGCTGATGCCGCACCCCGAACGAGCAAGCCACGATCTGCTCGGCTCGACCGACGGCAACGTACTACTTCAGAGCATTCTCGACTCGGTCGGCGTAACCGCCTAAGCAATGCTGGAATAGTTGCGGGCCGCAATCGGGGTTACCTCACTATGACCGCCATTCCCATCCGTCGCCTCAACCACGCTGTTCTCTTCGTCTCTGACGTGCAACGAGCCGCTACTTTTTGGTCGTCGGCGTTCGATATGGAGATCGCTGCTGAGGTTTCTCAAGCCAATGCGGTCTTCCTGCGGCTTCGGGGCCAATCGAACCATCACGACCTCGGCTTGTTCGGCCTCGGCCCTGACGTTACAAAGGCCCCCGGTGCGGGCATTGGCCTCTACCACTTGGCATGGCAGGTCGACACGATCGATGACCTCGTGGCAGCTCGCCAAACATTGGCCGACCTCGGTGCGCTCAGAGGCGAATCCAGCCACGGTGCGACGAAAAGTTTGTATGGCGCCGACCCCGACGGCAATGAGTTCGAAGTGATGTGGATGTTGCCTCGGAAAGACTGGGGGGAGTTCGAACATCAGGCAACGGTCGAACCGCTCGATCTCGAAGGCGAACTTGGTCGATGGACCGGGATCTCGACGGCCGACGAGATCGATGAGCATTGATTGTCATCACGGGATACCGTGTCGATCGTTCGGTCCACCTCGGATAAGGGAGTTTTCGTGAGTAAGACATTTGGTGCAATAGAAGCTGGCGGTACAAAGTTCCGCGCTGCCATCGTCGACGAAGATTTAGCAATCATCGATCAGGTGTGGATTCCCACAACGACACCCGATGAGACGCTCAGCGCGTGCGAAGAGTTCTTCGCCGGCCATGATCAAGTTGCCGCGTTGGGTATTGCCTCGTTCGGACCGCTGGTGGTCGATCGATCATCGGACGCCTATGGAGATGTCGCCGCAACGCCGAAGCCGGACTGGACCGGAGCCCCGCTGCTCCGTCGGATGCGCGACAACCTCGGCGTGCCCGCCGACATTCAAACCGACGTGGAAGCCGCCGCCGTGGCCGAATATAAAATGGGTGCGGGCCAAGGTCATTCTTCGGTCGGCTATGTAACCATCGGTACTGGTATCGGCGCGGCACTTGCGATCGATGGTGTTCCGTATCGCGGTCGCAATCACACCGAACTCGGACACATCCCTGTCAAGCGTCTCGAGGGCGACACATTCCCTGGTCGTTGCCCGTTCCACACCGATTGCCTTGAGGGCATGGCTAGTGGTCCGGTGATTGGTGAGCGGTGGGGAGCCGACGCTGCAACCCTCGGTGACCGAGATGAGGTGTGGGATCTCGAAGCTGCGTACCTTGCGCAACTTATTCGCGTCTACACCCTTGGCTTTGCTCCCGACATTGTTCTATTCGGTGGAGGTGTCGGAACGCGTCCGGACATGGCCGACCGAATTGCAAAGGCTTCGATTGTCGACTTGGGTGGCTACGCCATCGATGGACCTCCGGTCATCAAGACCGCAGGGCTTGGAGCCGACGCAGGCCTCATTGGTGCTGGTCTGATCGCCACCCACTTGGTGGGCTAAGTCGAAACAGTCTTTG
>CAZBTI010000077.1:14502-16880 GCA_964494395.1 uncultured Acidimicrobiales bacterium | reverse complement strand
CGCTGGCTAGCCTCGAAGTTGCAGGGCGACCATCACGATAAAGACGCCCGCAGCGATGAAGGCAATGCGAGCCGAACGTGGTCCACCTCGACGATCAGCTGCGATCCCGACAACGATCGGCGGCAAAACGCTGAGGAACCCAAGGAACACACTTGGAAGCCCGCCCCCACCAGCAAAGACACCGGGGATGATGAGCATTGCGGCAATGACCGTTGCGCAGATATTCAGCGGACCCAAGTCGTCAGCATGCTTGCTCGCACTCCAGCGAGACGTTGGCTTGCTCGGTGATGGATCGAAAGTCGACACGAGGCCAGTGTGGAACAGCGCTTCATGAGGGTTCAAGGGCACTTTGGCCCCCTGCCTAGGTCAGGTTTGCCGACAACCACCGGTCGAGTCTCTGCCCCTCGGCACGACGAAAGAACTTGTCGAAGCTATGTGTGTCGAAGCCGAGAAAGCTAGCCACCGCCGGAACTGTGGCGTTCGATTGCGCAAACAATCGCTTGGCCTCGAGAAGCAACGCATCATCAATCATCTTCTGTGGATGGCGACCACCAGCAGATCGACAAGCATCAGCGAGTTCGCGTTTTGTGACCCCGAGGATGACCGCGTAATCGTCGACACTTCGCATGTCCACGACGTGGAGCTCGAGCAGGTTCTGAAAGCCTGCGTGGAGCGGATTCTGTTTGTGTTGGGTCGCTCCCCGCTGTAACCATTCGAACAGAAGGTCACGGGTGACCTCCATAACCACCGGATCAGGGTTGGTTCGGTCCACTTTGGCAAAGTCGAGCAGCGGTCGAAGTTCGGCGAGTTGTGGATCGGTGAAGGTAATTCGATGTGGACCCGGCTGCCAGTGGGCCGCACCTGTGACAGGTTGCAACACTACGAGATCCGCCTCGTAGGTGACCGGGCCCCAGCGGTGTACCTGGCCAGCGCGAACGTAGAGCCAGTGGTTCCGGTCGAGATGCGTCGTTTGAAAATCGACCTCATGTGAACCCCGTCCCCGCGTGGGAGCGATCAGCAGATCGAATGCAATGCGTTCTCGACGTGCAATTCCGTCGACGCCGACCTGTGCGCGAAAAGAACGAAACGTGGAGAACTCGTACAGCGGGTCGCCAGAGACAGGGGAATGACGCTCGAAACGAGGGGCGAGTTGGCCGGTCGGAGTTGTTCGAACCATTCGTGCTGCTCAGCTGATGAAACATCGGGTAGTCAAGGTGAGCGCGATGCTAGCCCAACAGTCGAAACCACTTACTGCCGAGTGTGAAGGCGCCACCCTTGGCAACTACTCTCCGGTACATGGCGAAGGAACGCGTGATGTTGCAAAACCCAAACACGGGTCGCGACGACATGACCATTGCTCGGTCGATCTATGCGCCCGTACGCGAGGCCATCTTGGCGGCGATTCGTGAGGCTGGTGAACTCCCCAACGCCGAACTCCGAGGCCAGGTCGAGAAGCGAACACCAAAGGAGATGTGGCAATCGAATTCGGTCGGCTGGTACACGACATCGGTCAAGCTCGACCTCGAGGCAAAGGGGCTGATCAAGAAAACCGGTTCACCGCAGATCCTCAGCCTCGACAAAAGCGCCTAACCCCCGAGGCGTCGACACTGAATTCGATATGCAGATCACGCGCTTCGCAGCACAAGAATCAGCGCCAACCACGGCAACGCTCCGAAGAAAGCACCGATTGCGAGTCCGCAGATGAAGAGCATCCCGCGTTGCAGGTTCTGAGCAGGGCGACCCGAACGTGACGTCGGGCTGAGGTCACCTTGATCGAGGGCGACAGCTAGCCACGCAACAATCCCGACGGCAACAAACGCCGCGAAGAAGCCGAATCCATCTTCCACCAGCAGAGCTGCAACGACGAGGGCAAAGAGCGCGCCGAGAACCGCTCCAGTCGCTAGTGCCCGGGAACGGGCGGTGTCGATTCCTGGCTCGGGATGAGCCCCTGTTCGCCAGATATAGCTAATGGCAAACGGAACGGGAGTAAGCGCCATGAAAATGGGGATCACCAATCCAGTGTGCCGAGCGTGCGAAGGCACTCAAAACTCGTTTTTTATTCCAATTCCTTCTTATGTACCCTCAGCAGTTAAGCGTGCGCGTAGGAAGGAACGTCTTGGCCACATCAGATCTGACTCCGGAACAGTTTCAAATCTTGTTCGGAGACTCCCTCGTCGCGCCCGTATCCGGCGATGCGGTAGAGCCCGCAACTACGTCTGCCGATTCAGCGCTCACCGACGAGGAGTACATGATCCTGTTCGGTGACACGATGCAGACCTCGTTGGACGAAACCACTAATGACGAGACATCAACAGACGAGCAGGCAGACGAAGAAGACAACGTGGCGCTCGAGGTTGCAGAACCTGACACTGTTGAAC
>CAZBTI010000077.1:11455-14402 GCA_964494395.1 uncultured Acidimicrobiales bacterium | reverse complement strand
CGCTGCGCAGCTCGTCGATATTGAACCAGAGGACACTCTTTTCAAAGCTGCACACGCAGCCATCATCGACGAGGCTGGACAAACAGACTTCAGGGGATGGACAGCACCTCTGCACTCCGCTCCTCTGCACCTCGCCCCTCAACACTCGGCAGACATCATTGCCGATACCGCGCCAGACTACGAGGGGCTTCGATTCACTGACATCAGCGAAGCCTACGAAGAACCAACCGAGGGAACCGCCGAACTGTCGACCAAGCCAACAGCGGCTGAAGAAGAGCCAACAATCGACGAGACAGCAACCAAGGCACCGATCCCCGAGTCGATCGGCTTAGTAAACCGAATGGTCTCTAGGGTCAAGCAGCGTCTTGCCGATGAAATCGATTCGGGACAATAGCAATCTAAAGCCGCCGAGCGGTTTCGTTTTAGCGGCAGCGTGTGAGTTCGATCCGCAGTGGATCTTCGACAACATCTCCAGACCATGACGACGGCGTGACATCGCAGCCGTTTGCCCAGTCGATGGTCTCGGCACCCCAAACGGTGTCGATGAGCGCACCGAGGTCTGCCAGTTCGTTGCCGAGTACATCTTCGGGGACGAGTGAGATACGAAGTCCGCTCACGACACCACCCGTGTTCGCGAATTCATAGACGCTTCCGACTGGTCCAAAGACCGCGAGTTCTGTGTCGGTCATCTCCCAAGAAGTACCTAGGGAGTCTGCGAACGGTGCCGAGCACTCATCGCCTTGAGAAACGACTGCAAGGTTCCAGAGTGCAACGACATCTGTTGGCGAGCCTTGTTCGCCCAATTGCTGAACTTCACAGACCACGCCGGCAACTTCGACGCCAACGTCGCTTGAGTCTTCAGCTTCGAACGGGGTTGCTGGTTCTCCGACGCTTCGAGCGAGTTGGTCTTCGCCACCGCCCACATCTTCGTTTCCAAGATTGAGAAGCCCAGTCACGATCAAAATGCCAGCGGCGAAGCTGAGCGTGAGGGCGACCACATCGATCAACCCAAGGCCCTTCTTCTTCTTGCCGTGCAATGCCCCATGGGCTTTCGCTGTGTACTTACCCGGGGTAAATCCGTCTCCACTCATACCCGCCTATCGACCGTTCAGCCCAATCTGTGAGGGGATCCCCACCTGAAACGACCAACTTTGGTAGCTGTCCACGTTCCGCAATCGCTACCGAAGGTCCTACCATCTGGCTACCACTAATCTCGGGGGTGAGGGTATGGCTGAGCACGCAATCGTTTCTCGCCAAGACATCGAGCAATATTCACGCGACGGAGCTGTGTGTCTTCGCGGAGTCATCGATCTTGAATGGATCGAGCGTTTGAAGGTTGGAATCGAGCACACGCTCGCAAACCCAACCGAACGTAGCCGGTTGTGGAACCGCGACGAGCAAGGTCGCGAGTCTCGTTACGACAGTCAGGTTTGGCGCACGCGCCCCGTATACGCCGACTTCATTACCCACTCTCCCTTGGCAGAGATCGCTGGTGTTCTGATGGAATCCTCAAAAGCGAACTTCTTTTTCGACGCAATGTTCGTCCGCCAACCGGGCACGCAGTTCCGGACACCGTTTCACCAAGACGAACCGTATTGGACCGTCGAAGGATTCCAGACCGTCTCCTCGTGGATGCCGCTGGTGCCGGTTGAGAAGACGAGCGCTCTCGAGATGGTTCGAGGTTCTCACCGATGGAACGAGAACTACGAGCAAACGAACTTCGGAGCAATGACGGGCGATTCTCGAGACGACGTTGACTTCAGCGGCATCGACACGGTTCCATTCCCCGACATCGAGGGTGACCGCGAGAAATACGACATTCTCAGTTGGGACATGGAGCCCGGTGATGTTGTCTGCTTCAACGGCCGAACCATCCATGGAGGCTCGGGAAACCTCCCCGAGGGGCGCGAACTTCGCGTCTTCAACACCAAGTGGCTGGGTGACGATGTGCGGGTCAAGTTCCGTCAGACCGGCATGGACCCCGACCATTCGGAAGTGATGCGCGAAGTCGGTCTACAGGATGGCGATGTTGTGGGTACCGATCTCTACCCCGAGGTCTGGTCTCGCCCGTAGGTGCCCGGTTACTCGTTTGCTTCAACAACCACTGAATGGATCGCATCGTCAGAAGTCCCGTCGGCGGTGGTCGCGGTAATCGTCACGAGATAGCTGCCGGACTCTGCGTAGGTGTGTGAGATTGTGGCTCCGGTTCCGGTGTTCCCGTCACCGAAGTCCCACGAGAAGCTCACAGCGTCCCCGATCGTGATCGACCGGAAGTTCAGCGTTTGCTGGTTCGGCGAGGCTGACGCAGATGCAGTCCACCCAGCCTCAAGTTCGGGAACATTGGCTCGCACAACCACGTTGTGGGTTGCGAAGTCAGTGGATCCGTCTACTGCTGTTGCCGTGATGGTTACCGAATACGTGCCGGGGCTCGCGTAGGTATGCGTCGGCTCGACAGAGGTGCTTGTCGTTCCATCGCCGAACTCCCACAAGAAAGTGTTGGCATCACCGATCGTGATGTTGTCGAAGAAGAGCGTCTGCTGATCCAACGAATCGGGGACCGATGCGACAAAGCCGGCCTCGAGAGACGTGGAGTTTGCCTCGACCTGGACGGTACGTGTTATCGAGTCCGTCGTTCCATCAGCGCGCACGGTGTAGGTGACTTGATAGGTACCGGGTTGTGAGTACGTATGGCTCACGACTGGACCGCTGTCGTCGGTGTTGCCATCGCCGAAATCCCACTCGAATCCGAATGGTTCACCAACGGTGCTCGACCGGAACGACACGGTCTGTTCGGAACCAGCCGAGCCGTTCGACCAAACGAATCCCGCTTCGAGGGGCAGCAGCACCGCCGGCGGTGGTGGCTCCGTGGTTGCTGGCGCAATGGTCGGTGGTTCGGTCGTTGGTGGCTCCGTGGTTGCTGGCGCTGTGGTTGCTGGCGCTGTGGTTG
>CAZBTI010000077.1:0-11355 GCA_964494395.1 uncultured Acidimicrobiales bacterium | reverse complement strand
CTGTGGTTGCTGGCGCTGTGGTTGGTGGCACGGCGGTCGTCGAGCTCGTTGTGGTGGTGCTTGTGGTTGTCGAGCTTGTGGTGGAGGACGAACTGTTCTCCGGCGGTGCTTCGGTGGTCGACGTGATCACACGCTCGGTTGTCGTCGTACGTTCCTCGTCCTCGTCTTCGTCCTGGTCCTCGGACGTTGTGGTTACTCCATCAACCCTCGTGGTGGTCGAGGGGGCCTGACTCGGTGATGGAGCCGCGACGGATCCTGAACGTGTAGCCGGCTGATCCTCTCGCTCGACCACCGCACCGGCGACCGCCGCGACGATGGGCTCTGTCGCGGCGCCACCGGATCCTGGCTCGACAACAGCGCCCTCTACCTCAGGGTCTTCGGTCGTTTCAGCCACTTCATCACCCTGGTCACTCAGTGCGTCACCGTCCGCTGTTTCGGATGGCTCTAGTGATGACGCCTCGTCAACTTCAACCGGGACATCGTCGAGTTCGGCTGACGTTGCGACATCTTGGACAACATCATCGGAGCTGCTCGCACCCAAGATGGAGAAGGCCCCAAACCCGAGGAGTGCAAACACTAAAACCGCGAGCCCGATGAGAACAGGAACCCGGCGATCATTCGATTCTTCTTCGAACGTCGCTGGAACTGTGCTTTGTGTCAATGCTGGAATAACGCTGGTCGACGGCTCAGAATCTGCTTCCGGCGCGTCGTTCGGTTGAGACGCGTCGACCGGCTCAGCGGTATAGGTAACCCCAGCTGGTGGATCGATATCGCGACCCAGCAGAAGATCATCGAGCAGCCCAACCAATTCGATCGCAGACCGAGGCCGCTGTGAAGGGTCCTTCGCCATTCCTCGAAGCAAGAGATTGCGAACCGGAGTCGGAACATCGGCTGGCAGCGCATTGAGTGCTAGTGGATCCTCGGCTACAGCCTTCATAACTGCGAATGGACTCGTCGTCTCATCGGTCACGTAGGGGGCCGCGCCTGTGAGCAAGGCGAACATCGTCGCCATCAGACCGTAAATATCAGTGAGTTCGTCTGGCTTCTTTCCAGCGAAACGTTCGGGAGGGGTGAATGCTGGCGTCATCATCGCCGCCGACATCGACGCGGTGTTTCCCATCATTTCGGAGATGCCAAAGTCGGCGAGGCGAGGCCGACCTTGATCGTCGAGCAGAACGTTCGCCGGCTTCAGATCGAGATGCAAAATACGTTTGGCGTGAGCGAGTGCGATCGCTTCGGCCAAAGTCTTCGTCAAGAGGAGCGCATCATGCCACGGGGTTGCACCCTGATCGACTCGGTCCTGAAGAGACCCGCCCGTATAGAGGGGCATGACGAGATAGGGATCTCCGGTCGGCGTTACGCCGGACTGATAGACCGGCACGACGTTGGCAATCGAGGACAATTCGGTCATGACCGAACGTTCTCGCTCGAATCGTCGGCTCACTGCTTCGTCGCCAGCACCGCGGAGCACCTTCACTGCAACGAGCTTCCCTGTGGCGCTCTCGAGGGCCCGATAGACGTGCGCGTTCCCACCGGATCCAATCAGTTCGAAGCTCTCGAAACCGTCGAGTTGCATTCCACGCCTCCCAACACTGAACCAGGCCGCTAACTACCTGCCGCTGCCTATTGAGTACCGCCAAGTAAAAGTATTAGACACATCGAGAGTACGCGACCATGCGGGCTCATTACAGATCGGTCTCCAAGATTTGTGCAGACAGTCATTACGAGACCCGTGAAGATCGTCCTTACGACCATCAACCATGTGTATGGTCGATCATGAGTAGTCTTTTGACCGGGAGTTTGGGTGGTTTCCCGGTGGGAAGGATTAAGTGCACATGTCGTGCCGTTTTCGATTGATTTCCGTGGCAGTAATCAGCGTCGTTCTGTCGACGGTTCTTGCAGCGACCCCTGTGGGAGCCCAAAGCGTTTTCTTTGTCTGTAACGGCGTCCAAGCCACGATCGTTGGCACTGACGCCGACGATATTCTCCGGGGTACACCCGGTCCAGATGTCATTGCTGGCCTCGACGGCAACGACACCATCCGCGGTCTCGGTGGCGACGACATCATTTGTGGAGGGTCAGGTGATGACGAAATTTTCGGCGGACTGGGCCTTGATATCATCTTCGGATCAGAGGGTAACGACACACTCTTCGCCGTAAATGGAAGATCCGTCGAAGATCGTCAAGACACTCACAAGGCTCGACTGTTTGGTGGTGACGGGGACGACGTCATCTTCGGCTCCAACCGTTTCGATCGGATTCTGGGCGGAAACGGAAACGACCGAATGCTCGGGTTCGAGGGCCAGGACACGATGAGGGGTGGCACTGGCGCCGATCGAATCGTGGGCGGAAGCGGGATCGACGACCTTCGGGGCGGAAGCGGGTGGGACACCATCTTCCTGACCGATCAAGATTCCGCACATGGTGGCGTTGGCCAAGATCTCTGCAGAATCTCAAACGGCACTCCTACGATCCTGACGTCTTGTGGTGCAGACGTTCGCGAGATGAGCCAACCAAAGACCGACGATCCATCTTCAGACCCGGTCGCCGAAACGCCGAACGACGCCCCGACTATCGAACCCGAACCGGTCGAGGATCCGCCCCCCGCTCCTGCTCCACCTGTTCCAGCATCCGGGCTGGAAGCCGGGTTCTCCGTAGACGGCGAGAACGGCACCGAATGGGATGGCCGCATCTACGGTGTCGTCCCCGTCGCACAATCGAGCTTCGCTGCACAAACTGGACGTTGCTTCCTCATCGTTGGCGAGCTGACTCCAACCACGATTCCGACCGGCATTGTTTCTCGCGGCTTTGAAGCGCCAACCCTTGGGGTGATTGCGGGTGATTCCACTATCACGGGGGGATCCGGCTGCGACACTACCGCCGCGGCACAACTCGGCTACGACGATGTGTTTGATGCTGAAGCGCTACTCGGAACCACGATCCCGATCTACCGACAGATCTTCATCCCAGATACCAACACCGCACCACTCACGAGCCTCGTCGTCCGTGGTCCCCTTGTCACCAGTTCGATTGTGGCACCGGCAAGGATTCTCAATGCTGTTCCGTTCTCGCCCGACCTCACCGTCGGTCCGCCGGTTACGGGGCTCAGGATCGGAGCCGACACCGTTCCATTCAATACGTTCGAAGGCGCCGAGTGGGACGTCGATTTGATTCAAGTGCTCGAGTCTTCGGTCGACCCCCGGGTCGATCGCTCGGGCCGCTGCTACCTCGTACTCGGCTCAATCACCGCAACGGTTGTGAGCGGCACGGTCAACAGCGGGTTTGAGACACCGACCATCAGCGGAATCGTCGATGGTCGACATGTGGACGATGTAACCATTTGTGACACTCGAATGGCCGAAACAGGCGGGTTTGTTCCGATTGGGTCGGGCGAGGCCGCCCTTGGCGAAAGCTTCCGGTTCTACAGCACGATCTTCGTCGATGAGTCTCGAACCGGGCCGCTAAGCCATGTCATCGTGGGACGAGCAAACCTCGACGGGCACATCTTCGAGGTCGACCCGCCAGCCGTGTAGCCCTCTTACGACGGCGGTTCCAGTACGGCATCGATGACGTGCAGGACCCCGTTGTCGGTCATGTTCGAGCTGACGATTCTCGCTGAACTGTTCAGCACGACCTCACCGTCGACAACCGATATCGATAGCGGCTCACCAATCAGTGTTGTGACTGTTTGCCCATCGAGGTTGAGCAGGTCGTTAGCGCGTAGACGCTGACCATCGATGGTATGAAACCCAGTAATCACCACAGCGCGTCCAGGAACGTCGAACGCTTCGCCAAAAGCTTCTACAGCTGCATCGGTCGGCGCGAATACCGTCCGTTCGAGAGTTACCCGATCGGCATCGACGAGCGATTCGAGATCGCGCCTGGCGCCAGCGGTTTCTGCGAGCGCAGCGAACCGGTCGGTGTCACCAGAGGTGAGGACATCCCAGATACTGAACTCGGCTGGAGGTGTTGTCACCCCGATGAGCGGGTCTTCGTCGGCGTCTGTGTCGGTCCCTGGTTGGGTGACTGGGGCCGCCGTTTGATCCTCAGCATCGCTATTTGCCAAGAGACTTCCGGCAACCCCAGCGATCACCAAGATGACAATGGCGACGACAATGCGTTGCGGACCGAGTGCGTTCACGAATCAACTCTGCCCGACACGGCTCAAATACGCGCCTGAGCTCAGCGAATCCAGCAGAAGTTCTCCGCATTGAGGGTCTGCTCTCCGCTCCATCGGTATGCGGCGAGGACCCCGCCTTTGCAAGCACTGAAGTCTGTGCATGCGCTGTTCGCCGCTTCGGGTTGGCCCGGCTCGCCTCGACGCCAGTAGTGGCCATAGAGAACGGGCGGTGCATCCAACGGGTACGGCTCGACGGGAGGAACCACCGAAGCTTCAGCATTCAGTAAATGCCACTCGGATCCGTCCTCGGCAGTGATGTTCGGTTGCATCACAATCGCCTCCTCCATCGTCATGTCCGATCCCCGCCACCAGGCATACCTCGCCTTCGGACGACGGTGCCCATCCTTGTCCAGGTACGGAGGATCGATGACCACCTCAGGGCCCTTCAACAACGTCTCGATCGCCTCGAATTCTGGGCTCCCCGGATTTGCGGTCTCATGCACGACATCGTCATCGAGAAACGGCCCATTTGGGAAAGCATGCATGCTCGGCTCATCCCAACACGCATGAATAACGCGAAGGTGTTTTCCATCAAGTTCTAGGTCGAGCCACAGGGGCAAGGTCTTAAACCACTCGACCATGTCGCGGTGCTGCTCAGACTCGAAGTCAACCGCGTCGAGCAACGCACTATGGGTTCTGACGTTCTTCTCGTTGTGACGCCGGAGGTAGCGATCTTCAGTCCGGTGCTTGGTCGCGTAGTGGATGGCGTTCAGCTCGTGGTTACCCATGACGATGTGGGCACTGCCAGCCTCAACCATTGCGCGAACCGTATCCACCGCCAGTCTCTGCTCAGGTCCCCGATCTACAAGGTCGCCAACAAACACTGCTTTGCGGACGCGATGCGCGAAGTGCCCGCCCTCGTCGTCGTAGCTCATCTCACGAAGCAGCGCGACAAGTTCTTCACCCATGCCGTGCACATCACCAATTACGTCGAACCCGGGGGTGTTCTCGATGTCCATGATCTTCACGCTACGAGGCGCTATTGCGATGTCCGCCTACAGGTTGGTCTGGAGTTCCGTGTGGAGGCGGGCCGAGAGTGTGCTTTCAAACGGCTCGGTAAATGGAACGGCGATCAACAGCAACTCGCCGCTTCGCTTCACAGCCAATTGATCGGGAGCCTGAGCAAGGAGGATCTGATCGAGTGAGCCGACAGTGATTTCACCTACGTCGTTACTTCCAATCTCGGTGAGAGCGGAATCCAACATCTCGAGAAACTCCACGAACTGGTTCTTTCCAACATCGCCCAGTGTTGCGTCGTCGAGAACCTCTGCGTTGACGGTGAGGCGGAATCGACGCTCCATCTTGATATTGAGCTTGTCGAGCTCTGCTCGAAGTTCGCTTCGTGCAGGTGAGTTTGTCGGGACGATCGGCGTGGTTGAGGAGGGAGGCGGCGGAGGTTCGTTAGTAATGAGTGAAGCCGCAGCATTTGGATCGAGCACTTCAAGCACGCTCAAGGTGCTGACGTTTACATACGACAGTCCTGTTGCTGAGGCGACGATGGCGTTCTTCGATTGATCAACGTCGAGAGGGCGTCCTGTCAACTCAACTCCGCTCGTGAGCACCAGGCGGGTATCGATCATCGAACGGGGATCTGTTTCAACTACGCGAGCGTTGTGCCGGACCACCTTTGCGAACAACGCCTCTGCTGACATGACATCGAGCTTTGGTCCGAGCTTCTGAATATCCACGCTTCGAGCACCTTTCGCAACACCTGGCTGAATACCGATCTTAGGTTCAGATTTTGCTGCTCGCCCCCCTCACACCGCCTATCGACGAAGGCGCCGTCGAGCTTGAGAAATAGGTTTTCCGGACTCCGACTCCACGAGGTCGCGACCCGCTTGCAGATTCCGCTCATGGCAGACCCGGAGCTGCCGAAGGGAACGGGTGAGGCTGGTTTGGAACAGATTCGCGGGGATCATCACCACCGCCGTTGTCGTCGCTACGACGATCGCGCCCTCCGCTCCGGCGAATCTGCAAGCAGTTGGGTGTGAGGATCAGCCGGTCACTGCTGGTGTCACTTCAGCGCTCGATCCAGTCCTGAACGTCAACCGAATCACTGGCACCAGTGGAGCCGATGTCATCGTCGGCACCGATGGTCCCGACGTCATCTACGGTCTCCAAGGCCAAGACCTCATCTGTGGCCTTGGCGGAGATGACATCATCTATGGCGGCAACGGTGCCGACCGAATCTTCTCCCAAAATGGCGCCGACACCGTCTTTGGCGGAAACGGCCGCGACACCATCTTCGCTGGCGGAGGTAACGACACGGTTAAAGGGGGCGCACACAACGATCGGATCAATGGTGGGAACGGAGACGACTGGCTCCACGGCAATGCTGGATCGGACAGAATTCGGGCAGGGGCCGGAGACGACACGTGTGTGCAAGGCGGGGAAGGTACTAGCCACCTCTCATGTGAGTTGGATGAGCAGGTCAACACCGCCGAGCCTGTGGTCGCGGAAGTCCTTCCCGAACAGCTCGCCTTTCGGACATCGTGCACCCAACTCGACCTCGTGAACTTCTACAGGGGCCAGATCGGCACCGAATCAGCAACACTCGAAGACGCCGAACGCCGACTCTTCGATCTCGTCAACGAGACGCGGGCCATGTGCGATCTCGACCCGTTGACCACACTGGCTGGCGCTGAAGCCTTTGCTCAACAACACAGTGACGACATGCTCGCCTTCCGCCTGAGCGGCACAGGGACCTTTGACGAGGCCCCAGAGTTCCCATGGTTTGGACACTCCAATCTCTGGGCACGCATCGCCCAAGATGATCCGACCGACGACATCGTCAGGGCCGGAGAAAATGTTGCCTTCGTCTCGCAGGGAATCGACCCGGTACTCGTGCACGTCAACCTGCTCAGTTCGGGTGGACACATGTGCAATATCATCCACCCCGGCTACGACAACCTGGGTCTCGGCTATACCTACTTCGCCCCAAATGGCGATACCGGAGATGGACAGATCGTTGCCCAGATCTATGCCGGCGATACCGAGGTTGAGCCAACATCTGGGTCGCTCATCGTGCAGGAAATCTTTGGTGAGCCAGCAGCGGGCACCCTCAACTGCTGGGGCTAGCGACAAAAAAGAAAGCGCCCGCACCACCGCTAGGTGGCACGGGCGCTCATGTTCTCTTGTGAGTAAACGAGTTACTCGTCCGCCTCGGCGCTGACCTCGATGGTCACTGGGAACTGCACTTGGCTATGGATGTTGGTCATCACCATGTGCGACCCGAGTGACTTGATCGGGGTATCGATCTGGAATGCACGTCGATCGATCACGTGGCCGGTCTGCTCTTCAACGGCTTCAGCAATTTCGTTTGCACCAACCGAACCAAACAGCGTGCCACCATCGTCGGTCTTCGCCGTGATGCTGATGACCTGAGGAACGAGCGATGCGGCGACCTTGTCGGCCTCAGCACGGTTTGCCTCGTTCTTTGCAGCACTTGCCTTGCGCATTGCTTGGGCTTCAGCTTCGGCACCCTTCGATGCCTTGTAGCCGAGACCCTTTGGCTGGAGGTAGTTGCGGAAGTAGCCATCGGCCACGGTCACAACATCGCCGCGAGTACCAAGACCTGCAACGTCAGCTTTCAAAATGACCTGCATGCTCATTAGCTCTCCTCCGTTGCTTCGACCTCGGCCTCTGGTGCAGCAGCAACTTCGACCATCTCGGCCTCTGCCTCGTCACCGACCGGCGCGTCGGTTGCCTCTCCGCTCTCTGCTGCCTCCGGCTTGTCGCCGCGGCCGCCTTCGCGTGGACCACGATCGCGTCCACGATCACGGTTGTTGCGCTGAGTCGTGACGCGCACGGCATATGGCATGAGCGCCATCTCGCGTGCGTTCTTGATCGCTCGTGCAACCTCAGCCTGCTGCTGGGTGTCGTTGCCGGTGACGCGACGAGCGCGAACCTTGGCACGGTCGGAAACGAACCGCTTGAGCAGGTTCACATCCTTGTAGTCGATGTACTCGACCTTCTCGGTCGTGAGGACCGAGACCTTTTTCTTACGGCCGGCATCTTTATGATTCTTGCGTGGTGGTGGCTTCTTCGCCATGGGTTAATCCTGTTCGTCTGTTCCGGCAGAGCCGGGGAGCAAAGCCCTAGAAGGGCTCTTCGTTCATGTCGTACTGCGGTGCTGGCGCAGCAGCGGGTGCTGCAGCTGGAGCGGCTGGAGCGTTCGGTGCGGACTGGTATGAACCGCCGCCTCCGCCACCCTGGCCTGCGCCGGGTCCGTTGTATTCGTTCCGGGTGAGTTCAGCAGTGGCCCACTTGAGGCTCGGTGCAACATCGTCAGCGACGATCTCGACCTTGCTACGACGATCGCCGTCTTGGTTTTCCCAAGAACGTTGGTCGAGGCGCCCGTGGACGACGACGCGCGATCCCTTGGTGAGCGAATCGCTCACGTTCTCTGCAAGCTGGCGCCAGCAGGTGACGTCGAAGTACGACACCTTGTCTTCTGCCCCGTCACGGCCCTTCAAGTTCCAGGCCACGCCGAAGTTCGCTACTGCTGCACCGCCAGGGGTGAAACGAAGCTCAGGATCTCGGGTGAGGTTTCCTACGATGGTGATGGTGTTGTCGTATGCCATTGCTGATTATGCGCTTTCTCGGCGTTAAGCCGTAGGTGCGGCGCCCAAGAGACCACGCTTTGTGGCCTCGGACTCGGGGAGCCGGATGATCTTCTGGCGGACGACGTCGTCCGCGAGACGAAGCGCACGATCGACCCCGGAGAGGTCTTTGCGCTCGGGAAGCAGGATCTCGAGCACCACGTAGGTGCCTTCCCACTTGTGGTTGATGCGGTAGGCGAAGCGGCGCTTCCCCCAGTGATCAACATTGGCGACCGATCCACCGTCGGCTTCGACGGTGTCGGCAATAAGGGTCTTCAGATGACCGTTGAGCGTCGCATCGGACACGTCAGCGTCAAAAATGACCATCAATTCATAGGCTCGCATGAAGCAAGTACCTCCCTCTGGACTCGGTTATTCACCGAGGCCCCGGACTTCGGAGCAGGGTTTGTGTTGTCAAACACGGCTCGGAAATCCCAAAGGATGACCGGGCCAGCAGACAAGCCTACAAACGCCAAGACGCGAATCCGAACCGAAATCCAGATTCACAAAGGTGACTATAGGGATGGCATATGACAGCCCTCCAACATCGGCGCCCGTACACGACCAAAGCAGACGCTGATCACTCCTTTTTGAATAAGACAGTGGCATACCGCCAGAGGGCTGGAACGAGATGCGCAGCGGCCGGTCGATCGAGAGATCTGCAACGGCTCTACTTCGCTTCTGACCACCGCTCGATGACGGATACGTCGGCGACGAACCGGACCTCGGGTCGTGGCGACCAGTAGTGGGCTGCTTCACCGACCGCTGCTTCGACAGCAGTCGCCACTTCGGTGGTGCGCTCGGTCGGCGCGTGCACGACCAATTCGTCGTGAAGGCACAACACGATTTCGGCTCCGAGAGCCCTGGTTCTTCTACGAACGGTGATCGCCCACACCTTGAAGTACTCGGCCGCCGCGCCCTGAATGATCGCGTTGCGGGCATAGCGTCCGCGGCCCGCTGCCACCGAAACCGCCTTGTCGAGGTCGCCATCGTCTCGCGGGTCAGAGGACATACGCACCCGCCGGCCCCCGAAGGTGAAAACGTCCTCGGAGCGCTTTCCCGAATCGGCGGCGGCGTCGAGCATGGCCATCGCCACCGGATAGTTCTTTCGCAGCCCAGCGAGGGCTCCGGCCGACTCGCCGGTGGTCGAGCCATACATGGCGCCCAACACCGCTAGCTTCGCGATAGCTCGGTCGACTCCGAGACGCTCGGCAATGGGTTGGTACAGGTCGGCGCTGAGCGTCGTGGCGTCGATCAGCGCATCATCTCCCGATACCGCAGCCAGCACCCGCGGTTCTATCTGACCGAGATCGGCGCGAACGAATGCGTAGCCAGCATCGGCACGCACCATCGGCCGCATGTCGTTCGGAAGATTGTGAAGCCCAGCCGACGCGCTCATCCGGCCGGCCGCACCGTCCGCGCTCGACCAACTCCCACGCAAACGACCGGCCGTAATGTGCTCGTCGAACCACCCATACCCATAGGTCGTCGCGATGCGTTCGTCCTTGCGCCAGGTGAGTAAGGCATCGATGACCGGCACGGTTGCTCGCAAGTGTTCGAGCCTTCCGGCACGGGTATCGGGAAGGTCGAGCCCTTCTCGGCGCAACATCGACTTCACCTCGGCCGGGTTACGGAGGTTCACGTTTGACCGAACCTCCAAGGTGGCCAGCACCGCTTCGTCGCGTTGTGCCCGGATTTCGTCCTCGTGGATCAACGAGCGCGGTCGCGGACCCGCCGCGCCCTCGATCAACTCGAGCGCCTTTGCCTCGTCGATGGGAAGACCTCCGTGTGCCAGTTCGGAACACAGCAGCGCAGCGGCCGATTCGGAGCGGGCGGTCGCCTGAGCTCGCTGCGAGGAAACCGCCGGGCTTGGCAGAGCATCGAGGAGCTGTTGTTGGGTTGCGAGTACCTCTAGGGCCAACGCTGACCAGTCAGCGAGTCGGGCGGCAGACTTGGCGTAACCACCCACGACCCAGTCGGGGCGAAGGTGACCGTCTGGCCGAATTGGATCTTCGGGGTCGCCCTCCTCGCTAGCGGCATCGAGAAGACCGAGCTGGCCCATGGCTGGAATCGAGTCGACCGACAATCCCTGTACGGCCGCCCAGATCTCGCCCGACGTTGCCCGGGACGAGCCACCGAGCAATCGATGGACCGCGGTAATGTCCCAACAGCGATCGATAGGTAAGCGAGCTTCAGCGATAAGCGATGTTGTCTCGCGACCCCACCACACCCAACGCGGTGAACCAGAGTCGGAAAGTTCCGAAAGCACCGTGAGCGGATCGGCTGATCGAACACTCCACCGATCTGCGCCCCGAGCAAGGCCCAACCCAACGCCGGGGGCAATGGCTACGGCGACGTGGTCTGAAGAGGTGATCGAACTAGGAAGCAACAAAGAAGCCAGCGAGGATTTCATCGAAGAAGGTCACTTCCTCGGGGGCGAACATCTCGTTCACGATCGCCAGGTGCTTGATGCGGTCGACATCGGCTGGTGTCGCGTCGCGAATATCGGTCATCGCCGGAGCCTGTTGTTGGTCATGGGGCATGTCTAACACTGGATAGCCGATGAGGTTTGAC
>CAZBTI010000076.1:5059-16886 GCA_964494395.1 uncultured Acidimicrobiales bacterium | reverse complement strand
ACCTGCTCGAGTCGAATGCCAGAATCGAGAAGGTTCTTGACCACCTTTAATTCGAGCAGGTTCCGATAGCTGTATTGGCGACGTGAACCGCTGCCGGCAGCGTCGGTCATGGACGGCCGGATCAAATCGGTTCGAGCCCAGTAGTCGAGTTGACGGTAGGTAATGCCCACGATCTCGGCGGTCTTCTTGCCGCTGTAGCCAACATGTTGGTCGACACGGTTTTGCATGATGATTCGCCCCTCGGGTCACTACCTCAGTGAAATTACGATGGCGTAACACTAGGCAGCCGTCAACTTCAGGTCAATCACCCTGCGAGAACATCTGCGCGCAGACCGCGCGAGAATCCAGCTTCTCGGAGCAGCGAAACCGGTCAGGCGAAGTCCTCTGGGCTGACATTGTCGAGGAAATCTTTGAAGTCTTCTACGACCTCAGCTTCCTCTTCTGCGACCTCGGGGGTGTCGGTGTAGCCCACCTCTGTAAGCAATTCTTCCTCGGCAAAGATCGGTACCCCGAGGCGGATTGCGAGGGCAATCGCGTCAGACGGGCGAGCGGACATGACCTTTGCTTCGCCAGGCGCACGCATGTGAATCTCGGCGAAGAACGTTCGCTCTCGAAGCTCGGTAATGACCACCCGTTCGATCTGCACATTCATTGCCTCGAGGGCTTCGGCGAACAAGTCATGGGTCATTGGTCGGGGCGGCTCGACACCTTCGTGTGCCAGAGCAATAGCGGTCGCCTCTGGGCCGCCGATAAAGATTGGCAACATCAATTCTGCTTCGCTCGACTCACCGTCGTCATCGAGCGCACGAAGGAGCACGATTGGGGTATTGCTCGGCAATTCGACGCGAACGCCGATTAGCTCCATTGCCCTCATCAAACGCTCCTGACGACTCTGAGCCGTGTCTCGGCCCTATAACGAATCTTATCGGTGCGACTCCGCCTGCGACAGGTCGGACTAGCCGGTTCCGTGGAAGAAGATCAGCTTGAAACGGCCGATCTGCAGTTCGTCACCGTCGTTGAGCGCCGACGCCTCGATGAGTTCCTTATTCACGTAGGTTCCGTTGAGTGAGCCCACATCTTTGGCTTGGTATTCGCCGCCCACATTGGTGATCTCTACATGGCGGCGAGAAACGGTGACGTCGTCGAGAAAGATGTCACTCTCGGGATGCCGGCCTGCAGTAATGACTTCGGAGTCGAGCGCATAACGCGAGCCGCTCTTTGGGCCCTCCTCGACGACGAGCAAACCTGTTCCCTGGGCAATTGCGGCCCGATCATCGAGATGGTCGTTGCCAGATGATTCTCCCAGTTCGACGACAGAAAGCGCCTCGGTGGTTGCATCGGGGCCACCTCCGATGCGTTCGCCGCACGAGGAGCAGAAGTTCGCCGCCAAATCGTTGTTGTGATTGCAAGACGGGCAAGTGCGATCGCTCATCAGGATTCCCTCCTATTCGGACCGAATCGGGGTTGGGAGACGTTCATAACCATCACAGTCGCGAAGTGTAGCCATTGAGTGTGACAGGAGATCAACTGGCGGATCGATTCAACTGGTTGTCGAGGTTCTACGGGACCGTAGCGCTTCGCGTGCGATAGGAACATACGCCAAGGCTGCGTACCACGAAATGATGAGGCCGGGGATACCGGTAATCCAGCCCAAAGCCCGAAGGATTTCAGCGCCGTTGACATCGGATACCCCTCCGAGCAGAAGCGGGTAGGCAAAGAGCAGAAAGAACGTTCCGGTCTTTCCCCACCAGGTAACGTCGAAGCGGTCAACACCAGCGATTCCTAGGCCCAGAGCGGCGGTAAATACGAGCCCTTCTCGAATCAGCGTGAGGACGGCAAACCACCACGGGATAGATCCATCGATCCACGTCGCGATCACCGCGGTGAGCATGAGAAGACGGTCGGCAGTCGGATCGAGGACCTTGCCCAACTCGCTGACTTGGTTGAACCTACGAGCGAACCATCCGTCAACCCAGTCTGTTGAGCCGAGAGCAGCGAGCAAGATAGCCGCACTCGCACGGTCATCGAACCCGAACAAGAGCCACAGGAAGATCGGGATGCAGAGCAATCGAATGATCGACATTGCGTTGGGCACGGTGTACGGGCGCCATTCGACCGGGGCGCGTTCTACTGTTCCTCCGGCGTTCCCGTCGACGATCCGTTGAGCCATGTGCCCATGGTAGCGCCCAAGATCCGTAAGACAGAAGCCGTTCGAACTACGTCTACGATGGAAGGATGCCGAGCATTTTTTCGCGAATCATCGATGGCGACATTCCTTCACGCATGCTTTGGGAAGACGACGAGTGCGTTGCGTTCCTCGACGTGCGCCCATTGGCACCTGGTCATGTGCTCGTGGTGCCCCGCCAAGAGACCGACCAATGGACCGACCTCAGCCCGGCTACAACAGCGCACCTCGCCGAGGTGGCGCAGAAGATCGGCCGAGCGCAGATGTCGGTATTTTCACCGGCTCGCATCGGCCTCGTGATTGCTGGCTTTGAGGTTCCCCACGCTCATGTTCATGTCGTGCCGATCAACGGGATGGGTGATCTCGACTTCGCCTTGGCCAACCCCAACCCCGATCAGGGCGAACTCGATCAGTGGTTAGCGGCGCTGCGCACAACGCTGAACGAGGCGGGTCACTCCTCGGTTTCGAGTCGGTAGAGCGATATCGACCCGAAACGGTCTTCGACAACGAAGCCCGATGCGGCGACCACAGCGCCGAAGGTGAACTGACCAGTAGCGGTCCACGCCGGGTCGGCTTCATCAACGATGATCACATCCGAGCGAAAGATGTCGTCGGCGGGTCTGTAGACATCGATTCCTACCGGGAACTCGAGCAGCGATGTGCGTTCGGTGAGGAGAGGCAATGCGCGAGCAATCGCCGTCACCGAGTCTCCGGGTTCGACCAGTTCGGTCGCAGCGATGACATCGACATCGTTGGTCGTCCGCACGCCCCAGTCCCACGGGTCGTTATAGAGACTGCTCCCCGAGGCGAACAAGAAGAACGCTGCGCTCGCGAACAAGACCCCACCGAGCAGCCGGAGGCTGACGAAGACCCGTTGCACCGATCGGCGACCGACCGAGCGAAGCGCAAAGGCTGCCGCAATCGGGAGGAAAGCAAGGGCTGCGACATCCTGCTGAGCGTTGAGGAACTCTCCCTGGGGAATCGCGGCAATGAAACTGAAAGCGCCGAAGAGCGCGAGTGGGAGTTGGAACCTGGGCCGCAGGACGGGGAGGAAGAGCCAGGGAGCGAAGAGTAGCAACAGCTTGGTGAAGTTCTCCTCGGCAAAGAAGTCCGACAAGACCTGAATTGGGTTGGTCAGCATTCCCCACAGGATGGCGACCGGGGTGTCTCCGTAGGTTGCGAAAGCATCCTCGAATGCGAACTCGCCACCAGCGAGGTCGGCATTGAAGACGAGCAGGGCCAGCGCCGCCCAGATCGCCCCGACCGCAGCGGTGATGCGTCCGGCTTCGGTACGACCTTCGATGGCGAGAAGCGCGCCGAGGCCGATGACGACGAGACCGAGGTCAGAACGGGTGGATAGCGCAAAGGCCACCATCAGCCCATAGCGAACCCAATGCTTGTCTTGGCTGAAGAGGTAGGCCCAAAGAAAGGCGGGGACCGAGAGTGCTTCGGGGTGAAACTCGCTCAGGTTGAGATTGTGAAGTTGCGGCTGCACGCCGTACGCGGCAACCAGTACAAGCGCTGTTTCTACCCCGTGATCGAGGACACTTCGGGCAATGCGCCAGAGCGGAACGACAGCGATTGCTAGCGCAATGGCCTGCAGGGTGAGTAACAACGGCCCAGCGGGCACGATCCGACCGAGTTGGGCGATTGGCCACATGATGAGGGAGAACTGGCCCTCGAAAAGGCTGCGGCCGGTGAGGGTCACGAAGGGGTCTTGGTTCTCGCCAACGAGCCAAACGCCTTGCATCCATGCGGCCAATTCAGATCCGAGTTCAAGACTCCGAAAGCGGGCGAGGGCGAGGCCTTCAAAGATGACGAATAGCACGACGGCGATGAGCCACGGCAGTGCACGGTCTGGTCCTCGGGCTTCGAGCCGGGCCTGCCAACGCAGACCACGGTTTCGAAGCGATCGCATGAACTCGGTCTCGGCAAAGGTCGTGACCTGACGTTCTGACTTTTTCTTCTTCGCAGGTTTGTTCTTCGAAGATGAGCGCTTGGTCACGCTCGGCTTTGCGCGGTTTTCCGCCGGCGTTGTGGTCGTCATGAGGATGCCCTCATCTTCGCCGGCACCCGTTCGATCAGCGACGGATCGTTGTTCTTCACGTTGTTGACGCTATCGCTCACGGGGTGCGCCGCGAGAAGTGCGTCGGGTGCAGGCACGAGGAGACGCTGAAGTTCCTCGGTGTTCTGGTTCTCCGGATCGAGCCAGTCGTCCCAGTTTGACGGAGCGAGCATCACGGGCATCCGGTCGTGGATATTGGCCATCATCTCGTTCGCTGAGGTGGTGATGATCGTGCAGGTGTGGATCTCGCGGAGGCCCTCGGCATCGACCCAGCGCTCGTACAGCCCAGCGAACGCCAGAGGATCTCCGTCGGCTCGCTGAATGAACATGGGCTGCTTCAGAGGTTTCTTGGGCAACTCGGCGTCGGGGCTTGGCAAACGCTGCCATTCGTAGAAGCCATCAGCGGCCACGATGCACCGTCGCCGGGAGAACGCCGAGCGAAACGAGTTCTTGGTCGCGACGGTCTCGCCACGTGCGTTGATCATCTTGGATCCAATGCGGAGGTCCTTTGCCCATCGGGGCACCAAACCCCAGCGCAGATGATCGAGGTGCCGCTCTCCTTCTCGCACTCGAACGACCGGCACATCTCGTGTGGGAGCCACGTTGTAGTCGCCACGATCCTGCTCTTCATCGGCGTCAGCCGGAGCTTCCGCGCCAAAGTAGGCAGCGAGTTGATCAGTTGTCGAGGTTGAAGCAAAGCGACCGCACACAGCTCAACACTAGTTGTTTTGCCTCTACCCCGGGAGTAAGCGCACTTCTACAGCATCGCGATCGAGAAGTTGGCAATCTGCGCTCAGCTCGCCCATCGAGATTGTCACCACATCGCCGGGTGACCCTTCCAGCGCTGTCGCCGCAGCGAGAAGCGAAGTTCTCCTGGCTTGGCCGGTTCCGTCAGCTGTCTCTACGTCTTCCTCTGTGCCTTCGGCGGAGTCGTCGAACTCGATCGTGGTGCGCCGCGAGACAGTGAGAGGTAGCCTCGGCCACTCGATGCGCGCCCGCACTGCAGCGATCCTCTCGGGTTCGAAAACCGAATCGGGATTGAATGGCCAGACCTCGAGAAGGATCACGTCACTGTCCACGCAGGCGGTGCGGTCACCAAGCTCATCGAAATCCCCGTCGCAGTCACCAGCGCTGGCAAGGTCGATCGTTTCGAGGTTGGCACTCGCCAAGCTCGCAACGACGCAACCTCCAGTTGGCAAGAGTGGCCCATCGGAGACGAAGGCCATGTGTGCCCGGCCCGCCCAGAAGACAGGCCCAGCGAGGACGGACCCGTCGCCGTCCCGCAGACCCGAATCGACGGGGGCGAGGTCGCCGTCACCGGCTTCTTCGGTGAAGAACTGGTCTACTTCCTCGAACGTGGCTACCTCGACCGGGCTTTCGAGATTTGAGTACTCGCGAATCGATAGAGGTGAAGTGAGCACATTCGAGTCGGTGTTGAATTCGGCAACGTCGGCAATGTCGTCTGACGAAGTGAGTGCACGCGTGCCGAAGAACGCAAGCGCAGCGACACCAACCACGGCGATTCCGAGGGCGATGAACATGTTTGTTCGCTTCTGTTCGAGGCTGCGGTGCTTCTTCTTGCCCGCCTTCTCTGGCTCGATGTTGATCGCCGAGTCCAACGAGTCGTCAGCCTCGGCGCCTCCACTTCCATCCCACGCCTCGCCAAAGCCGGTGGTCGCCGTGGACTCGATCTCTTCGACCCCGCTCTCGGTGCCTTCCAAGTACTCGCCGGTGAACTGACGATTCTTCGAAACCTTCCGGCTCGTAAGGTCAGCCTTCGGCTCGCGTCTCCGGCGCCTCATGATCTCAACAGTAGTCGCAGGTTCGGTCCGTACGTGGGCATTGCGAAGCTGTCTCACAACCGGATCTCGCCCGCCGATGTACTACTCGTGAGGTTTTCTATACTCAGGGAAATGCATCGGTCATCGTTAGCGCTTGCGCTCGTCCTCGTTTTGGCCCTGAGCAGCGTTGTGATCGTCAGTTCATTCGAGCCAGATAGCGCCACCGCGCAGAGTTCTACACAGGCTCAGGCTCCATCGCAGATCGATGAGAACGCCCCTGGACTCGCTCCGGCAATCGCCCGTTGGGCGGGCGCCCCACGCGGTCATTTCTCCGTCATTGCGCCGAACGACAGCGAACTGACTCTCACGGCAATCGTTGCTGATCCGGACTCCGCTCAAGCCATCGATTACGAGATCCTCGTCGATGGCGAGATCATGGCCGAGGGCCGCTCGGAACAGCCCGATGGATTTGGAGACACCGTCGAGGTCACCGAGACACTCGAGGTACGCCCGGGCGTTCACGAGGTATGCCTTCGAATCGCCGATCGGTTGAACCCCGGCCGCACGGTCAACTGCCGGCAAGCCGCCACTACCCCACCGAACCGCGGTGACGCCTCGGTCGAGGCCGCGGCAAATGGCGTCGTGGTCAGCCCAAGCAACGTCGTCGTCCCCGTCATTTCTGGAACGACCAACGACTGGGTCGTCGGCACCCCGTGTGGAAATAACGTGCCTCTCGAAGATGGAACCTTCATCGAACGGGCCCGCATCGTGATCGACCCCGGGCACGGAGGATCCGAACCCGGCGCCGTCAGCGGTGATATCCAAGAGAAGAACCTCAACCTGGTGGTTTCTGAGGTCGTCATCGAGAAGTTCGAAGCGCTCGGCATTGCCACCCAGATCACCCGACCGGGTGACTACCGTCTTCCCATTGGCACCCGAGCCGACATCGCTGCGGCTCTGGCTCCCGACGCATTCATCTCGATTCACCACAACGGTGGTTCGACACGCCGGTCAGCAGAGCCCGGAACCGAGATCTTTTACTCGATCGTCCGCCCTGAATCGCAGCGCCTCGCAGCGATTCTCTACGAAGAGATGTTCGCTGCAGCATCGCAATTCGAAGCCGACTGGGTTTCGACGGTCAACCAGGGCGCATCGACACGGCTGAACGATCGTGGAACCGATCTGTTTGGCATCCATCGCCTCACTCCGGGCATCGACTCGATCATCACCGAGTTCGGGTACCTCTCCAACCCGTCGGAGGCAGCGGTGTTCGTCACCCCCGAAGCAATCGAGGCCCAAGCCCAGTCGATCGTCGACGGCGTGCTCCGCTGGTGGTTCACCGAAGATCCTGGAACATCGCTGGGACGTGTGTTTACCGATCCAACGAGCGGCGGTACCGGTGGATTCGATGAGTGCGTCGATCCTTCGCTGACCGTCGGATCGGTCGGAAACGTAGGCCTTTCGAACCTCGATCCCGTCACACCAAATACCGAGGTCGAAACCCCCGTGACGGCTCGGCAATCCTTGATTCCACAGCTCTCGATCGGCGTCGATCCAGCACTCGGCCTTCGATAAAAGCGATGAGTCGAACGGACTAGTGCCCACCGGCCGCATCGTGCCGATAGATGCGTGTGGTCAAAATTGCGGATTCAGAATCACCGGAGATCAGACCGGTGATCATTTCACTATCCCGTGCCGTGGGCGATCTCGTACATGCGTTGCAGCGTGAGCGAGGGGGCTCCAGCGTTTTTGCCGCGAGCGGTGGAACTCGGTTTGTCGAGGAACTCACTGCACTCCGAGCCGAGACCGACCGGCAGTTGCAAGCATTTCTCACCAGTTGCGATGACGACGTCGCTCAAGACCTCCTCGCCTCGAGCGAATACACCAACGCGTTGCGACGCCTCGGCCGCTTGGCAGCAGTTCGCAACGAGGTCGACCAACTTGCGATCTCTGCTAGCGATGCCATCGTGTACCTCACCGATCTCAACGAAGCCTTACTCATTCTCTCCGGCACACTCATCGAGCGCGTTCCGAACACCCAGGACCGCGCCCAGATGCTCGGCTTGCTCGCCCTCCTCCGGGCAAAGGAGCTCACCGGCATCGAACGCGCCGTACTCGCAGAGGTCTTCACCGAGGACAAGTTCTGCAGCGGACGCAACCTTTGGACGGTCGCCCTCATCTCGGCGCAGGAAACGCTTCTTCGTATCGCCGTTGGCGGCAACGACGAGACCTTTGCCGCAGAACTCGCCCGCTTGAATACGTCAGAGTTCGGCCAGAACAGCACCGCAATGGAAACCGCCGCGCTTGTGAATGGCGTGGGCGGTTTCGAACTCGACCCGGCCGACTGGTTTGCTCAGATTACCGGACGCATCGACCTACTCAAGAAACTCGAAGACGATCTCTTCGACCGGCTGTCCAATTCCGGAGAGCTCACGACCCAAGACGATGATCACATCGTCGCAGAAGCAATTTCGGCGACGGTCATCGCAATGAGCAAGCTCCGCACCCAAGTCGATCAGGTTCGCGATGGCACCCTCCCCTTCCGTAGATTCATGCGCGGACACGGCGAAGCCCTCGTGACCGCAGAAACTCAGCTTTCGACCGCATTGCAAGCCGGCGAACTCACCGTTCGCGCTACCCGTGATGAACTGACCGGTGTGCTGAACCGCTCGACCGTCCCCGCGTTGATCGAAGCCGCTATGCGTCGTTGTACCTCGAGTCACGAACAAGTGGCCGCGCTCATGGTCGACCTCGACAACTTCAAGGTCATCAACGACAGCTTGGGCCACACCGTAGGTGACGAACTATTGCGGTCGTTCGCCAACCGCTTGCGACGCTCGGTGCGACCAGACGATGTTGTTACACGAGTAGGCGGAGATGAGTTCCTCATCATTGGTTCGGCCATCGGTTCGACCCGAGAGGTCGAAGAGCTCGCCGAGTACGTCATTGCCCACTGTGCTGAGCCACACCAGATCGACGGCCGAGAGTTGTCGGTTAACGTTTCGATCGGCATTGGACTCGCCCACAGTGGCCAAGAGGTAGACGACCTTCTTCGCGACGCCGACCTTGCGCTGCATCGCGCGAAGAAGAACGGACGCAATGGAGCGGTCATTTTCGATGATGCGCTTCGTGCCGAGATGCAACAGCGCCACGAAATTGAGATGGGAGTCCGCACCGCGATCAGCGAGGGCACAATCCGAGCTCATTTCCAGCCGATCGTCGACCTCGAAACCGGTGAGATCATCGCCGCCGAGGCACTCGCTCGTTGGCACCGCGGTGACGAAGTACTGACGGCTGGTGAGTTCTGCCCGATCGCCGCTGATGCTGGCTTGCTTCCCAAGATCGACGAAATTGTGGTGCGGTCAGCGTTCGCAAACCGTCCCGAACACAACGGCCAAAGCCCAAAGTTGTCGGTCAACGTGAGCGACCTCCAACTGCGACAGCCATTCTTTGCCGAGCACATGCACGAGCAAATGGTGACCAATGACATCCCACCAACGGATGTGTGGATCGAAGTTACCGAGCACTACGCCCTCAGCTATGAAGAGGCTGTCGGCAATCTCACTCGCTTGCGCGAAATGGGCTGCACGATCGCACTAGACGACTTCGGTAGCGGCTTCTCTGCCCTGTCGGTGCTGCGGACACTGCCACTCGACGTTGTGAAACTGGACGGACTCTTCGTCCACGGAATCGACACCGATCAAGCCACTCGAGAAACCGTTCGCTCGGTACTCGACATCTTGAACACACTCGGCTTGCAGGCGGTTGCCGAGGGTGTGGAGACACGCTCCGAACTCGAAGTACTCGCCAGCCTCGGTTGCGGGATGGCACAGGGCTTCTATGTGGCCACTCCGGCAGCTGACGGAGCGTCGTGGAAGATTCCGGATATGCCCGGCGTCGGAACCATTCGTCTCGCCTCATAGCGCGAGGCTGCTGTCACTGCATATCTTCGTCGGGCTTCTTCGCACGACTGGGAGCGACCCGTGGCGGCTCGTGGGGCTGCTTTGGATACACCGGCGGCCACGGTGCATCGCCGATGGTCTCGAGCCCTTCTTTGAACTCGGTAACGAGATTCGAGATGTCTTGGGGATTGGAGTACATGTTGGTCCAAGGGTCGCCGTGTTCACGTAGACGCTGTTCGGTGGTCATGACCGTGAGTTCGTTCGGCTGGAGATCTTCGAGTTCATCCCACCAAGCGGGCGTGGATACTTGGGCGCCGACCCGAGCGCGAATCGACCACGCACCGAAGACGGTCTTGTGGGGAGCGTTTTGATTGAAGTCGATGAACACCCGCTTCCCGCGCTCCTCTTTCCACCAAGAGTCGGTGAGTTGGTCTGGGTATTCTGCGGCGAGTGAGCGGGCAACGGTCACCGCTGCACCACGTACGTCGTAGCTGTCATACTTCGGGCCATCGGCCGAACCGTCGAGCGGCACATAGATGTGCAGGCCCTTGCTGCCGCTGGTCTTGAGGAAGCTCGCGATACCTCGATCAGCGAAGTGGTCGTGCACCAACCGCGCAGCAGTTCGCACTTCTTCGAAGGTGATGCCGGGGACCGGGTCGAGGTCGATCCGAAGCTCGTCGATGTAGCGCTGAACAACTGTGGGATCGGGCAGTCGGTAAGGCCAGGGATGGAGGGAGAATGCGCCGAGGTTCACCGCCCAAATGAGGTGGGCGGCATCGGCCAACACGAGAGCTCTCGACGGAGTGCCATTGACGGTTTCGACCGTGGTTGTCTGGAGCCAGTCAGGGGCACCGTCGGGGATTCGCTTTTGAAAGAAGTTGTTTCCGCCGACGCCTTGCGGGAACCGTTGCAGCAGGACAGGCCGGTCGCGCAGCGCGTTAAGGATGGGCGCTCCGAGGGAAGCGTCACTGAGCATGACGAAGTAGTCGAGTACATCACCCTTGGAGAGCCCGACCTTTGGAAAGTAGGGCCTATCTACGCTCGTCACCGGAACTTCACGCCCAGCTATTCGAATGATCTCTGCCTCGCTCCCCCGTGCTTTGCCCATGGAGTGAGTGTAGTTCTGTCGGGTTGGGGAGATTTGAACTCCCGACCTCCGGTCCCCCAGACCGGCGCGCTAACCAAGCTGCGCCACAACCCGTGTACGGCCTCAGATCGTAGTGTCCCGGAGGCAAAGGGCCAACCACGCGCACATGAGTTACCGTCGCCCGCCCGCCCAACACAGCCGATGTGGCTGCGCAACACAGCCGATGTGGCTGCGCAACACCGCCTAGATCTGATTGATGAGCCAGCCGATGCCGACGACGATGCGCCAGCCAATGTAAATGACAAGCGCAACGACGACGATCCAGAAGTGCCATGGAGCGGATTGGCCAACGGTGCGGACTTCGTCCTCTTCGTGAGCGGGGTCTTGGGGTGAATCATTGGCTTCGCTCACGACTTCACCACAATCCGGACAGGCAGCGCCGTCTCGAAGATCGGTGTGGGCGTGGTAGAGCGAACAGGTATCGCACCAAGGCATTGGGTCACCGCTAGCTTCTGCGGACGGCGAGGACGGCTACGTCGTCGTCGATGAGGCCATCGGCGAAGTCGCGGGCCTCTTCGAGAAGGGCTTTGGTCATGATCTCGGGCGGAGCGCCAGGGTCTCGACGGATAGCCATGGCAATGCGTTCTTCGCCGAACAGTTCGTCGCTGCTTCGGGCCTCTGCGAGACCGTCGGTGTAGAGCAGCACGAAGTCGTCGATCTGCAGCGGGACTTCTTTACTGAAGTAGGCAGCTTGCGGGTCGAGCATGAGGAGCGGGCCGGTGGCACGAAGGGGTTGCAGTTCGCGAG
>CAZBTI010000076.1:2689-4959 GCA_964494395.1 uncultured Acidimicrobiales bacterium | reverse complement strand
CTTCGCCGCGATCCATTTCGGAGAGCTGCTGGTTGAGTTCTTCGAGGGCCTGTGCGGGTCGAGCATGAGGAGCGGGCCGGTGGCACGAAGGGGTTGCAGTTCGCGAGCGTGCCACAGCCAACCAGCGGGGTGACCAGCCGATGCGTAACGAATGGTTCCGGCTTCGGTATCGAACACGACAACGATCATC
The DNA here is from genome assembly GCA_964494395.1 of uncultured Acidimicrobiales bacterium. GTDB lineage: Bacteria > Actinomycetota > Acidimicrobiia > Acidimicrobiales > SHLQ01 > SHLQ01. The sequence continues at coordinate 4,769 of CAZBTI010000076.1, read as the reverse complement.
GAGATGAACTCTTCGCCGCGATCCATTTCGGAGAGCTGCTGGTTGAGTTCTTCGAGGGCCTGTGCCGGGTCGCGGAACTGGCGGAGGAAGACGCGGAGCAGGTACTTGGCCTGGAAGGCAGTGATCGAGCTTTCGATGCCATGACCGCGCACGTCGCCAATGACGGCGGCGAGGCGCTTGTGGCCCACTCGATAAACGTCGAAGAAGTCGCCGGCCATCAGGCCCGAGCCAGCTTCGTAGGCTCGCCCCACGTCGAAGCCGGTGACATCGGGGAGAGAGTCGGGGGCGAGACGGGCCGCCCACGCCTTCGGCGCGAAGTCTTCTTGTTCCAGTGCTTCCTCAGCGCGCTTCTCGAGGAAGAAGCGCTGACGGCTTAGACGGGCTTCGCGAACAGCGCCGCGAGACCAGTTGACCGAAACCAATGCGGGGATCGCAGCGAGGGCGAACACGATTGGGACGTTTGGGTTGTCGCTGGCTGCGGACAGGAAGGAAGCGATTGCGAGCGTGGTGTAGAGCAGGCTCGAGTGAACTTCTTTGCGGAAGGCCGATTGCGCGAGTTGGTAGGCGGGATCATCGGTGCGACCGTCTTCTGAACCAATGTTGTCCAGGAAGCGTCGGCGATAGCGCGCAGACCGGGCCCAGCCAATGGCAGCCGCAACACATACGATGCCTAGCCCAATGAGGATGATCTCCTTCATGGGTAAAAGGCTACCCCACAGCCGTGACTAACGACGTCGGACGCGAAGTTTGATTGGGGTATTACCCATTTCGAACGCTTCTCTGAGGCTTCTCTCAAGGTAGCGAAGGTACGTCCGAGGCAGCTCTTTGTTGGCAAAAAGCGTGAAAGTAGGGGGATCTGTGGCCCCCTGGGTGGCGTAGAGCACCCTGCCGCCGTCGGGAGCGGCCTGAGCGGCTTGGGCGGCACGTATGACCTGATTGACCTTGCGGGTCGGGATACGGGTCGAATAGGCGTCGATTGCCTCGCTGAGTGCTGGCCAGAGCTTGTTGACGCTCTTGCCGGTGAGGGCACTGATGCGCAGGATGGGTGATTCACCGAGGAAATGCAGCTTTCGTTCGACGCTGGTCATCGTTTCTTCTCGACCGTCGGCGTCGAGCAACTCCCACTTGTTGAGCACGATGACGATCGGGCAGCCTGACGCGTCGACGCGCTCGGCAAGTCGTTGGTCTTGGGCGGTTACGCCGAGTGTGGCGTCGATGACGAGTAGGGCAACGTCGCTCTTGTCGACGGCTCGCAGCGCTCGAACGAGGGAGTAGTACTCGGTCTCTTCGTCGACCTTCGCCTTGCGGCGCATGCCGGCGGTATCGATAAATCGGAGCGGCCCACCATCTGTTTCGATAACGGTGTCGATCGAGTCGCGGGTTGTTCCAGCCCGGTCGTGGACCACGGCACGGTCTTCGCCGATGAGGCGGTTGAACAGGGTGGACTTGCCGACATTGGGACGGCCGACGATCGATACGCCGAAGATGCGGTCGGGGTCGTCTTCCTCTTCTTCGATCTCCGGTTCTGGGAGAACAGCGATGACCTCGTCGAGGAGGTCGGCCGCGCCGACGCCGTGGAGGGCACTGACCGGCATTGGGTCGCCAACGCCGAGGTTGAGCAGGTCCCAGATGAGGTGTTGTTGGGTTTCGTTGTCGACCTTGTTGGCTACGAGAAAGTGCGGCTTGTCGAGTCGACGGACGAGGTCGGCAACGAGTTGGTCATCAGCGGTCGACCCGACCGACGCGTCGACGACGAAGAGGACGACGTCGGCTTCGGAGATGGCTTTCTCGCTCTGGCGGGAGACCTTGGCGTCGAGGTCGTCGCCGTCTTCGTCGGCCATCCAGCCGCCGGTGTCGATGAGGGTGAACTCGTGACCGAGCCACTCGGCGTCGAGTTCGTTGCGATCGCGGGTCACGCCGGGACGCTCTTCGACGATGGCTTCACGACGGCCCAAGATGCGGTTGACGAGCGTGCTCTTGCCAACGTTGGGTCGACCAACGATGGCGACGGTAGGAAGGCTCATGATTGCTCCAAGGCACTGCTGGGCAGCGAAGTACTGCTGGGCAGCGAAGTACTGCT
>CAZBTI010000076.1:0-2589 GCA_964494395.1 uncultured Acidimicrobiales bacterium | reverse complement strand
ACTGCTGGGCAGCGAAGTACTGCTGGGCAGCGAAGTACTGCTAGGCAGCGAAGTACTGCGAGGCAGCAAGGCATCGCGTAAGGCGATGCCGTCGGTAGGGATGATCTCGACAGGCCGGGGAAGGTCGCCGGGCGACATGCCGTCGAGGAAGACGCCGCGGTTGAGGCAGACGTCGGGGAGAAGGTAGCGATGGCCTTCGGGTTCGGCCGAGAGGACCCGGACGAGGTCTTCGCCGACCATGAGTCCCGCTACGCCGACATTGCCGCCAAAGAACTCGTTGTCGACGGGGATGATTCGCACGTCGTCGCGATCGATGCTCTCAATGAGCGGCGCGAGTACTTGGGCTCCCATCGAACCGGTGAGCACGCCAACTGGGGCGGTTCGACGAGGGCGCAACGTCACCGCCGCTCCCCCGGTGCTCTCTCCATCGGAGTCGGTGCCGCATGCTCGGGGTGCCCGGTAGCCCTCGGCTGGCGCAGCGTCGACCCATGAGAAGAAGCCGGCTGCGGTACCGATGCCGGTGTCGACCTCACCGGTGAACTCGGCCTCGAACGAACGGGCCATGCCGATGCCGTCTTCATACATGGGCACGTCGCCGTAGCTCTCCCGTGAGGGGAACGGCATCTGCGCCATGAGGTAGTACTCGTCGGATGCTTGGACGAGCGGGCGGCCGAGGGCTTTCACGAAGACCTGCTGCCACGCTTCGACGGTTTCGACGACTTGCTGGGCTTCGGCGAGGGTGTGGGCTCGCATGCGTTCCTCGGTCGAGTACTTCGACACACCGAGCGGAACAACGGCCACGGTTTCAAGGGCCGAGTACTTGTCGTAGATGTCGGCGAGCGTTTGGTCGAGCACGTCGCCGTCGTTGATGCCCGGGCACACGACGACCTGTCCATGCACTTCGGTGCCGACGTCGAGGAGGGCGGAGAGCCAGCGGAGCGACGAGGCCCCGCGACGGTTGCGCAGCATCTCTTCGCGCACCCTCGGGTTGGTGGCATGGATGCTGACGTTTAGCGGTGAGAGCTTTTCGGTGATGACCCGTTCGAGGTCGGCCTCGGTGAACCGGGTGAGTGTGGTGTAGTTGCCGTAGAGGAACGAGAGGCGGTAGTCGTCGTCCTTCAGGTAGAGGCTCTTGCGAAGGTTTGGCGGGAGCTGGTAGATGAAGCAGAACTCGCAATGGTTGTCGCACGTGCGCACTTCGTCGAATACCGCCGACTGCACTTCGATGCCCAACGGTTCGGCGACCGTCTTCGACACGTCGATGTCGAGGGTGAGCCCATTGCGTTCGACCACGAAGGCGATTTCGTCGCTATCGACGAGGGTGCGGTATTCGAGGATGTCACGGGGCTGCTCGCCCTCGATCGAGCGGAGCTCGTCGCCCACGAGCAAACCGGCGCGCGCAGCTGGAGAGTCGGGTTCGACAACGACGACGCGCGGGAAAGCGGTGTCGTTTGGGCTCGTGACGCTCACGACATAAGGCTACGCCCATGTAGACCGCCATGAAATGCTGGCGGGGCGTACATTGGACACATGCCCGTAGACCACGTTCTTCTCGCCGCACCCCGAGGCTTCTGCGCCGGGGTGGAAATGGCGATCAAAGCCCTCGCCGCAATGGTGCGGACCTTTGAGCCTCCCGTCTACTGCTACCACGAGATCGTGCACAATCGTCTCGTGGTTCAACGCTTCGAAGACATGGGCGTGGTTTTCGTCGACGACATCTCCGAGGTGCCCGCTGGGTCGCCCATCATGTTGTCGGCTCACGGTTCGGCTCCCGAGGTTGTCACCGCTGCGGTCGAGACCGGCGGCTACATGGTCGACTCGGTGTGCCCACTGGTCACCAAGGTGCATCACGAGGTGAAGGTAAGGGCTGGCAAGGGTTACCAGATCGTCTACGTCGGTCACGATGGGCACGAAGAAGCCGTCGGCACCATGGCCGTCGCCCCCGAGGCAATCCACCGGGTCGAATCGGTCGAAGAGGTCGAAGCGCTTCCCGACATCGACGGATCGACTGCGCTTCTCGCTCAGACAACGCTTAGCCACCGCGACTGGGAAGCGGTCCAAGATGCCGCTATCGAGCGCTGGCCCGACATGTGGACACCGGCCCGGAGCGATCTCTGCTTCGCCACGACGAACCGTCAGGGAGCACTCGTCAAGATCGCTCCCGACTGCGACGCCATGGTCGTGATTGGTTCAGCGAACTCGTCGAACACCATGGCCCTCGCACGCCTCGCCGAAGAGAGCGGCTGCGAGCAGGTCTACCGAGTCAATACCGCCGACGAATTGCCCGCCGATATCTCCGGGACTGTCGGCGTGACCGCAGGCGCGTCAGCGAGCGAAGAGCTCGTCGAGTCGGTCCTCAACCGATTGGCACCGGTCAACGGCGTCACCGAGGTCCGTATCACCGAGGAAGACGAGTACTTCCCGACCCCACGTAACCTTCGCGACCTGCTCAACACGATCGACGCTGCCGCAGCCCTCTCGGTGGGAGCGACACCTGGCCCTCGGCCGAACACCGACGACCGCCAACTCGGCGCCAGCGAAGTGCTGCGCCTCCTAGAGGTCACCCCGACCTAGGCCGCCGATTTACGG
>CAZBTI010000075.1:0-16887 GCA_964494395.1 uncultured Acidimicrobiales bacterium | reverse complement strand
ACGGAAACGTTCGAGGCTGTGGCTGGCGACCTCCAAACAATTCGACTCAACAACACATCTCAGGCACTTCACCCGATCCATTTCCACGGTCAGTTCTTTAAGGTCCTTGGCGCAGATGGATCTTCTATCGACGAACCGTTCCTGCGCGACACCGTGCTCGTATTCCCCGGACAGACCGTCGACATCGCGATGCTGCCCGTCGATATCGGGACTTGGGCGGTGCACTGTCACATCCAAGAACACGCGGAAGCCGGGATGATGACTCTTCTCGAAGTGTCTGCGTAGCAACCCGGCCGACTGCAAGAGAGACCACTTGACCTTCCAGTCGAGTGGAGCCTTTATAGTGGGCGGTATGAGCCTTGAAACGCCCCTTCGATCTGACCTGGCCATCGATGGAATGACATGTGCGGCATGCGCCAACCGGATCCAACGCCGACTGGGAAAGCTCGACGCGGTGACCGACGCGCAGGTCAATTTCGCGACCGGGCGCGCAACCGTGATCCACGATGGTTCGGTCGATGACTCCGCGCTGTCGGTAGAGGTCGAAGCCCTCGGCTACAGCGTGATCGAGGCTGATGAGGGTGACGACGCCGAACAGCGGCGGGAAACAGATCTTCTTCGACGTCTCGTAGTCGGTGTGGTGCTGTCCGTGCCGGCAATGTTGATCTCGATGATTCCGTCCCTGCGTTTCGAGGGATGGGAATGGGTCGTCGGAGCGCTTTCGATCCCGGTGATTCTATGGTCCGGCTGGGGATTCCACCGCGCAGCCTGGATGAACATCCGTCATGGCTCTACGACCATGGACACTCTCGTCTCAATGGGTTCGTTGTCGGCACTTGGGTGGTCGCTCGTGGTGCTGTTCGGCGATGCATCGGATGGGCACATCTACTTCGAGACCGGCGCCGTCATCATCACGCTAATTCTGTTGGGAAAGTGGTTCGAGCTGCGCGCCAAGCGCCGTTCTGGTGACGCGATTCGAGCGCTGGCAGACCTTGGAGCTCGCACCGCTCAGCTTGTCGATGGGCGAGAGGTCGCACTCGACGATCTGGTCGTCGGTATGCGATTTGTCGTGCGGCCCGGTGAGAAGATCGCGACCGATGGGGTGATCATCGAAGGTCACTCGGCTGTGGACGCATCGATGGTCAGTGGTGAACCGGTCCCGGTTGAGGTGGCACCGGGCGACGAAGTCATCGGCGCCACGATCAACGCCAACGGATCGCTTGTGGTCGAAGCCACCAAAGTCGGCGCCGACACCGCGCTGGCCCAGATCATCCAGCTGGTCGACCAAGCGCAAGGAAGCCGAGCCGAGGTGCAGCGCCTCGCCGACCGCGTCTCAGCCGTATTCGTCCCGCTCGCCATTCTCACCGCGATCGTGACACTCACAACGTGGCTAGTGCTCGGCAACGACCCCGACGACGCCTTCACCGCAGCCGTCGCCGTGCTGATCATTGCCTGCCCCTGCGCACTCGGCCTCGCGACACCACTGGGGATCATGGTCGGGACCGGGCGCGGCGCCCAGCTCGGCGTGATCATCAAAGGCGGAGAAGTCCTCGAAGACAGCCGCACCATCGACGCAATCGTCGTCGACAAGACCGGCACCATCACCGAAGGAGAAATGTCGCTAGCCCGCATCCTCGACGCCGGCATTCCCTCCGAAGACCGAAATTTCGTTCATCGTCTCGCAGCATCAGTCGAGGCTCGATCTGAGCATCCCATCGCCCAAGCCATCGCCCAGTCGGCCGATTCGCTGTTCGCTGTCGATCAATTCGAGAACATCCCCGGATCGGGTGTACGCGCCCTGGTCGACCGAACCGCAGTTCACGTCGGCCGCCGAAGCCTGTTCGATCAGGTCCCAGTAGATGTCGAAGCGCTCGCGGCCAAGGCAGAAGCGGAAGGGGCGACGGCGGTGTTCGCCGGTCGAGACGGCACAGCCGAACTCGTCTTCGTCGTGACAGACCAGGTCAAACCGACCTCGGCCGCAGCAATCGCCGCACTGCATGACCAGGGCCTATCTGTCACCCTCCTCACCGGCGACAACAGCCGGACTGCGTACGCGGTCGCCAACGAGGTCTCCATCGGTTCGGTCGACGGAGACGGGGTGATTGCAGAGGTCTACCCCGATGACAAGGCGAGGGTCATCAAGGAACTTCAGGCCGAGGGGAAGCGTGTCGCCATGGTCGGCGACGGCATCAACGATGCACCCGCCCTTGCCCAGGCGGATCTCGGCATCGCCGTCGGCACCGGAACCGACGTCGCCATCGAAGCTTCGGACCTGACGATCGTGTCGGGTGATCTCCGGGCCGTGGCCGACGCCATCGCATTGTCCCGCCGAACGCTGTCGACCATCAAAGGCAACCTGTTCTGGGCGTTCGCGTACAACGCTGCCGCCATCCCGCTGGCGGCGTTCGGGGTCCTCAACCCAATGATCGCTGCCGGAGCAATGGGTATATCATCGCTATTCGTCGTAAGCAACAGCCTCCGACTTCGAAGCTTCGCTGGCTACCGCCACCAAGACCCTGTCAACAAAAACCCCAGAGCGAAAGTCGACCAATGAGTACCCCAACCGTTCACCAAGTCCCCGACATCAGCTGTCAACACTGTGTCGATGCAATCACCCGAGAGGTGACCGCAGTCGACGGCGTCACGAACGTTGACGTCAACCTCGACGCCAAGACGGTCGCGGTTGTCGGCGGCGACAATTCGGCCGTACTCAGCGCGATCGACGAAGCTGGCTACGACGTCGTTTGATGCTCAGCCGGAGCGCCTTGCTTCCGGCTCCGGCGGCTAACCCGTTCGGCGAGAACGAGGCCAGACAATGCGATCAACAGGCCCACAGCGATGTTTGCTGCGCCGATTTCGCTAACCAGGTCGATAAACCAGCCGCGAATGTTCTCCCCGGTCTCGATTACTCCGTCGCTTTCGAACCGTCCGTCATACACAGCGAGTTCCCACCGGCCGTACCAGATGGCGTAGCCACCTGCGACAACCATGAGGATGCCGCCAATACGCGGGGCGATTCGCGAGAAGCGCCTGAGGTTGGCGGCGACGGTGTGGTGGGCGAGAGCAGCAGCGAGGCTGAGGACCGCAATGATCGTGCCCATCCCCAGGGCGTAGGCGACGTAGGCGCCGATTCGATCCAGCCAGGTGTCGCTGACCGCGGCACCGGTCACGACGAGAAACGGTCCGATGGTGCACGATAGCGAAGCCACGGCGAACGTCACGCCGTACCCGAACATCGCCGTGGTCCCCGATGCGCCGAGTGAGCGGCCCACGCCAGGCAGGCGAATCCGTACGCTTCGACCGGCAAGGGCGAGCAACCCGGCAACAATCAAACCGGCGCCGATGACAATTGTGACCCAGGGCAGCTGCTCCCGAAGCGTTGAAGCGATGCTGTCGATGATGAGACCAACAAGGAAGAACACAACGACGAACCCTGCCGAAACTGCAGCTGACACGCGGAGCGAGCGCACGACCCTCGTTATCCGACGAGCTTCAGCGTGTTCCCCCGACACAAAGGCCCCGAGGTACGCGGGAAGGAGGGCAAACCCGCAAGGGTTGAATGCGGCGATCATTCCAGCGGTGAAGGCGAGTGCTATCTGACCGCTGATCACTGCTCGAAGCCGAGGCGCTGTTGTTCGCTGCGAATGTAGGCAATGACCGACTCGATCTGATTGTCGGTGATGCTCTCGATCGCAGGCATGTCACCGAATCCCCAGTGATGCTGGCGAGCGCCGTTCCGAACCGCTGCCCGGTAGGCATCGTCGCCGTGGTGGCCTGGTTCGTACACGATTGAGAGTTGAGATGGGCCCTTCTCGGTTCCTCTCAGGTCATCGCCATGACACGACGCACACCTCGCGGCGTAGACCGTGGCACCGTCGGCGTCAGCCGCAATTGGGACAACCGATGTCGGAGTGGCTGTCCCTGAGGCGTCCGTTCCACATGCTGCGATAGGCAGTGCGACGGCGAGCAACAGAAATGGGAGTGTGAGGCGACGTGTCATGATGCTGAAGCGGCGATGAGAAGGGCAGTGACGATCGTGACTGCAACAAGCGCAACTGCTTCCAAAGTAACGATGCTTCGGAATCGATGTGCGGTTTCGACGTCGTCTGGTGCACGTTCAAGCGCAGGGATGACAATGCGGTGGTTGTAACCCCCACCCGCAGCCGCCACGCCGACGAGGACCGTCTTGAGGATCAGGAGCTGACCCCACGACGTCGTCCAGATCTCGGAGACCGAATCAAGAATGACGATGCTGAGTGCGACACCGGCAATCGCAGCACCGACAAGGGCAACTGTGGCAACCACCGAGAATCGGACGGCGAGCTGTAGCGCACGTGTGTCAGCGTTTCGACGGTGTCGGCGTGCGATGACCAAGGCCAACATGACGACACCACCTGCCCACGTTGCTGCGGTCACAACATGCACGCTGTTGGCCACGGCGTGCAACAACCGGGGGCCCTCGGACACCGTATGGCCATCAAAGACGTACGAAAGCACCATGAGCGCTGCGCCTGCGAACGCAACGGGGCTTTTTGCTATGTGCCACGCGTTGTCGTGCTCATGGACCATTGGCGGCATTGCCTGGACGGGGTTTCGGGGCAAGGCTGCGGTCGTTGTGCCTGCGCCCACAGTCGCAAGCTGTTTCACCGTAGCCACGGGATCAGCCGCCACGTGAGCGGAGTGAACATCGAATCTTGCCCCGGTGACGATCAAGGCCGCTCCCGTCAGTCGAAGCGCAATGGAGATGCCGAAGGAGGAGATCAACGCGTCGGCGAGCGCTGACATCGACCACAGGCCCGACCAGCCCGACGCAAGTTCGGCAACCTGCGCAGCCGCGGCGATGAGGACACCGACAATCAGGACCACGCCAGCTCGACGTACCCAGAACAACACCGCACGAATGTCGCTTTCGTCTCCCCGCAGCGCCAGGGCCGCGAATGCGACGCCTCCGAAAGCAAGCATGAATCCGAGCGTCCCGAGGACTCGACCGATGTCGCCCCAGCGAGCAATGCCTGCAGTTTGCGCACCTGTGTCTAGGAAATCGTCCAGCTGGAGTTGCGAGTCAGACTCCTGCGCAACGGACGGGGCGGGCGTCTCTGAGTCGGCCGGGGCCGACGCTACTTCGTCGGTTTCCGTTGCTTGAGGCTCGGTCGGAGATGCCGTCGCCGCATCAATTTCCTGGTTTGGGGCCGATGTCGTCGTCGCTTCAGTGGCGAGCGCTGGGGCGTTGACGGTAAAGCTGAAGCTTCCTTCGATCGGGTGTGCGTCAGGTGCTGCTACCATCCAGCGAACTCCGACTACACCGTCTGCGAGAGGCTCGTCGAACAGAAGTGTCCAGGTGAGATTGTCGCTACTCACAATCTCGTCGGGCGTGCGGATGACACCATTGGGGTCGAGTACAACGAACCCATCGCCAGCCGGAGTCGCCTCGCCCGCGAACGTGAGCGATATCTCAGACACCGCTTCGTCGATGGTGTCACCATCAGCCGGCGAAGATGATTCGAACCCGGTGTGGGCAGCTGCCGGCATTGCCAGCATCACGAGCGCACTCGCGGTGAGAAGAAGGAACGCCAGGGCTTGGCGATACAGGGCAGGTCGGTTCATAGGCACAAGTCGCAATCTACTACGGTATGTAGTAGATCGGACGTCAGCTTCCGATCATGAGGTACTACTGCAGAGATGCTCGAACAGTGTCGAGAAGTGATGTACCTGCACAGCGAGTGCCAGGGCTGCCGATATCCCGGCTGTGAGAGCAGCCGATGACTTGAAGCGGCCCGCGGTGGGTTCACGTTGAGGCCATAGCAGTGCCTCAACCCTCCGGGCTACCGAGCCGCCGCCGAGCGACGGGAGTGCTCCGGTCATTCGATAGCCCAGAGCACTTGTTGCGATGGCGCTTGCGACGACCTTGCGCTCGCCACGCAGTGACGCGACAGCGGCCTCATCGGCGGCTCGTTCCGTCGCATGTTGGATCTGGCTGAGGATTGGCGAGAGGAACGGGAGGATAGCCCGACTCAACTCCGCAGCCATGAGGTAGCGATGATGCCCCAACCTGAGATGCGCCCGCTCATGGGCAAAGACGGCCTTGCGTTCCTGCGGTGACAATGGCGCTAAGAGCCCGGTCGACACTACGACACAACCCGTCTTCGTCGGGACGGCGTAGGCAAACTTCGAGTTCGAGTCGATCACGGCGACGCGGCCCTCGCTGGTCGCAGCAGAGACGGCTCGACGGCGCGCATTGATGATTCGGGCGCACCGTACAGAACCCAGCACTACGAGCGACACCGAAGCCACGCCGACGAGCGGCCCCACCTCATGGTGTAGGGGGATGCTCCGGCACCAATCGGTCACGGCGGCAGAGCGGACGGGGCCAAGCACAAAAGCAGAAGCAGTTGCTGCGACGATCACCATCACGCTCGACGCTGCCAACAGCATCATTGCTGTAAGCGCGGGGATTGCAACTGCGGGGCGAAGGTGCCACTCGACGCGACCCATCGTGGCAATGACCACAACTCCCAACAGGGTTGGGAGAACGAACCCGACCGTCATCCGTCCCGATCGTTCAGGAGCTGGCGAAGTTCGGTCGCCTCGTCGACGCTGAGTGTCTCGATGAACGAACTGAGAACGGCGTGCTTGTCGCCAGCCGCTCCGAGATGCTCGTGCATCTGCTCAGCTCGATGGATCGCTTCTCCCGCGACGGGTCGATAGGCGTACGCACGCCCGTGCCTCTCGCGTTCGAGTAGGCCCTTCTTGAAGAGTCGGCTGAGAACGGTCATGACCGTCGTGTAAGCAAGGTCCGGGGCAATGGCCGCGTGCACTTCGGCTGGCGTCGATGGCTCGCCAACCACCCACAGGTACTGGAGCACTGACTCCTCCAGTTCACCCGTTGACCGTCGATCCGTCATCGACTCGCTCTCTTTCCATAACCGTCGTCGGATTTCGTCAAGATGCTAATGCTGACAGCCGATCGCTGAGACCTTCAATCCCAAGAGCGCCAACGTGAGTGGTCATTTCGCCTGAGTCATCCATGAAAATGAACGATGGCTGGGTCGTGATCCCGTAGGAGCTCCACAGGGTGCCGTCATCATCGACTGCGTGTTCAAACGAACCCACGTCAAGCGTCGTGATGAAATCGTTGATGGCCGCGAGCTCGTCGCGGCCGGCGACACCGACGAAATTCACGTCATCGCCGAAGATCTTGTGTGCCTCTGCGACCGCAGGGGCTTCTGCTCGACACGTCGGTCACCACGGTGCCCAGAACCACAACACCGTGTCGGTTCCTTCCAGCGATCCGAAGTCGATTTGGCCGCCAGAGGCCGTTGCAGCGACAAGACTGCTGTCTTCTGCGGATTCGACAGACTGGCTCTCTGAGCCGCAAGCGACCGCCACAAGGGCAACAGCGAATGCGACGAGGGAGAGTCGGAGTCGTGAAGGCATGGAGGTCATCATACGTTGTGAAGGTTGAACTACTACGTCACGTCGTAGAGGGATCGGTGTCGATGGTCGGTTAGGGGTGAGCTACTCGTCAGCGTGCTCAGCGTGACAACCGTGATCGCATGCGTTCGGTGCAGGCATCAAGAATGGCTCCGAAAAGTTGCGGTCGCCAGCGCGCCGGGGAACTACTACAGTGGGTCGTAGCAGCGTCCGTCCATCCGCGACATTGAGGGGGAGCGTCAGTCAGTGTTCAAGACCGCCGCCGAATCACCGTGATCATCGGCGAACGGCGCCATGCGGATGCTGCGACTGGGCAGATGACTCGCTCGATCACACTGACAGTGTTTGCGGTAGCGATTCTCGCAACTGGATGTGCCGGGGGTGACCCTGTCGCCCCCGACGTCCGCCCACTCGTTGACGCTATCGAAAGAGCAGATTCCCCGGCCAGGTATCGATTCAATTTCGTCCCGGCGAGCCCGTCGCCATTTGTTGCTTGTCTCGCCGGCGTCGATGAGATCGAAGGGGTCTTGGATGTCGGAGCCGGCGCCATCCGACTACAGCCCCGACGCGAGGCGCCGGAGATCCTCGTCACAACTACCGAATTGCTCGTGGCCAGAGCCGGTTCCGAGTCGTGGATGTCGACTCCGTGGGACCCGGCGATGGATGGGGGGCTCCTCGCAGCCATCTTCGGTGAAACGATGGCTGGCCGGATCCTGGTTGGCTTCCGATCGCCCGACCCCAATGCGATTGCGATGGCGGCGATCGATATCGCCGACAGTGTTGTACCTGCTTCTACACCACGAGGCAGTGTGGGCGAGAGCCTCGAGATTGTGGTCAATCAGCGCGAGTTCGCTGATCGAACGGGCGACTTGACCGGTGACGCCGAGGATGGACTGCCTCCACCGCTACGGCTCATCGTGAGTGCCACCCAGGAGGGACTCGTAACCTCCATCTTTGTCAATGCGGGGCCTGACGGAGACTCGACAACCAACTATGCGATCAGTGCCAGCTATGACGATATACCGAGGCTGGTGATCCCATCAGAAGAGCTGCGCGAGGCAACGGCGCTCGAAGAGGTTGAGTACCCTGACGCCCAATCATCGTGTGCCTTCGGACAGTGACTCATCCCGGTCACTGGCAGCGCTAGGCCCCGTCGAAGCGGTACAAGGGGAAGGGGCCGCCTTCTTCGATCCAGCTGGGATTCCGAGATGCGGTTGTGGAAGGTCGTAGGTGACGCCGCATTCGTCTTGTTGGTCGCAGCATTGGCCGTTGGACCCGTCGCTCGTCTCATGCGATCGGCCCGCAGTCTGCTGCGCTGGCGTCGCCAACTCGGGATCTGGTTTGCCATGACTGCGACACCGCACGCCGCGCTGATCCTGAACGGCTGGGCTCGATGGAGCCTCCGGCGTGTCCTCGGCTACGAAGTCATTCCCCAGCTCGGTTGCGCGTTTGATGGCACCTCCGCCCATCGTGACCACCGCCTTCGCTGGCGTATTTGCGATCATCACAGCAGGTGGTCTTCAGATGCACCATCTCGTCCCGCTCATTGATAACTCTGCCACGGAGTCGCGTGACACATGCCCACCACCGCTTCTACTACATACCGTAGTAGGCTCATCCTATTCGTCTCGTCTCAAGACTCGTTCAATGCTGTTTGGCTTCAGTCTCGTCGCTGTCATTGTGTTACTTAGCACAGCGTCGGCCGACGCCGGAGACGAGTCCTCAAATCCCGGGGATCGGCAGAATATTGATCATCCGTTCGCATAGATTTCGTTGACCTTTTTCGGTGGACCTGAGGCGGCCGAGCCAGACCCGTCTGCGGAGCGTGGAGCGCATGCGCATGTTGACTAAACCAAAATCAGCGACCGGAGCTCTGTTTGTCGTGCTCGTCATTGTTGTGGCGCTGGTGGCCGCCATCGCTGTCATGCGGGGTGGCGACAATGCGTTGGCCGCACCTGCCTACGTCGAACCCGTGCCAGCGACCGGTGAAGTGCATGAGTACCGGCTCGTCGCCGCACTGACGCCGGGGGTCCTCACCGATGAGGTCGAGACGGATCTCTGGACCTACAACGGCACCACACCTGGGCCGGAGATCAGAATCTCTCATGGCGACACCATCCGAGTGATCCTCGAGAACAACCTGCCCGAACCCACCTCGATCCACTGGCACGGCATTCGCGTGCCCCACGCCATGGACGGGGTCCCGGGCCTGACCCAGCCACCGATCGCCCCCGGGGAGACCTTCGTCTACGAATTCACGCCTCCCGATGCGGGCACGTACTGGTACCACTCGCACCAGCGAGGCAACGAACAGCTCGCTCGCGGCCTCTATGGCGCCATCGTCGTCGAGGACCCGACCGAGCCCGAGTATCCCGTCGATGCGGTGTGGCTCGTCGACGACTGGCTGATTGACGAGTCAGGGATGCTCGATCCGGACTTCGACTCCTACGAGGACATCCACCACTCCGGCCGTTGGGGCAATCTCCTCACGATCAACGGCACGCCCAAAACGACGCTCGACGTCTCCCCTGGGCAGCGAATCCGGCTACGCATCGTCAACACCGCCAACGCCCGCGTCATCAAACCAGACTTCGACGGTCTCGACCCGGTCGTCATTGCGATGGACGGGCTGCCCGTAGCGGAGCCGTTCCTCGTCACAGACATCGACCTCGCCCCCGGCAACCGCATGGATGTCGACATCACCATCCCACCCGACGCGGAACAAGACTTCGTCATCGGCGACCGCTTCAGCAGCAGCGAGCCAGTCGAGCTCGGGGGAATCTCTGTCACCGGGGCGTCGGTCGACACCCCGGAGTTCGCGCCACCGGCACAAGAGATGCCCGACTGGTCAGGCCTCATCGACGAAGCCCCCCAACACTCCATCACCATCTCGTTCGCCAGCGAGTTCGCCGACGCAACCTCAAAAGAGCGGGAAGCAATGTTGGCCAGCGAACAGTATGGCGAGTTTCTGTGGACACTGAATGGGCGCGTTTGGCCCGACGCCGAAACCCTCACCGCAACGCAGGGCGAGCTACAGAAGATCCGAATCGTCAACGAGTCCGGCCAGATGCACCCGATGCACCTCCACGGCCAGTTCTTCCAACTCATCAGCCGTAACGACGAACCCGTCAACGAAACCCACTACCGCGACACCGTCCTCATGACTGCGTTCCAAACGGTCGAAATCGTTGTCGCCCCCTACGACGTCGGCACGTGGCTGTTGCACTGCCACATTCAGGTTCACGCCGAATACGGCATGGCGATGCTCTACGACGTGTCTCCCGCCACGCGGACCTCGTGATCCGCGAACCCAGGCGACGATTATGCTCCGTTAGTACCGCTCACCCGAGTGTCGCTGACGTACGGGTCTTGGTTAAGCCCGCACACACCGATGACCTCTCCATCGTCGACAGTCAGATGTGGCTGGTGGCCAACAGGGTGCGCTTTGAGGTTGAGATCTCAAGGCCAGCTGCGGACTGCGCCGTCATTGTCCGAACTGACAAGAGGCGCCAAGGGTGGGGTAGCTGATGTCGCCGAGGGTCGCGGGGTCACGATTCTCGGCCGGTGGTGGAGCGATCGGCTCGAGGTCGTCGAAGCGCGCGGTCACGATGTAGCGGTTGCCGTGATCTGCTTCGATTTGGTCGGGTTGGCTCGGATCGGCGTCGACGACGAGGGCAGAGACTCGGCCGAGCGTGTCGACGACGACGGTGAAAGTGGGGATCTGGTCGCTTTCGTCTTCGCCGATGTCGGCGTCGTTGGCTTCGAGTTCTTGCAGATAGAGGGCCGGTTCGACGCTGATGCGAATTGTGTCGCCGGCGAGCTGGAACGGGGGATCCGTGGCCTCGACCGAGGTTGCGATGGCGATGGCGGCCTGGGTGATCATGTTGAGATCGGGAGCGCGTAGCCCGGTAGCGATGTAGCCGGCAAGGACCTCGCCGAAGATCGGCTGGAGCTGCGCCGGGTCCAGGGTTGGTGTCCGGGCAATCTCGTGCCAGGTCTCGGGCTCGCTGGGATCGGGGACCAGGATCGAGGCGTCGGTCACGGTCACTGGCGGTGCATCACGGCTGGGCTCTAGGCTTAATACCTTGTTGCCTACGTCGATGACCCCTTGGACTTCGTCGACGCCACCCAGACAGGCTAGGTACGGCGAGGCAGTGTCGGGTTGGTAGAGGAACGCCCATCGTTCGATGGGATCGGCGGCGAGGATCCGGTCCACGATGGGCTGGGCGTCGGCCGTGATGACTGTCGGGCTCGATCCGCAGGCTGCGCTGATCAATGCGGCCGTGATCAGTAGCGAGGCAACGGGTAGTCTCTGTAGTTCGACGCGGTGCCAAAGGGTGCGGCGCTGCTCGTCGGTCACCGGGGTGCGGCATCCATCAGGCGCCGACGTAATTCAGCGCGTTTCGTTCGACCCAGTCCGCGGTGACGACCCCCGAGGTCTGGTCGACGATGGTGCCGTCAGGGGCGATGAAGTAGGTGGTCGGGGTACTCGACACGCTGTAGAGCGTGCTGATTTCGCCGGTCCGGTCCATCAGGAACGGATAGTCCAGCCCATGGCGAGCGATGAACGCATCCACCTCTGCGGTGGTCTCCTGGATACTGACGGAGAGCACTTCGAGGCCATGTGGGTTGTGTGTGTCGTAGGCCGCCCGCAACTCGGGGGCACTGGCGTTGCACGCCACTCAATCCGTGTGCATGAACGTGACGGCGACGGGTTCGCCGCGGTAGTCGCTGAGGCGCACCGTTTCGCCGTCGGGGGTTTCGAGTTCGAAGTCTGGAGCGAGCGCGCCGGCTTGGTTGTCTGACCCTCCGGAGAAGAGGACGATCCCAGTGACGGCGAGGACGATTGAGGCCGCGGCGGCGCCCCAACGGATGCGCTGTTGGCGCTGTCGTGCTCGCCGGGCGGCCTCCCGTCGAGCTCGTTTCGATTGCTTGTTGGTCATGATGCTCCGTTCGTGTCGGCGGTCGTATGAGGCGGGTTGCCGCTTAGGTTGTGGCTCGCTTCGAGGTTTGGATCGGTCGACGCGGGTGGACTGGTGTTGGTGGCATGGGTACGGCGCCAGCCGAGGGCCAGGGTTGTCGCGATGGCGAGCGCCGCCAGCAGGGTCAGTCGCTGGGCACCAACGGCCTGAATGGTGTCGACGAACCACAGGCGGACGTCTTCTGCCGTGTCGATTACCGGGTTCGTGCCGAGATCGCCATCGTAGACGGCGAGTTCCCAACGCCCGTACCAGATCGCATAGGCGCCAGCGGCGACCATCAGGATGCCGCCTAAGCGGGGGGCGATGCGTGACAGTCGCCGCATGTGATGGGCGACGGTGCTGTGAGCAAGGGCCGAGGCGAGGCTGAGGATCAAGATGATGATGCCCATCCCGAGGGCGTACGCGATGTAGGTGACCAATCCCTCGAGCGGCGACCGCGATAGTGCGGTGCCGGTGACGGCGAGGAACGGGCCGATGGTGCATGACAGTGACGCAATGGCGTACGTGATGCCGTAGCCGATCATCACCTTCGGGCTTTTGGTGCTGGTCGAGATCTGGGGTCCGCGGATCGCAAACGTCGGTTTCCAACCGAGCGCCATGGCCAGTCCGGCGATGACGAGCAGCCCGCCGATGACGATCGTGATCCACGGGAGCTGGCGCCGGGCGGCACCTGCGATGCTGTCGATGATGAGTCCGACGGTGGCGAACACGACAATGAACCCGACCGACACGGCAGCCGCTACCCCCACCGCACGCAGGACACGCTGGTCGAGGCGATCGTGGACTTGGTCGCCGGCGACGAACGCGCCGATGTAGGCGGGTAGCAGCGCGAACCCGCAGGGGTTGAACGTCGCGACCATGCCGGCGGTGAACGCCAGCGCGATCGGTCCGCTGATCATCGGGGTGACCTCGTCATCCGGCCATTCTACGACACACTGTCGTAATGAACACCGCGACCTCTGCTGGTATCGGCCCAGGTAATAGGTTCACGCCACGACGGCTGTGGATGGTCGCCCTCATGGTCGTGGTTACTGGGTGGGCGGGCTGGACGGCACTGCGGGAGCCCAACTTGCCAGAATTCGTCGCGTCGGGCGACGCGATGGAGTTGCCCTCCGACGGTGCCTTTCCGCCGGTGAGCCTCGATGAATTCGAGGCGATCCTGGTGGGCCAGCAGGGTCGACCGGTGGTGGTGAACATCTGGGCGTCGTGGTGTGCTCCATGTCGCACTGAGATGCCGCTGCTGCAATCGGCGGCCGACACCTACGCCGGGCAAGCGGTGATCCTGGGCGTGGCATCCAACGACGACCCCGGTGAGGCTAAGGCGTTCCTGGGTGAGCTCGGGCTCACCTACCCGAACGTGTTCGACACCACAGGCGAGATCCGAGTTGCGTTGGGCCTGACCGCCTACCCCACGACCTATGTCTTCGGGGCAGACGGAACCATCCGCGCTCGAGTCAACGGCGGGATCTCCGAACAGCGACTGGCGGGGCTGATCGAGGATGCGCTCGGGTGATCGACTACGGCCTGCTTGTCAGCATGATCCTCGCTTTCGGCGCCCCGTCGGTGCTTGCATGGTGGTGGCCCCTCGACGTTCTGCCGGGGTCGGCACGCAGCGACGAGCCGGAGGGGTTCCTCGACGTCGCCCTCGGGCCGGCGTTTGCCGGCCTGGCCGTCGGGCGGCTCACAACGCTGGCGCTGGACGACCCGAACTCGATCGGCAGCCCCTCGGACATGTTGATCATCCGTAGCGGTGTGGAGTTCTGGCCCGGCGTGGCGACCGCGGTCGCGGTGGTGTTGTGGGTCGAGCACCGAGAAAGATTGCCGCGCCTGAGCCGCCTGGCGGTGCTCGCGCCGCTCGCGATCGTCGGCTACGCCGTATACGAGGCGGCCTGCGTTTTCCGAGATGGCTGCTTCGGTCCTGAGGGGGATATCGGGCTGCGTCCTCAGGGACTGTCGACCACGATGTTCCCGATTGGATGGGTCATGGCCGCGGTGCTGGTTGTCGCCGCGGTCGCCGTTCGAGAGCTTGCTTTCCGGGTTCGATCGAGGGTCGTCGTAGTCGCCGCAGCAACGGTCGCCGTCGCAGGTGTTCGTGCCATCGGTTCGACCTGGCTCCCTCACGTCGGTGAGGGTTTGACCCGTCAACACCTCACGTCGATCATCGTCGCCGTGGCCGCATCTGCCGTGCTCGCGTTCGGCTTGGCCTCCACCGCTCGTCGCAACCAGCCGAACATGACGTCGAGATAGGGCCGCCGGAAACGACTCAAGAATGGCATCGGAAAGGGTGCGGACCGCAGCGCTCCGAGAACTACTACAGTGGGTCGTAGCAGCGTCTGCCCATCCAGGACGTTGAGGGGAGACGTCAGTCAGTGCCCAAGACCACCACGAGATCTGGTAGCCGAGCCCGCACGAAACCAGCCGCAGTCGACTCGCGGCCGTCCTCGAGCAAGCGACGCCTCGTCCGCCATCTCGTCGTCGCTGTCAGCTCAGCTGGCCTGGTCGGGATCTTCTGGGCGACGCGATCCAACTGGGATTCCGAGATGCGGTTGTGGAAGGCGGTAGGTGACGCCGCATTCGTCTTGTTGGTCGCGGCATTGGCCATTGGCCCCATCGCTCGGCTCGTGCGATCGGCCCGCGGTCTGCTGCGGTGGCGCCGCCAGCTCGGGATCTGGTTTGCCCTGACCGCAACATTGCACGCTGTGCTGATCCTGAACGGCTGGGCTCGGTGGAGCCTCCGGCGTTTCCTCGGCTACGAATTCATTCCCCAGCTCGGCCGCGAGGCTCGCCTCGAACCCGGCTTCGGACTGGCCAACCTAATCGGCTCGGTAGCCCTGGTCCTCGCGCTCATTCTCGCAGCCACCTCCTCAGATTGGGCGATGCGACGATTGGGTCGGCCCTCTTGGGTCTGGCTGCACCGCCTCGCCCATACCGTGCTGGTCCTCTCGCTTCTGCATGGCAGCTACTTCTTGTTCATCCACTTCACCGAGTCGTTCCACAAGGCGACTCCACCCGACCTGGATTGGTTCCGCATCCCCTTCCTCATCACCGGCCTGGCTGTCATCGGCCTTCACATCCTGGCGTTCGGTCGGGACACACAACTCGCACAGGATGCGTCAACCGGGCCTCGACGAAACAAGCCAAGACGGCGATGAGGCGACTGGCAGCCGATCGGCGTTGCGGGCGAGCCGCCCACTAGCCTCGCTGGAGTATTGGAGGAGACAGCAATGGCTCGCAAACGTCGCCCGATGGGGGCGCTCGAAGACCACGTGATGGAGTACCTGTGGGCCATCGACGCGCCGGTATCTGCTGCCGACGTCCATCAAGCAGTTGCCCCCGATCTCGCCTACACGACCATGACGACCGTGCTCACGCGGTTGGTGGACAAAGGCCGACTGGAGCGCGCCCGTGCCGGGCGTTACTTCGTTTTCGCCCCGCTGAGCTCAGAGGCCGATCACCGCGCCAGTTCCATGACCGACACGCTCGGAGCGGCCGGGGACCACGCAGCGGTACTGAGCAAGTTCGTCGACTCCCTTGCAACCGACGACGTCGAGGTCCTGCGCCGGCTGCTCGACGAGGACGCGTAGGTGTCTGGCGCGCTCGTCGTCCCCGCCGTGGTCGCCGCCTCCGCAGGGATCGTCGCCGGCGTGATCCGGTGGCCGGTGCGACCGATGCTCGCGGTCAGGCTGCTCACAACCGTAGCGGTCGTCGTCTCGGTGACCATGGCCGCCGTACTTGCGCTGGTCACCATTCCTGCTCGGTGTCCGAACGATCAAGCCCGAACGAGGAACCGACGTTCCAAGGCATGATCATGACCAACTTGCAGTTGGGCTTCCCCCTTTCCGCGGACCGGAAGCGCACTGCCAGCGCTCAGCTCTCTTGCTTGGGACGCCGAGCGCCGCGGCGCCGTACGCTGGCAGCGTGAAGGTGTCGCTGCTCTACTTCGATGACTGCCCCAGTTGGCAAACAGCGGCTGACCATCTCGATCTGCTCGCCACCGAGATCCCCGGCCTCGACGTAGTGCGCGTCTTGGTCGACACACCCGAGGCAGCAGAGCGGACGCGGTTTCGAGGCTCGCCTAGCATCCACGTAGAGGGGTCCGATCTGTTCGCCGACTCCGACGCGCCTGTCGGCTTATCGTGTCGGATCTACCAAACGCCCGACGGCTCAGCCGGGTCACCCACCCTCGATCAACTCCGCCGAGCACTCGATTCAGCCCGCACAGGCCAGTGATCGAGATGCGCGTCGCATGTACCAACGATGTACCAGGACCCCGGTAAACCGAAGGGAATCACGGGGTCGAGCGGGGAGTTGAAATCCTGCATGCACAAGGGAATCCGCTCGTCCAGCGGCGCAGCGACCCCTAACGCATAGACCTCATAACCCGAAGGTCGTGGGTTCAAATCCCACCCCCGCCACTACTGTCCTGATTCAGGACATAGGAAACCCTCGAACCCACGGTTCGGGGGTTTCCTTA
>CAZBTI010000074.1:8660-16986 GCA_964494395.1 uncultured Acidimicrobiales bacterium | reverse complement strand
TACCTCGGAGGCGACGGATTCCTCGAGGCGGTCAAACTGCGCCCGCCGGCGGGCGACACCCGCTTTCACTCGCCATCGCCGCATAACCGGGTCGACGCGGTGATCAACAACAACCACCGAAACTTTTACATCTTTGGCATCATGCGTCGATCGACGATGATGCAGACCCGTCTCCACGGCTCATTCTATGGCGGTGACCGGACGCTGCTCGTCGAAATGGCGATGCGAGGCACCTTCAAGAAGGTCCCCGAGGCGCTTTTTGCTTCGAGAAGCCATGCCAAGAACTCGGGTCGTAACGGTCTCAACTTCGACGAACTTAAAGACCACGGTGCTGAAGACCTCTCCTATGCAGGCCAAGTGATGAAGGGATACGTCAGCGCCGTTCGCAAAGCAGGCGTCAGCCGGGCCGATGAACTCAAATCGCTCGGAGTCATTGCGAAGAAGTTGAAACAGCCAACCCGTCTTCTTCGAGGTTGGTAGCACGTTTGAGGCTCGCTCCCGCGAGACATCGCACTTTGCGAGAGGCTACTTTGAGCTGATGGCGCTGTACGCACTCGAAGATGGCTGGGAACCTGACATCCATCCCGACGCTTTTGTCCATCCTGACGCAATCCTCATTGGCCGCGTCGTGCTCGGAGCACACTCATCGGTTTGGCCGGGAGCGGTGATCCGCGCCGACGACAATACGATCCGAATCGGCGAACGCACGTCCATTCAAGACGGTGCAATACTGCATTGCACCGAGGACTTCCCAACGACGATCGGCAACGATTGCACGATTGGTCACAACACGCACCTCGAAGGCTGCACCCTCGAAGACGCATCGCTCGCCGGAAGCGGCGCGATCGTGCTGCACGGAGCGGTCATATCGAGCGGAGCGCTCGTTGGAGCTAATGCGTTGGTCTCCGGGGGCAAGACGGTCCCTGCGAACGCAATGGCTCTTGGTGTGCCCGCCAAGATCCGTGAAGACTCCCATTCGGTCGAGTTCAATCTCGCAAACGCCGCGAACTATGTTGAGCGCACCACCCGGTACAAATCCGTGATGCGTCGTATCGACTGATGGTTGGGGCCCCTCTGCACTGCGCGAAAATGCAGCGCCTGCTTGATGGGCTTTTTGACCTATGTCGAAGGGGTCTCCTGCCCCCTCCACGACGTCGCACCCATCTCGTACTTTGGTCGCATATGCAGATGGAGAATCACCGGCGGTGCGCCTTATGATTAAGCGGCGCAAGAACGAACGGCTTCGCATTGCGATGGCCGGAACGCGTGGCATGCCCGCGAATTACGGAGGGGTCGAGACCGTCGTCGATGTCCTTGCTCGCCAGTTGGTTTTGCGCGGCCATGAAGTAACCGTCTTCTGCCGGTCCGAAGACTACGAACACCATCCTCCAATGATCGATGGCGTGAAGCTCATCTACCTGCCCGCATCGGCGTCTCCAGGAGTTGGAGCGATGCTGCACGCGTACCGTGCAGCGATGTACTGCGTTGGGCGCAACTTCGACATCATTCACTTCCACGCTCTCGGACCAGGAATGATGTCGGTAATCTCGCGTCTCCTTACGAAATCTACGGTGATCACCACTGTTCACGGACGTGACGACAAGCGCGACAAGTGGGGCCGCAGCGTCCGTTATGTCCTGCGGGCTGCAGCGTCGATCAGCGCACGGGTTCCACACTCGACCCTCGTAGTTTCCCAGACCCTCGCCGATGAGTACGCGGGCGAGTTCAACCGCACGACGACGGTCGTCCCGAACTCGACCCACCCAATCAAAGAGGTTGCTCCTGGTGAGACACTCGCGCGATTTGGGCTCTTGCACCAGAACTACTTTGTCTCGGTAGGTCGCCTCGTCCCAGAGAAAGCTCCGCACGAGATGATCCTCGCCTACCAACAAGCAATGACCGACCTACCGTTGGTAATCGTTGGCGGCGCAGCCGGTACGGAATCGTACGTCGAACACTTGCACGAACTCGCACAAGGTAACGAGAACATCATCTTCTCCGGTCCTCTCTACGGTGACGAACTCGCCGAGATGCTGACCAACGCCGGAGGCTTCGTCACATCGTCGCACCTCGAAGGCTTGCCGACTGCGCTCATCGAGGCCGGACGAGCAGCGCTGCCGATTATTGCCAGCGATATCAACCCACACCTCGAGATTCTCAACACTCAGCGGGGAAGCGACGGACGCCGCATCTACCCAATGGGCGATTCAAAAGCGCTGAGCGAGCTCATGACTGCCGTGAGCGAGCACCATGAGGAAGAACTCTTCGGGGCCAAGCTCCTCGCAGCTGAACTCGACGAACGCTACGCACCAGCTCGTACAGGCGAGGTGCATGAGCACGCATACGTGAGTGCAATCGCACACCGACATCGCCGGTAGTGAGCGTCTTTACTAACTAGAAGCTGAGCTTCAGTCCCTCAGCTGCCGGGACGAGCTCACACGCCGGTCCGGTTGCACGCAAGGCGCTAAACATCTCGTCGAGCGTGTCATCGCTGTGCAGCGGATCGTGGTGGAACAGCGCAAGTGTCGACGCACCAGCGGTATCAGCAACATGGGCTGCATATTCGGGGGTGCAGTGACCCCAATCGGAACGCTTCTCGAGTAACTCGGAGGTGAACTGCGCATCGTGGATCACGAGGTCGACATTCTTCACAAGCTCGAGCACCTCTGGATCGATGTACGACGGATCAGCCGGCTGCTGGTGATCTGGTATGTACGCCATCGAGAAGTCGTCCCATTCGATTCGGTAGCCGTTGGTCTTCCCTTGATGCGGGACCGACCGAGCAGTGACCGTCGCCGATC
The DNA here is from genome assembly GCA_964494395.1 of uncultured Acidimicrobiales bacterium. Lineage (GTDB taxonomy): Bacteria > Actinomycetota > Acidimicrobiia > Acidimicrobiales > SHLQ01 > SHLQ01. The sequence continues at coordinate 14,185 of CAZBTI010000074.1, read as the reverse complement.
CAACCGAGATCGAATCGCTCCAGAGATCTTGAATCGAGAAACTCCCTGGAAGGGTCGACAGGTTCACTGGAAAATACGGCGGACGCACGAAGCCGGAGAGGGCAGCCGCAAAGGACTGATCGACTTCAGGCGGGCCGTAGATGTTGGCCACCGAATCCGGGTGCAACATCTGTGGGAAAAACGGCAAACCTTGGACGTGGTCCCAATGCAGATGGGTGATCAGGATCGTTCCCGAGAACTGGTCGGCGCCCATATCTAGCCCGTAGAAGCGAAGCCCAGTTCCGACGTCGAGGATGATTGGCTGCTCGTCATGTCTCTGAACGACAACACACGAAGTGTTTCCTCCGAACCGGTTCATGGAGCTGCAGTGACAGGGCGTAGACCCGCGCACTCCATAGAAAGTGACATTGACCTCAGCGTCATTTCCTGCCATGTTTCATGCTCCCGTCTCGTGCAGAATGCCTCGGCCTGACTACATCGGTATTGACACATTAACGGCCTAACTCACTCCGACAATAAGTCGTGTGACGGAATTGACGCGTTTCAACCACGAGCGCTCAGGCCCCTGCCTCGACTTCTGACCCACGCAGACTGGGACAAGACGAACGTCACACAGCCTTGAAAAGTCAAGGGAGACGCAGGTAACCGTCCTCGGAGACGACCAACCCGTCGCGAATGAGCGTGCCTAAAACCCGCGAGGATCGATCGACGTCGTTGCCGAAGCCCATGAGGTCACCGACGTTCCTCATATCCACGGGACCACGACGTAATGCCTTCACGAGTCGCCCTCTCCCCTCTCGATCTGATCCGGCAAAGACCGACTGCGATCCGCTGACACCCGCCGACCCCAACGCCGGGTCGGGTCCATTTCCCGCCCATGCACACCCCGTTCGAACAGGGCAGTTCTCACACCCCGGTTTCCGCTTTTTACAAATCTGCGCGCCGAAGTCGAGAATCGCTTGATTCCATTCCCAGCCTCGCCCCGAGGGGACAAGATCGTCGGCACAGCTCTGTGCCTCTCCACCTCCGAGACAATGCCCGGTCCACCGCGCCAGCACCCGACCGACGTTCGTGTCGAGCACGGCGACATCGCGCTCGTTGGCAAACGCCAGCACCGCCCGAGCCGTATACGGCCCGATGCCGGGGAGGGCGAGGAGTTGCTCTAGATCATCGGGAAGTTCTCCGCCGTGAAGCTCGACAACCTCCTGGGCACATCGATGAAGCAACAATGCGCGACGGTTATATCCAAGGCCATCCCACATGCTGATCAAGTCGCCCGCAGATGCTTCTGCAGCAGCGAGCGGCGTGGGGAATCGTTCGATGAACGACGTCCACTTCGGTATCACTCGATCGACTTGGGTCTGTTGCGACATCACTTCACTCACGAGGATGAGCCATGGATTCCGCGTCTCGCGCCAGGGGAGCTCTCGCTTTGCTTGGCTCCACCACTCGAGAACGGACGCGACCGTCTGTGGATCGACGACGTTCACAGCGGTTGGTTCGCCAGCAACTTTCAAAATCTCGAATCCTAAAGCTCCGCGTAGTTCTTCCGACCTATTCAGTACGAAGAGAGATAGAGCATCAATCTGGGCGGGGAGGAAGAACTCATGAGTGACCCAACTGCTAACAGTAGGCAAGGCGAATCGAACCAGCGGAAGCCAGCGCTCTCTGAAAACGTCCTGTCTCAACTCAGTTCTTCGCCAAGACCGATACACCTATCAGCCCCAGACGTTGGAGCCGCCGAGCGGGACGCGCTTTTGGCCGCCCTCGATTCCAATTGGACCGGGTCCGAAAAACCAGCTGCGGAAGAACTCGAGACTGGACTTCGCCACGTAACCGGCGCAGATGCAGCGGTAGCCCTCGCGAGCGGAACCGCTGCGCTTCACCTTGGACTCATCGCCCTCGGTGTCTCCTCGGGGGACCTTGTTATCCTCCCGACACTCGCCCCAATCGAATCGGCGAACGCGGTTCGTTACGTGGGCGCGAAGCCGATGTTTGTCGACTGCGACCCCAAGACCGGCAACATCGACCCCCACTTGCTCAGAATGGCCCTGCGCGGTCTCGCAAACGGAGAACGCCGGCCTGCCGCCGTCATGATCGTGGATGCGTACGGGTCGTGTGCTGACTATTCGCGAATTGAGACGATCTGTAATTACTACCGGATACCCATCATCGAAGATGCCTCAGCATCGCTCGGCGCAACACACGCCGGCCGGCCGGCCGGGTCATTTGGTGCTCTCGCCGCGGTGAGTTTCGACAATGACCGACTAGTCACAGGAGGAGGTGGAGGCGCCCTCATTGGTTCGCGACACATGATCGAGCGTGCCAGATACCTCGCCAACCAGGCCCAAAGGCCAACACTGCACTTCGCAGGTGACGACCTTGGCTATTCCTACCAACTCTCAAACCTTCTCGCCGCGGTTGCCTCGGCGCAGCTCAATCGGCTCGGCCAGATCGTCGAGCGCACCCGCTCGCTCAACGCTCGCTACGCCAGCATCATGTCTATGATTCCAGGAGTCTCCCTCCTCGACATCGACAACGACGGGTTCGGTAATGGCTGGCTCTCGGTTGCATGCATCGATCAAGACAAACACCCCACCCCCCAAGCAATCGCGACACGGATGGCCGTAGACGGCATCGAAGTTCGGCCCGCGCACAAACCGCTTCACCTCCGTGGTGCCCTCGCCGAGGAGGTACGGGTCGGTGGTGCGGCGGCCGAATACCACTGCGCTACTGCATTGAGCCTGCCGAGCGGGGCTTCGATGACCGACTTCGATCAAGAGCGGGTGATCAGCAGCCTGCTCAGGGCCCTTCGCCCTTCGCCCGACCCGCTTTCCGCCGTTATCGACCTCAAGCCGGAGATCAACCTCGATCCCGAGATCGACGTTAGAAACGCGCAACCTCAGCAACATCGGGAGAGTCAGCCTCCCACTCAGCGAGCGGCGTAACCCCCGAGTTACCGACCGCATCGTCGAACAGCGCAGCGTCGATCAGTTCGAGTTCACCAGCGACCGACTCCCCAACGCCGGTCTGGATCCGGTCGTGCTTCGAAACGAATCGTGCCCATAACAGGGGCGGCAATCGACTGCCCTTGGGGGTCACCACCGCCACCGAACGGCCTTCCGATCGTGCCTTTCCAATCCACGCGGTCGTTCCGGGCGGGCACAACATGGTCAGGGCTCCAGAATCGGCGTCGACGCCAGACGCCACCGAATCGATTACATCGGTACCGCCCGACTCGGCGATCGCGAGAGTTTCGGCGATGTCTGCGGTTCGGTCGGCGTGGAGATCGTCTGCGAATGCCCAACCAGCAGATACCGGGTCGAGCGAGTGAACCATGTGGGCTGCCAAGCCGAGAAGTCCTGGCGACTCGGGTTGGCGAGTGATCAGACCCTTGAGAGCGACGAGCATTGCATTCGGGTCGTGGGAGAAGGCTGCGAGTGCAGGCACAGATTCGGCGACGAGAAACGAATCTGGGGCAGACCCGGCCCTGGCGACATAGCGAAGACGTTCGATCGGATGCACGGTGCTGACGATACCAGTTGACGTGTATGAGGAGATCTCGGGATCGTGAAGGGTTGGGAACGCGCGATCCAAAGAAAAACCAGCTACCGTTTCGGCCGTGGACGCACTTGATGGTGACCCAGATCTCGACCCGATCAACGGTGATGCTCGGCCCTTCTCTGACTGGCTGACGACCTTCCCGTTGCTGCTCGGTGTTATCGACCCGTACACCCACGAGTCGTCGTGGCTGCTCGACACCACAAAGCGCATCTTCGAGCACTACTCGGGCGCTGGCGTTCGAGTCGCGTGGCTCGCTGCCGGACCAACGAATGGGGTGAAGGGCTTTCTCGGCCCGTATGGCGAAGAACACCTCACGTTCGCCGACCCGGATCGGACAGCGATCAAGGCGTTGGGCTTACAGACGGTTCCAGCGCTCGTGCTCGTGAAACAAGACGGCACGATTGCCGCGGCGAGCGAAGGCTGGGATCCAGCGGGCTGGCGCGCTGTCGTCGATGCGCTCGCGAAGCAGGTTGGTTGGAGCGAACTCACCGTCCCCGGCCCGAAAGACCCGGCGCCGTACCCCGGCACCGCTGTTTAGCGGCGAGCATTCACCTTTAGGAGCCTCGCTTAGCCGCAGGCACTAACTCGGAGAACATCAGCTGAAGGGCTGCTGAGTTCTCGATCAGGGGTTTGGTCAACCCATTGGACGAGCGCCGACTCATATTGGGCAAGTTCGCCGGCGCTGTCGGCAGTGAGGTCGATGCGAACGCACGTTTCTTCACCTTCGTTCCACGCAACGTACCAATCGCCGCCCCACCCGTTTGCGATGTCGCGCGATTGGGCGATTGGAAAGACGTCGGAGAGCAACGCAATCCACCCGGCCTCCCCCCACACTCCCTGCTCGAAGATGGGACCGTCCGCCGGAGGAGCAGCGACCGGAGCGTCGGCGGTGGTTCCGGCGAGAAAGCTCGCCGGATCGAGAATGAGCTCTGATGCGGTCGGGGGCGACAGCAGGGCTTGATCGACAGCGCTTTGACCTTGGGCCCACAGGGCATCGGCGAAGGTCTCGCCGTAGTTGTACCGACCGAATTGCAGTTCGAGAAACGAAGAGTTGAACTCTGAGAAAGAGACCGACCTCGGTAGCGCATTGATCGCTGCCCGCTCCTCGTCGAGCTCGGCCTGGGTCAGTGTTGCCCGATAGCGATTCTCGATCACGCGAGCGGAGCCCTCGATGACCGAGGAGAATGCCCAAGAGATTTCATCCTCTCGGTCGTCATAGCGCGGCCGGTCGAGGTTGAACGCCTGATCTTCGAGCGCATGAACCAACTCGTGCACGAGGGTGGTCTTTGTCAACGTATTGATCTCGCCAGATCGAAGCACGATCTGTTCGGTCTCACTGTCGTAGTAGCCGAGCACTCCGGCGTCGCCAAAGCGCGTCCAGATCTCTTCGAGGGATGTGTCCGGTGAGATGATTCCCATCGTCTGGTAGATGTCGGTGAAGTTTCGAAACGCGCTCACATTTTCTGCCGCGTCTTCGCTGATGAGCCTGACCCATGCTGAAGAGAACTCCGCCTCATCGAGCAGGTCGATCTGCGGGCGGCGTTGAAAGTCCAGACCGCGCTCGGCTTCGACGTAGGCGCTGAGTTCATCGACCAAGGCCTCGAGCTCGGCGTCACCGCTCGATCCGGGTAACACCGTCGTGGTTGTGGTCGTGGTGGCCGTTGGGGCTTCGACAGGTTCATCGACGCTTGCCACCTCTTCCCCTGCGGTCGGGTCGGCGCCTATTGCAGAATCGGAGATCTCGTCTGGTTCGCCTGACTCAGGGGTGGTGTCGTCACCGTCCTCTTGGTCATTGGATTGCTCGTCCCCGGACTCTGGCTCGGAATCGGTCGCTTCGGAGGTCGTTGTGGTGGTCGCTCGCTCTTGGTCGGCTTGGCTCTCGCTATCAGAGCCTTCTGGAGCGCCACTCTCAGCGGGCTCTTCTGATTCGACCTCAACGCCACCGGGATCGGTGCTCGGCA
>CAZBTI010000074.1:0-8560 GCA_964494395.1 uncultured Acidimicrobiales bacterium | reverse complement strand
TCGGTGCTCGGCAGTTCGGTGTTCGGCAGTTCGGTGTTCGCCACCTCGGAAGTCTCGGAGACTGGCGTCGATGTCTCGGCGGATTCTCCACTTGCGTCCTGAGTGGTCGTCGCACTCGTGCTGCAACCAGAAAGGATGAGAAGCGCAGCGAAGAGCACGGGACGAACCGTTCCACTCATTTGTTGGAAGAACCGACCACTCATACCTTCAGTATCGGCCGCGATTGGCAAAACTCATGGTCACGTCGCTGAGATACACTCGCAAGCTATGAGTGACATGACCCCTGAATCAGCAGAAGACACCGCTCCTGTCGCGGACAGCACCGAGGCGAGTACCAACGGAGCTCCTGTTCCGGCCACACCAGAGGAGCCGGTCACCGCAATCACCGACGCCGCCAAGCTGATCCGGCTCGGCACGATGACTCAGTCATTGATGACAGAAGCTCGAGAGGCGCCTCTCGATGCTGCTGGCCGAGCCATGCTCGCCAAGATTCATGGCGAAACAATGGAGGCGCTCGAGGACACGATGAGTGACGATCTGCTCGACGAGTTGCGGGAGTTTCAAATCTGCATCGACTGCGAAGACGATGGCGGTGTCCCATCAGAGGGTGAACTGCGAATCGCTCAAGCTCAGCTCGTCGGCTGGCTTCAAGGTCTTCACCAAGGATTCCAAGCAATGGCAATGGCCCAGCAGGCGGCCGCGGTGCAACAACTACAGCAGTTGAAGCAAGGCGGAGGCCCTGGTGCAACGCCAGGCCAGCCCGGACTACCGCCAGCTAGCGGCGACACCATCGACGCCAGCAGCCGCCCCGGCACGTACCTCTAACGACTTCACCGGATTTGTACAGGCTCACCGACCGCCACGGTCTGTCAGCCTGTACAAATCTTTTGGTTAGGCCTCGCGGAGTAAGTCCGCTCCGAAGAAGGCTTGCCATGCAAACCAGAACTCGTTGCGGTGCTCGATCGATCCGAGTTGCGTGCCCGCGAGTTCTCCATCGGTTGCGATCCCGAGAATCGTCCACGTCGAACCGGTCTGATCGTCGGTGAACGTGTCATCTCCGTTTGCGGTGAACGTGAGCGTTTGTCCGTCGACGACCGGATCGAGCGCGATGCCCGAACCAATGTTTTCCGATCGGGCGATCACACTCTGGTCGAGGGCATCGGTTGTCAGTCCGCCGTGGAAGATCACGAGGGGCACGCCTGCGATCTCGTCGTTGACCACCGATTCTGCTTGAAGTCGCTCGAAACTGTAGGCAGCTTGCGCGTCGCCTTGGTTCACGCCGATCACGCGGGACAGCGCCGGTAGACGCCCGTCTACTTCGCCATCGAACAAGAACGGGCTGCCCAAGCCGGAATAGCCTTGGTATGGGTTGAGGCCATAGGCAGAGCGCCCACGAGCGCTTTCGCCAGCGAGTGACAACCCATCGGGGAAGTTCTCAGCGAATTGACTAAACGACACGATCGACGTCGAAACTGGCTCAAGCTCAGCGCCTGCGAACTGACCAACAACACCGTCGCCAGTGATCTGCTGCCAAAGCGAGGTGGTCTGGCGATCCCACATGACGAGGTCGCTATTGCGGAGCAGCCCCGACACGCCGAAGTCGAGAACTTCGCCATTCACTCGCCGATCGAATGCGAGCGCGGTGTTGCACAACGGACAGTAGGTGACCGCGACGGGCACATCGCCGAAGGCATCGTTGACGATCTCGTGCGCTGTCATAATCGACAGTGCATAAAAACGTGCTTCGCCATTGACCTGAACCACTGCGCCAGGTTCGTTGGGCGCAAGCCACTCAGATGCGGAGGACACGGTTTCAAAGATCGGAGCGTCGATCGGTGGGATGCCATCTCGAGGGTCCGGTGACTGGAGGCCAGCGAGGAACTCGCTCCAGTCCTCGACCGTGCGACGGGTCCAGTCGGTGGGCCAATTCGTGTATTGAGCAGCCAGCGGACTCTGCACGTCGGCTTCGACGATTACCTCGACCGCAGCGGCATCGAAGGTCACTCCGCCGTCGGTATTGAAGGGCCCGTCGAGCGGAGGATTAAACGTCTCCTTCGGTCCGTCGATCTCGATCGGCGAGGAGCCGTCGGATTCAGGCGTTGCGGCGGACTCATCGGCCGGCGCCGTCGCATTCTCGGACTCATCGATGGCTTCGTCGCCGTTAATCACCTCATCGGTGGCGTCCGCGACGACGTCGTTCGCGCTACTCGCGACATCTTCGATCGTTGAACCACACGCCGTGGCGATCAGTCCAGTTGCGAGCACGATAGGGATCAGGCGTTTCATGACTCACCTCAACACCGCTCATGGAACTGTGCATTCCGCAGTTGTTCATGAATACGAAAAGGGCCGAGTAAGAACCACGAACAGCGCCAAAGGCAGGTTCCATCTCCCGGTGGCGTTACGATGGCGGCCATGGCCAGAAGCGTCGACCTACAGAACCGGATCAAGGCCGGTGCCAAGGTAAAGGCAACCGTCGATCTCCCCGGTGTTCCAATGGGAACAAAGGGCAAGGTTGCGTTGTCGAACGGCGTGACGTGGAAGCGTTACTGGGTGCGCTTCGAGAACGGCGAACTCCTCAGTCATATCAACCACGAAGACATCGTCATCGCCCGCGGTTGGGACCAGTACTTCGTCGAGAAGGAACGGGCTGAAGAAGCAGCTGCAGCCGCAGCCGCAGGCGAAGTCGCCGAGAGTTCCGGCGGTGGCGGTGGCGCAGCCGGCGGAGACAACGCGTTCGGGGTTCCACAATTCCTTCTCGACCGCACAAAGGCTGCGCTCGAAAAAGCCGGCGTCACCCGCTAGGCGACGCGATCTCTCTCCTCGACCACCTTCCTCCATCGGGGTCAGACCCTGACGAGTTAATCGACGCGTTCATCGACTTCAGCTCGTCTGTCGGACTCGAGCTCTATCCCGCTCAGGAAGAAGCGATTCTCGAACTGCTCGCGGGCAACAACGTCATCCTCGCCACCCCCACCGGGTCGGGGAAGTCGTTGGTCGGTATGGCAGGCCACTTCGCCGCCATGTCGAGGGGTCAGCGCAGCTACTACACCGCGCCCATCAAGGCGTTGGTGTCAGAGAAGTTCTTCGCGCTCAGTCGTGAACTCGGCTCGGACAATGTCGGCATGGTCACCGGTGATGCATCGGTCAATGCCGATGCGCCCATTATCTGCTGCACCCAGGAGATCCTTGCCAACATTGCGCTCCGTTCGGGATCGCAGGCCGATATCGGCCTGGTCGTCGTCGATGAGTTCCACTATTACTCCGACCCACAGCGCGGCTGGGCGTGGCAGGTTCCGATTCTGCAGCTTCCTCAAGTTCAGCACCTACTCATGTCGGCGACCCTCGGGCCAACCGAGATGTTCGAAACCGAACTCACCAAACGGACAGGACGAGACACGATCACCGTCTCGAGCAAAGACCGGCCGGTGCCGCTCGACTTCGCATGGCAAACCTCCGCTATCCACGAGACGGTCGAGACACTGCTCGAAACCGAACGCGCTCCGGTCTATGTCGTGTACTTCACGCAGAAGTCAGCGCTCGAAGCAGCGCAGTCGTTCACCAGCCTGTCGATCTGCACGAAGGAAGAGAAGGCCGCTATCCGAGCCGAGGTGGGTGACTTCCGATTCGACTCGCCGATCGGCAAAGACCTCAAACGGTTCCTCAGCCACGGTGTCGGCATTCATCACGCCGGGTTGCTCCCCAAGTATCGACTGCTCATGGAGAAACTCGCCCAGAAAGGCCTGTTGAAGGTCATTGTCGGCACCGACACGCTAGGCGTCGGGGTGAACGTTCCAATCCGTTCGGTATTGATGACTCAACTGTTCAAGTACGACGGTCAGCGAGTTCGCATTCTGACCGTTCGAGAGTTCCAACAGATCGCGGGACGAGCGGGACGCAAAGGCTTCGACGATCAAGGGACCGTCTGGGTGCAAGCGCCAGCGCATGTGATCGACAACCTCGCCGCCGAGCGAAAGGCGGCTGCTGATCCGAAGAAAAAGAAGAAGGTGAAGAAGAAGTCTCAGCCAGAGAAGGGCTACGCCCATTGGACCGAAGACACCTTCACAAAGCTGGTCCATGGCGATCCCGAACCAATGGTGTCGAGTTTCAACATCTCTCACCAGATCCTGCTCAACCTGCTCGATCGTCCACCCAGCCAAGGCGAATATCCCCAACCCGGTGGCTGCGACGCGGTGAAGAACCTCCTCTCCGACAACCACGAGAGCCGCAAGGCACAACGCGTCCATCAGAAGCGAGCCATTGCGATGTATCGGTCGCTGCTCGATGCCGAAGTTGTCGAGCACCTCGATGAAGCAGATGAGGATGGCCGAACGGTTCGGGTGACGCTCGATCTCCAAGATGACTTTGCGCTCAACCAGCCGCTCTCGCTCTTTGCGTTGGAGGTCATCGAACTTCTCGACCGCGACGACCCCGAGCATGCAATGCACGTGCTCTCCGTCATCGAATCCGTCCTCGAGAACCCGGGCGCAATTCTCGCCGCACAGCTCAACAAAGCAAAGACCGATCTCATCGGTGAGATGAAACGCGACGGCATCGAGTACGAGGAGCGCATGGAGCGACTCGAAGAGGTCGAGTACCCGAAGCCGCTCCGCGACGAACTCTACGAAGCGTTCAACGGCTTTCGGACTCGTCACCCGTGGGTTGGCCAAGAGAACGTAAAGCCAAAGTCGGTCGTTCGTGAGTTGTACGAGCGGGTGATGACCTTCGGCGAGTATGTGTCCGAGTACGGCATGAAGCGCAGCGAAGGCTTGGTGCTGCGCTATCTGACCGACTGCTACCGGGCGCTCAACCAGACGGTCCCCGATAGTGAGAAGACCGAAGAGGTCGCAGACCTCATCGAATGGTTGGGCGAACTCGTCCGCCAGGTCGATTCCAGTTTGATCGATGAGTGGGAGAAACTCATCAACCCTGAACCAGATGAACTCACTCCGGACTCTCGCTTCTCGACGATCGAGGCAGCGCCGCGAGACGTCACCCAAAACGAACGAGCCTTCGCCGTCATGGTCCGCAACGAAGCCTTCCGCTGGGTCCAGTTGCTCGATCGGCGCAACACCTCAGAACTTGCGAGGTGCTCTGACCCCGATCACGCAAGCGACATCGAACGAGCCCCAAACCCGCTTCGGCCGATCGATCAGGTCGACCAGATGGTCGCCGCCTATTTCGAAGCACATGAGGAGGTCGCTACCGGGCCCGATGCGAGAAGCCCAGGCCTCTTCCAACTGGGTTCAAGCGCTGGAGCGGACGCAGAGTACGCAGCCCAGTCCGCAGCGGACGAAGGCGACGAAGTGGTCGCCGTACGCCAGGTCGTCGTCGATGGCGAGGACGATCGGGACCAAGCGCTGACGGGCTGGGTCGACCTGCGTCGCTCGCGAGAGCTCGGTCGCGCTGTTCTTGTGTTCGACCGTCTCGGCCCCATCTGAGTTTCGGCGATACGAACGAGTCTGGCTAGGGTCGGACCGTGGCGGAACATGTGCTTCACAATCCATCTGCATCGAGGGCTTCACAGAGGGCTGCCCAATCGATCATGGCAAACCTGGTCTCCAGCGGGAAGCAGGTGGTTGATCTCAGTGCACCAACCCCCGCTGCTGCATCAGCCAAACTCGGAGATGCGATGCACCGAGGCGATATTGATCGCATTGTTCTGGCAGGCGGAGACGGCCTAATACACCTTGCGATTCAGCACCTCGCACAGACCGATATTCCCGTGACCATCGCTCCGATTGGGAGTGGTAACGATTTCGCAAATGCTGTCCGAGAACATGGCGAGGGCACGGGCAGCATCGGCCTAACCGCCGATCTCGTCCGGGCGACCGGGAACGATGGAAAGATCACCTGGGTAGCGTCGGTGGCAATCGCTGGATTTCCCGCCGATATCAACGAGCGAGCAAACACGATGAGGCGAATTTGGGGTTCGAGTGTTTACGCCCTCGCAGCAGCCCGAGAGCTCCCCGCCTTTAGGCGTCGTACCTTCGAAGTTTCGATCGACGCAATACCGCTCACCACCGACTCAGCAATGCTCGCTATTGGGAACACAAAGTACTTCGGTGGAGGAATGCTCCCGTGCCCTGACGCTCTTGCGAACGACGGATTGCTGCACTTCACATCGATCGAGAACGTCGACCGACGCAGACTATTGCCCCATCTGCTCGGCCGGGCTGGCGGAACCGCCGACCGGAAAGAAGTCCTTCGTGGCATTGGAGAACGCATTGAGATCGAGACCGTAGGTCACCATTTTTGGGCCGATGGCGAACCCATTGGCACTTCCCCGCTCACCTTCGAGGTCGTCCCCAACGCCTTGAAGATCGAGCAGGTGGCGAAGGTAACGTGACGGAATCGCCAACTTGAAGGCGCCCACAGAAAGCCGATAGTAAGGTCACGAACGGCGGTAGGTATGGCCACATACCAGTTTGGAGAAACACATGTCAGCGTCACTTATTAACGGACTTGCCTCACAGTTTGGCGGCAACACGATCAGCCAACTCGCAAGCCTCGTCGGCGCATCTCAGGAGGACACCGGCAAAGCCGTTGCTGCTTCGCTACCGATGCTCCTCGGCTCGATTACGGGCAACGCCGATCAACCCCAGGGTGTTAACGCCTTGGCCGGCGCCCTCTCGAGCGGACACGACGGATCGATCCTCGACATGCTCGGCCCACTGTTGTCGGGGGGCTATGCAACTCGGGCACTCGGATCTGACGGATCTCGCATCCTCGGTCACCTTCTTGGCGACCAGCAGGGCACCGTCGAGTCCAGCGTTGCCCAGTTTGCTGGCGTCGACAATGGCATCATCTCAAAGCTTCTACCCATGATTGCTCCAATCGTCATGGGGTACATCGGCAAGCAGGTAACGAGCGGCGGACTCGATGTTGGTGGCCTCGGAAGCCTTCTCGGACAGCAGCGTGAAGAGGTCAAGGCCCAAGACAGCGGCATGGGAGCGATCTTCGACATCCTCAGCGGCAACGGAAAGCCTGATGCGCCAGCTGCCCAGTCCGGTGGTGGCCTTATGGACATTGCGGGCGATCTCCTCGGAAGCGGAGCTGGCAAGGCAATCCTTGGCCAGATCTTGGGGTAAAGCCTTGTGACCCCGGCATGCGCTCAACTCGACCGTGCCGGGGTTGCTTACACAATTCACCCGTACGAACACGAGCCTGATGCCGAATCGTATGGGTTAGAAGCTGTAGAGAAGCTCGGGGTCGAGGCTGGTATGGTCTTTAAGACGCTCATGGCCGAGCTCGATACGGGCGATCTGGTCGTTGCGATAGTTCCGGTCGTCGAGATGCTGAACCTCAAGGCACTCGCCGCTGCGTGCAACACAAAGAAGGCCTCCATGGCCACGATTGATGACGCCGTCCGAAGTAGCGGATACGTCGTCGGCGGCATCAGCCCCTTTGGCCAACGGACACAACGCCAAACCGTCATCGACGATAGCGCAACTATCTGCGACACGATCTTTGTAAGTGGAGGCCGCCGCGGACTCGATATCGAGGTCGATCCGGCTGCGCTCATCGCGGTCTTGAACGCCGAAGTAGCGCCACTCACCCGCTAGCCGGATAGGCCGGTTCGCGGTTGCGTCGGTCGCAGCGTCCGGATCTTTAGGAAAACTCCTGAAATAAATCCCGACCATCCTCAACTTGCGCGCGAGCTTGATTATTGTTACCGGCGGAGTAGGGGAACGCTATAGGCGGCTTTTTCCGAAGGAGATCACCATGTCCGTACTTCACCACATGCGCGCGAGCGAAAATCGTCTCGCACGTATGTTTTTCTCGGCCGCGGCTGGAACGTTGCTTCTAAGCACCGTTGCAACAGTCGCTGGTCCCCTCGGAGCCCAGGGCGAATGCGCCTTAGAGCTCGGATTTGAGGGAACCAGGCTGCTAAACGACGATGTCCACAACATTGCAGGTCCTTTCGATATTGACCTCGCAGCTGGTACGTACGACATCACCGTCATTTCACACGACAACCACGACACGCAGGTCGGCGTTGGCACCCAGCCTGAGGAATCGTTCTACTTCACCCTCGATTCCGGCTACATCTCCGGCGTCACGAACGACATTCCCGACGACCAGAACACGGCCGTTTCGTCGTTCACTGGTCAGGTCATTGGTGACAGCTCAAGCATTACGCTTCACCACATCTCGAACGCTGACGGCATCAACTCGCTTTCCCCGCAGAGCATTTGCTTCACCTCGACCAACCCAACCGCTCCACCTGCTGTTACAGCAGAGACTCCAGCAGAAGAACCTGCTGTTGAGGTTCTGGGCGCCATTGAAGAGGCACCAACCGCTCCTCCTGCAGCAGCCGACGCAGCAGCATGCGACACCGGAAATGCCGGAGCAGCTGGCGACGATGCAGCAGCCGACGCAGCAGCATGCGACACCGGAGACGCCGGAGCAGCTGGCGACGCCGGAGCAGACGCAGCTGGCGAAGCCGCAGCATGTAACCCAGCAGGCGACGGTTCAGCAGACGGAGGCAATGCAGCAGCTGGTGGCGACGCCGCAGCATGTGACAGCGAAGACGCAGCAGCCGCCGCAGCAGCAGCGG
>CAZBTI010000073.1:0-16989 GCA_964494395.1 uncultured Acidimicrobiales bacterium | reverse complement strand
TCGTCACCGTCGACGGCATCTTCGACCGTTTCAGCTGCATCTTCGGCAACATCGGTGACGGTATCGGCGGTGCTACCGCACGCTGCCGCGATCATCACGATCGAGAGCAGCACGCCGAGTAATTTCAGCATCTTCTTTGACATGTAAAGGACCTTTCATCCTACGGACCCAAACCCCTCCGATGGGCAGATCCCTTAACGCATAGACCTTAGAGGGTCAATGGACGCGTTTCCATGCAGGTGGACATAGTTGCATTACATGTAACGAACTGGACACAAACGGTCAACTTGACAGATCGAGAGTGTGTGAGGTGCTGTTAGCGAGTCTTCTCGGCAAGCGTTCCGAGATACAGCGCAATCACGTTCGGATCGGTCAACAGGTTCTGACCTGTATCGGTATAGGCGTTGCGCCCCTGATCGAGCACGTAACCCCGATCACAAATCTGCAGACAGCGGGATGCGTTCTGTTCGACCATCACCACGGCGACACCAGCGGTGTTGATCTGCTTGGTGTTGATAAAGACCTGGTCCTGAAGGACGGGCGACAAACCTGCCGACGGCTCGTCCAGCAGTAACACCTCGGGGTTCATCATCAGCGCCCGGCTCATGGCGAGCATCTGGCGCTCACCACCGGACAACGAACCGGCGCGCTGGTTCAGTCGCTCCCCCAAACGCGGGAACATGTCGGTGACGAACTCGAGCCGCTCCTTGAACTGCTTCTTGCGCAAGTAGATGCCCATCTCGAGGTTCTCCGAGATGGTGAGCGACGGGAACACGTTGTTGTTCTGAGGTACATAACCAATGCCGCGGCTCACAAGCTCGTGGGCGCTGAGCCCGGTGATGTCCTCACCCCGGAAAGTGACAGCTCCCTCGCGGACATTGAGCAAACCAAAAAGCGCCTTCAAGAGCGTCGACTTACCGGCACCATTTGGGCCGATGATACCGACGAGTTCTCCGGGAGCGAGTTCGAGTGAGCATCCGTTCAAGATGTCAACGCCGGGAACGTATCCAGCACGAATGTTATCGACGTGTACGAGTAGTTCCTTGCTCATTCTTCCTCCTCAAACGAGAGGTCGGTGTCATGGTGCGATCCCAGATAGGCATCGACGACGGCCTGGTTCTGCCCAATGTCATCGGGGGTGCCTTCTGCGATGATCTGCCCTTCGGCCATCACCACGACCCAGTCGGAAATGTCTCGCACCACGTCCATGTCGTGCTCGACAAAGATAACCGTGCGGCCTTCGGCTCGAAGCTGTTTCACGTGGCCGAGCAAGGACTGCGTGAGCGCTGGGTTCACACCGGCCATCGGCTCATCGAGCATCACGAGTTCAGGTTCGGTCATCAGTGCACGCGCCATTTCGACGAGCTTGCGCTGGCCCCCGGACAACGTGCCAGCGAACTGATCGCTCATGTGGGTCATGTTGAATCGATCCAACAGGCCACGAGCTTGCGCGTCGACTTCTTTCTCGCGGCCCGACCACAGCGGCGTGACCAGCGCCTTCAGGAAACTTTCCCCGGGCTGATTCTTCGCTCCGAGCTTCATATTCTCGAGAACGGTCAGCCGGGACAGTGCCTTGGTCAGCTGGAACGTTCGCACCATGCCGCGAGCTGCGAGCTTGTGAGACGCGACGCCATCGATGGACTTCCCGTTCAACTCGACGTGACCTTCGTTTGGTGCATCGAAGCCGGTCAGCAGGTTGAAGAACGTCGTCTTTCCCGCACCGTTCGGGCCAATGAGCGCCGTAATCGCCCCTCGCTGGACATAGAGCTCGTCGACGTCGACCGCGGTCAGGCCGCCGAAGCGGCGGGTCACGCCCTTTGCGACGAGAATCTCGTCGGGCTTGCGTGAGCCCGGCGTTGGATCGACATCGTCGAAGACGCCCTCGACGGGGTTCGGGATGTTCTCTTCTTCCATGGCGGCGCCGGCGCCACCGCCACCTGCCGTGACGCCAAAGACGATGTCTTCGGCATCGGGATCGTTCACGCCGAGCGAGCCCGACGTCGGGTCATCAACGGTCATCGAGCGCCATCTCCTCCCGGTTTCCGAACACACCTTGCGGTCTGAGCCACATCAACAGCATCAACGCCGCACCGAAGATCACAAAGCGGAGCTGGTCGACGTTGAGGATGCTGAGCTGGAGGAACCGTTCGAGCTCGTCTTCCAAATCGGTGCCGATCAGCTCTCGCATGAACGTGATGAGGGCCGAGATGAGGGCCCAGTAGATGATCGATCCAGCGACCGGCGACCACACCTTGCCGACGCCGCCGATGATCAGCACGGTCCAGATCAGGAACGTGATGACCGGGTTGAACGTGTCGGGCTGGACCGACTGTCGGGAGATGACCTGCAACATGCCGGCAAAGCCGCCGATCACACCGCCGAGGATCAGCGCCTGCAGCTTGTACGAGTAGGCGTTCTTTCCGAGCGCACGTGCCGCGTCCTCGTCCTCACGGATCGACTTGAGTGCACGGCCCCACGGGCTTCGGATGAGTTGCCAGTTCAGTAGCAGGAAGAAGCCGACGAGCGTCCACCCAACCAGCATGATCCAAAGGTCATTCGCCCGGTACTCGAAGAAAAAGAAGCGGTAGGCCTCGGTTCCCGGTCGAGTGAAGACATTGAACTCGAAGAACGGATCAGCGAAGTCGTTGATGCCCTGGGCGGCGCCGGTGCGATCGGTATTGCCCCGCCATCGAACAAAAATGCGCAAGGCCTCGGACGCCGCGATCGTGGTGATGCCCAGATAGTCGGCGCGGAGCCGAAGCGTCGGAATACCCAAAATCAGCGCCATCAGCGTGGGGAGCAGAATGCCGACAAGAATGCCGAGCCAAAAGCTCTGCTCGAGCCAGAAGACGGTGATGCCAACGCCATACGCGCCTGCGGCCATAAAGCCGACGTGGCCAAAGTTCAACAGTCCAGTGAAGCCGAAGTGAATGTTCAGGCCGATCGCAGCCATTGCGAACACCATGGCGTTCACGCCGATCGATTGGCTGAACATCTGTTGGAGGATGATGCCCCAGTCGATAGCCATCAGCCGATCCTCTCGGGTCGCCCGAGCAGGCCTTGGGGACGAACGAGCAGCACGACGACCATGACCAAGAGTGCGATCATGTTCTTGAGTTCAGGGTCGAGCACGATAGTGGACAAATTGATCGTGAGGCCGATGAGGATCGCTCCAAGAAGCGCCCCATACGCAGTACCGAGACCACCCAAGGTGACGGCGGCGAAGATCAGCAGGAGGGTTCGGAATCCGAAGTCCCAGCTGACTTGGTCGAGGGCGAAGAACGCACCGCCCAGGGTCGCCGCTGCAGCACCGTAAACCCAGACGCTCGAGATGACCTTCTGCACATCGATGCCAGACGACTCGGCGAGGTCGCGGTTGTCGGCGACCGCTCGCATGGCCTTACCGACCTGGGTGCGGGTGAGGAGCAAGCCAATGCCGATCAAGACGGCCACCGACACGCTCATCGCGATGATGTCCTTCGGCGGCAGCTCGATGGGGCCCAGTGATACGGCCGTCTGCGCCGAGAAGTCACGGAACGTACGAGAACGCCCGGTAAAGAAGTAGAGGAACAAATAGCGCAGGAGAATCGACAGGCCGATCGTGATCACGAGTTGGGCGATCAAGCTCACGCCCTGGCGACGAAGGGTCCGGAAGAGCGTTCGGTCGAGGAGGTAACCGAGGACGCCGCCCGAAATCATTCCCAAGATCACCGCAAATACCAGGTTGACGCCATCGCCGAATGGCCCGGGTAGCGGAGCGAGCACACCGGCCACACCCGCCAAACCGTAGAAGTTGAAGAAGTAGGTCGACAGACCGCCCCAGGTAACCATCTCCGCGTGGGCGAAGTTCACAAGGCCCGTCGTGCCGTAGATCAGGGACAGGCCGATGGACGCCATTGCGAGGTAGAGGCCCTGTTTCAGTCCTTCGGCGGTGAGCTGCGCTATGCGTCGGCCGATGTCGCTGCCTTCGTTTGCCGCAGCGAGCGCTACACCGTCGGATTCGAGCGCGAACAACACCGTTCGTTCTTGGCCGGGTTCGACCATGACGGTGAGCGACGTTCGATCCGGAGCTCGCAACGACACGCCTTCGGGCACGGTCGCCGGGTCGACGGTGACCGTATACTCTCCCGGCTCTGGGAGTGCGATACGCACCGCACCATCGGGGCCAGATGCGACTTCTCCGGCACCATCGACCGAGAGCACGATGCCCTCAACGAATACATCTTCGCCGGCCTCATCTTGGAACCGGAGCGACGCGATAATCGCCTCGCCTCCCGCTTCGTCGTCCTGAGCGAACGCGGGCGCTGCGAGCCCGAAAATGCTCAGCAGGACAATCAACATGCCGACTAGTGGCTTTTTCTCTATCATCGCCTCGCATCTTCGAGAGGTGGGAACGCGAAACAATAGCCTCGCAGCAAAAACGCGCCAAAGTGGATCGCCCGAAGCCCCTATGCTCGGCCCATGACACCCGAGGGCTTTGACGTGGCGATCATCGGCGGCGGTATCGCCGGTGTCAGCGCGGCAGCCGCCATCTCTCGGACCCATTCGGTGGTTCTGCTCGAACAGGAGTCGGAACTTGCACATCACACCACGTCGAGATCTGCGGCCATCTACGTCGAGAGCGAGGGCGGACCGGTGCTCCACCGTCTCAGCACGGCGAGCAAGCCATTCTTCGACGAGTCACCGGGCGCCGACGCGCCACTCCTCACTCCGCTTCCGGTATTGAAGGTGGGCAACGGGTCGGTGGCGGACACACTGACCCGCGAATACGAACTCGGTCTCGAGGTCACGCCGCATCTGCGCCTCGTACGAGGCAGCGAACTCACCGACCTCTGCCCGGTCCTCAACCCGGACGTCTTGACCATCGGCGTGTACGAACACACCGCCGGTTCGATCGACGTGATGGGGCTCCACCAACTGTTCTTACGAACCGCCCGGCAGAACGGTTCCGAGGTCAGACGATCGGCCCGGCTCAACACCGCCGTTCGCAATCATCATTGGCACCTCGACACCGAGGCTGGGACCATCGACGCCGATGTCATCGTGAACTGCGCTGGAGCGTGGGGCGATGCCGTTGCGGCGGCCTGCGGCGTCGAACCGCTCGGGTTGTTGCCGATGCGACGAACCGCGTTCACGGCGCCAATCGGCCAAGACCCGGGCGACTGGCCCTTCATCTATTCGTTCGCACCCGAACTTCAGTGCTACTTCAAGCCCGAAGCTGGTGATCAACTGCTGTGCTCACTCTCCGAGGAGAACCTCTCCGAACCAATGGACGCAAAGGCCGCCGAACTCGACGTCGCAATGGCCATCGACCGGATTCAGACCATCAGCACGCTCGACCTTCGAACCGTTAAGACCACCTGGGCTGGCCTTCGCACGTTCGCACCCGACCGCAATCCGGTCTTTGGCTGGGATGATGGCGTCGAGGGCTTCTTGTGGATGGTGGGTCAAGGCGGCTGCGGCATCGTGACCGCCCCCGCGGCCGGCCAGATCGCCGGGGCACTCGTGCGAAACGACCCACTCCCCGCCGAGGTAACGAACTTCGGCCTGACCAAAGCAGACCTAGCCCCCCGCCGCTAAAGATTTGTACAGGCTGACAGACCGTGGAGGTTTGTCAGCCTGTACAAATCTCAGAGGGTTACTGGGGTTCCTTGGGGGTGGTGGCAGGCGGCCCAATGGTCGGGGCCGAACTGGGTGAATTCTGGGGTTGTTGTCTTGCACACCTCGGTCGCGAAACTGCAGCGGGTGTGGAAGCGACAGCCGGTCGGCGGGTCGAGCGGCGACGGCAGATCACCCGAGAGCGAACCGTCGTCGCTCACACCCGAGCCAGGAACCGCCGAAAGTAATGCCTTCGTGTATGGATGGACCGGGTTGTCGAAGATGCTGTCGGCATCGCCAATCTCCGCGATCCGTCCCAAGTACATGACCATCACGCGATCGCTCACGTTTCGAACGACTGCGAGATCGTGACTGATAAACAACATCGTCAGGTCGTGCTCGGTCTGCAGATCGTCGAGCAGATTCAAAATTTGCGCCTGGACCGAAACGTCGAGCGCGGACACCGGCTCGTCGCAGATCAGCACCTTTGGATCGAGGGCTAATGCCCGGGCGATCCCGATGCGCTGACACTGACCACCGGAGAACTGAAACGGTTTGCGATCGCGGTACTGCGGATCGATGCCGACCGACTCCATCAGCGCGACCAGGCGTTGCTCTGTCCATTCAGCTTCGGTCCCCCAGATTTCGGGGCCCTCACGAACGATGTCCCACACCGAACGCCGAGGGTTGAGCGCCGAGATGGGATCTTGGAAGATCATCTGGAGGTCGGTTCGCTTACGCCGCAGACCGTCCCTATCGAGGGACGTCAGTTCCGTTCCCCCATAGCGAACCTCACCGCTTGTTGGAGAGGGCATCTGAATAATCGCCTTCGCCGTCGTCGACTTACCGCATCCGGACTCGCCGACAATCCCGAGTGTCTCGCCCGGGAGCACATCAAACGACACATCGCTGACAGCTTGGAGCGTCGACCGGCGTGGGCCAGGAAACTCGACCGTCAGGTGTTCGACCGTGATGAGCGCGTCGTCAGCACCGCGGAGGTTCTCGGATCCGACGCCGACCATCAGAATTCCCCATGCTGTGGGTTAAAGCAGGCGAACGAATGACGAGAACCCGCCTCCCCCAGTGTTTCGATTGCTGGAAGGGCGCCGTGGCACTGATCGCTTGCGTTGGTACAGCGCGGTGCGAACGG
Organism: uncultured Acidimicrobiales bacterium; assembly: GCA_964494395.1. Lineage (GTDB taxonomy): Bacteria > Actinomycetota > Acidimicrobiia > Acidimicrobiales > SHLQ01 > SHLQ01. The sequence continues at coordinate 10,241 of CAZBTI010000073.1, read as the reverse complement.
GCACGAGGCCGGGCGGATTGCGAGGTCTGGGGGGCTCCCTGGAATGGGGTCGAGCCTGGTTCCTCTGGGCATCGACATGTCGGGTATCGACCGACGAAGTGCGTGCGTATAGGGGTGGGCCGTGTCGGTGAAGAGCTCTTGAGTCGGAGCCGATTCCATGACCCGGCCGCCATACATCACGACGAGACTATCGGTGCGGTCACGGACCACGCCGAGGTCGTGGGTGATCAGCACCATTGCCATGTCGAGGTCTCGGCGCAACCCATCGAGCAGATCGAGGATGTCTCGCTGCACGGTCACATCGAGGGCGGTGGTTGGCTCGTCGGCGATGAGCAAAGCTGGGTCGTTCGCCAACGCCATGGCGATCACGACGCGTTGGCGCATGCCGCCAGAGAGTTCGTGTGGATACTGACTCAGACGCTTCGACGCATCGGGTATCCGGACGAGGTCGAGCAGTTCGAGCGAACGAGCCTTCGCCTCCGAGCGTGACAGGTTTCGGTGATAGCGCATGCCTTCGCTGAGCTGCTCGCCGATGCGTTTCACCGGGTTGAGCGAAGTCATTGGATTCTGGAAGACCATGGCGACATCGACGCCGTAGAAGTGTTTGCGGCGCGCCGAGTCGAGGTTGAACAGATCGATTCCGTCGTAGGTCGCCGTTCCCGAGATCGAAGCAGTGCTCGGCAGCAGATCCATCAGCGATTTCACGGTGACCGATTTTCCCGAACCCGATTCGCCGACGATGCCAATGGCACCTCCCCGCTCGACGCTGAAGCTCACATCGGAGACGGCGTACACCGGCCCGTTACTCGTCGAGAAGGTGACGGCAAGGTTCTCGACCTCGAGCAGGGCCATTAGAGCTGAAGCTCCTTTGCATCAAAGACGTCTCGGATTCGGTCGCCCGCGTAGTTGAGTGACAACACCGTGAGGAACAACACCCCGATGGGGAACAGCGCCGCGTGCGGACCATCTTCGAGGTCGCGAGCCGAACTTCCAGCATCTTGAATCTGGCGGCCCCAGCTAAACCCATCTTCGACCGAGATCGCGAGGAAGGCGAGTGTGCCTTCGGCGACGATGGCGATGCCCATGCCGAGCAGGGCAAGCGCCGACATTGGGATGACGACGTTGGGCAGCAGTTCCTTTACGAGGATGCGCTTGTCGGACGCGCCGAGAATTCGAGCCGCCGTCACGAATTCTCGCTCGGCAAACACGAGGGTTTGTGCGCGCGCCAGCCGCCCGACCGGCGCGATGGCGAGGATCCCGAGACTGACCGATACCCAGAGGACCGTTCTCCCAAGAAGCGTGGTGATGAGGATGGCGAGGATGAGCGCCGGGAACGAGAGCAGTGTGACGAAGACGAACGACACGACCTTGTCGAAGAGGCCGCGGAAATAGCCAGAGGCAATACCCACCGTGCCGCCGATACTGAAGCCGATCACGATGGCGAGAAAGCCGACGAGTAGCGAGATGCGCGAACCCCAGATCGTGAGCGAGAGCACATCGCGGCCCGTCGAGTCGGCGCCGAACCACAGGCCGGGCCTCGGACCTTCGAATCGACCACCGATGGCTGTTTCGTCGGGGTCCGCGATTGGAAGGACGGGGGCGAGAATGGCGAGCGCAACGACCACCACAACAAACACCGCGCTCAACCAGAAACCGAGGCCGAGCTGTCGAGCGATCGACGGCGGAGCTGGCTCGTCGATCGACTCGAACACGGCCGACGCGCTTGCGGTGCTCGTTGCGTCAGCCATCGAACTGCACCCGAGGGTCGAGGAAGCTATAGAGGATGTCGACGAAGAAGTTGACCACCACAAAGATCACGGTGACGACCACAACGACGGCGAGGACAACCGGGAAATCGTCGCGGATGATCGCCTCGACCACACCAGCACCGATACCGGGGACGCTGAAGTAGCTCTCGACGATGAGCGAGCCGCCGATGAGGGCGCCGGTCTGGATGCCGAAGACGGTCAGCAACGAGAAGAGCGACGGCCGGAGCGCGTGACGGACGAGCACTCGCCATTGGGGAAGGCCCTTCGCCCGGGCAACGGCGATGAAGTCCTCCTGCAGCGTCGAGATGAGGTCGGTGCGCAACAGCCGCTGATAGGTAGCGATCAACGGCACGGCGAGAACCACCGCTGGCAAGAACAGCGAGTTGAGGCGCGAGCCGATCGTCTCATCGTCGAACCGCGTTGGGAAGACGTCAAAGCGGACCGCGAAGAGCCAAAACATGATGACCGCAAGTGCGAACACAGGAATGCCGAGCATCCCGAAGGAGACGATGGTGCTCACCTTGTCGACCGCGCGGTTCGCCCGCGAAGCCGACCAAAGCGCCCACGGCACGGAGATGAGTAGCGACAAGATCTGCGCGTAAATCATGAGCTGGATCGTCACCGGCAGCTGCCTGCCGATCTCTTCGCTCACCGTCGTGCCGTTCGCGAAGCTCCGACCGAAGTCGCCTTGGGCCATGTCGCCCAGCCACAATCCGTAGCGAACAATGAACGGCTCATCGAGATTGAAGTCCGCTCGCGCCTGAGCTCGGACGTCATCGAATTCCGGGCCAGATGCCTCGTCGGCGATCGGACCGAGGATGTTGAAGAGCGGGTCGCCGAGAAAGTTCAGCGCGGCGAATGCGAGGAGCGTGACCGATAGTACGACGAGCACCATCTGCACGAGCCTGCCGGCGACAAACTTCACGGTCGAGCAGGCCTGGCCTAGTTCGTGAGGAAGAGTTGCGGCAACCGGATCACACCACTGTTCTGGCAGGGAAGTGCATTGCCATCGGGTGTCGTTGCGTCGCAGATCCCGCCAACCTCCGGGTCAGCAGCGACGACCCAGTTGGTGTGCTCCACCACGATGTAATGAAACGAGTCGATCAGGTCTTGCTGAATCTCTCTCCAGATACCGAAACGCTCATCGAAGTCGTCCGAGGCTCGCTGCGCAGCGATCAACGCATCGCGCTCTGGACTGCAGTTTCGGGAGAAGTTGATCGAGAGTGCGCCGATCGTGTTACAGCTCAGGAAGATCGAGTCGAGATCGGGGTCGGCGAACCCGTGGTAGCGCCACGTAGCGACGTCGTATGCACCGAGGGTCACCTGGTTGATGTGCTGATCGTTTGGCACGACATCGAGGGTGAGGTTGAAGAAGTCCGACCACGCATCGTCGACCAAGACCGCCTGGCGAGTGAGCTCGTCGCTGATGTCGTGCTGGTATTCGATATCGACCCGGCCATCGGTGCACTGCTCGGGCACGTCAGCGCAGTACGACTCGACGAGCGGTCCGGCGATATCGGGCTGGTCGCCTAACTGCACGAGGTCGGGGTTGTGCCAAGGCGTATCGGACGAGAACAACGTCTCCGCCGAATCTGCACTTCCTTGGGTGATGAACTCGGCATAGGCCGCCTGGGGGAAGGCAGCGGTTGCAGCTTCGCGCACCCGAACATCGTCGAACGGCGCTACTGCTGCGTTCATCAACATGATGAACTCTTCGCCCGACTGGTCTTCGATGCGCGTGATCGCATCACCCTCGTCACGCAACGACAGAATCGGGGTTGCGTCCGTGAGGTGCAGAAGGTCGATGTCTCCGGAGAGAAGCGAGGAAACCGCTTGATCTGACTGACCTTCCGCACTGGTGATCAGTTCGATCCGGTCGAGGATCGCCGCCTGATCGGGGTTCCAGTAGGTCTCGTTGCGAACCAAGACCGTCTGCTGATCTTGGATGCGTTCTTCGATGACGTACGGGCCGGCACCGATCGGGAACTGATCGAGGCTCGGGTCGGCGTCGCGGGCTGCTAGCCAGGCCGGTGATCCAATCATGCCAATCTGCTCGGCGAAGTAATTGGGCAGTTGGGCGTTGGGTGAACTGGCGTTGAAACGGACGGTGAGATCATCGACCAGTTCGACCGGAGTCTCTCGGTCGAATGCTGGAGCGAAGACCAACGAGACGAGTGGATCGCTAAAGAACGCATCGACGGTTGCGACGACCGCAGCGCCGTTGAGTGGTTCACCATCGCTGAACGTAATTCCCTCGCGCAGCGTCATGTCCCACGAAGTGAAGTCGTCGTTGGGGGTCCAACTCTCCGAGAGATTGTTCTGCCACTGCCCCTCGGCATCGATCACGGTGAGGGTGTCGAAGATGGCGGTCGCGATGAGCGTGGGTGCTCGATTCAGCGGGGTGTTGGTGGGGTTGAGGGTGTCGGCTTCGGTCTGCAGCGCAATGCGAATACTGCCGCCGCTCTGAACATCGGCGCCATCGTCGGCCGAGGCAACGTCGGAACCATCAGCGGTTTCGTCGATCGCAGACTCGGTCTCGCCGCCGTCGCTATCGCCGGACCCAGCGTCAGCCGATTCAGCTGCGCCATCATCTGCCGATGTGGATTCGGCATCGCTCGACCCGCCGCCGCATGCCGTTGCAAGGAGCGCGAGGGCGAGCAGGACAGCGACAAGGCCACGCCACGGGCGACTGTCGTTTCGCGCAATCGGACCCAACTTTGCCTCTTCAGCGTTCACAACAACGTGGACGTTCGTCATATCGACTTCCCCTCAGGTCCGAATACTCGGAAACGGCTGTCTGTAGACCCGCAAGTATGGTTGCTGACCTGTAAGTAACTTGCAAAGCGTAGGCGATTCTCGGAAACCTAACCGCGCAGGTCATCGACCGAACGGGTCGCCGTCAGTTGTTCAGGCGACATCATCAACTCGATTATCGCGCCCGTCGACGACTCCTCAGCCCGCTGAAACGCCGCGGCGAATTCACTCGTTTTCTGTACTCGCTCGCTGTGGAACCCGTACGCCTTGCCGATTGCGACGAAGTCGGGGTTGGTGATCTCGGTGCCGCTCACCCTCGCTGGATACGTTCCCTCTTGATGCATACGGATCGTTCCGTACATGCCGTTGTTGAAGATGAGCACGATCGGTTGCGCCCCGCACTGGGCTGCGGAGCCGAGTTCCTGGATGGTCATCTGGATTTCGCCATCGCCGACAAAGGCCACCACCGTGCGGTCCGGCTCGGACACCTTGGCCGCTATTGCGGCCGGTAACCCGTAGCCCATCGAGCCGCTTTGGGGGGCGAGCAACCTCGCCTCCGGGCCGAATGCAAAGTACTTGTTGGGCCAAGCCGAAAAGTTTCCCGCCCCGTTGGTGATGATCACGTTGGGCGGGAGGTGCTCCTGTAGCCACACCATTACCTCGGCCATATCAAGGTCGCCGGGTTGCGTCGGTGCTCGCAGTGCGGCAACGAAATCGGCCCGAGCTTGCGAGCACCAATCGACGCGCCCCTCGGGCACGTTCAACTCGGCTCCAGCGATCGCAGTCCAGAACTGCTCACCGGTTGCTTGGATCGGCACATCGGCGTGTACGACCTTGCCCAGCTCGCGATCGCTTGGGTGCACGTGCACGATGTGTTGCACGGCATCGGGCATGTCGAACAGTGTGTAGGCCTTGGTCATCATCTCATCGAACCGAACGTCGACGGCCAAGATGAGGTCCGCTTCGGCGATCAGTCGCTCGACATGGCGCATCATTCCCACTCCGGCATCGCCGACGTAACTGGTCGAGTGATTGTCGATCACGTCGTTCCGTCGGAACGTTGCTACGACCGGCAGATGGTTGGCTTCTGCGAACTCGGCAAGGGCGGGCGTTGCATCGCCGCCGCGAAGCCCTCCGGTGATGACGAGGGGCATCACGCTTTCATCGAGGAGTTCTGCGACCGAGGCCACCGCGGTCGGCGAGGGAGCAGGGTCGGGGATCACCACCGGGAGTCCTGGGTTTACGGTGGTCTGTGCGGACAGAACGTTCTCCGGCAGCGCAACAACAACCGGCCCAGGTCTTCCCGAGAGCGCAGTGGTAAACGCCCGGCTGACGATTTCTGGGATGCGGTCGGCCGACTCGATCTGGGTCGCCCACTTTACGAGTGGCCCGAAGAACGCCCGGTAGTCAACTTCTTGGAAGGCCTCGCGTTCGAGATGATCGAGACCCGCTTGCCCCACGAACAAGATCATCGGTGCGGAATCTTGCATAGCCGTGTGCAGGCCGACCGAAGCGTTGGTAGCTCCGGGACCTCGGGTAACGAAAGCGATACCAGGTGAACCAGTCAGCACTCCCCAGGCGGATGCGGCATACGCCGCACCTCCTTCTTGGCGACAGCCAATGAACTCGATCGGTGAGTCGTGGAGCGCGTCGAGCACATCGAGGTAGCTCTCGCCGGGCACACCAAAACCGTTGGTGACGCCTTGAGCTTCGAGGCAGCGGACGAGCAGATGTCCACCTGATATCGGCATTGGTTGATTCCCTAGCTTGAGCTTCCAGAGCCTCGGCGGAAGAACTTGAAGATCAGCCAGACGGCTGCGAGCACTCCGAGCGCTGGCGCTGCTTGTTTGGCGACAACGCTACCGAGACCAATGTCGCCGAGGTCGAGTACCTCATCGTCATCTTCGGCAGAGCTCGTGTTGGTGTTGGAAGCGTCGACCGGTGCACCGTTTTGCGATGCGTTGTCGCCGTCTTGTGGGGCCGATGCTGTTCCTGCAGCTGCGGCGGCGTCGGAAGCTGCCGCTACCGGAGCGGGTTCAGTAGCTTCTGGTTCGTTTCCGGCCTTAATCTTCTTCTCGAGACATTCAGCGAACTGCCCGAGGAGCTTGGTGGAAACGTCTTGCATGACGCCGCGTCCGAACTGGGCAACCTTTCCGGAGACCTTGAGGTCGGTGAGGATGTCGACCTGCGTTTGGTCTCCGACGGCGATCATTTGAGCGGTGATGAGCGCCTGTGCGTTACCCGCCCCACGAGTGTCGCGTCCCTTCCCGTTGATGACCGCCTTGTAGTTTTCCTCGTCTCGCTCGACGAACTCGGCCGAACCCTTGTACTCGGAAGTGACCGGGCCAACTTTGATCTTGATCCCACCGGAGTACACACCGTCTTCAGCACTGGTGAGCTTTGCCCCAGGCAAACACGGTGCGATCTCTGGGATGTTGGTGAGCAACTCCCACGCTTCGCTGATGGGTGCGTCGACGGTGAACGAGTTTGAGATCTCCATAGGTGGAACATAGTGGGTGAAGCGAATTTGGTCGAAGCCGAAGCTTCGCGAATGACATAGATTCAGGGCGCATGCACGTCGTCCTCGTCCACCCTGAGATCGCGCCGAATACCGGCAACATCATTCGCCTCTGCGCCAACACCGGCGCAGAACTCCACTTGGTCGAACCATTGGGTTTCACGTTGGACGACCGCCTACTCAAGCGAGGCGGCCTCGACTACCACGAGCTCACCTCGGTCACGGTCCATCCAAATTTCGACGCGCTTGCAGCAGCATTGTCCGGGCCGATGTTTACCTTCTCCTCGGCGTCGCGCCGCCGCTACGACACGGTCGAGTTCACGAACGATGCAGCGTTGGTGTTCGGCGCAGAGCGCAGCGGCCTGCCGGCCGCACTACAGGAAAAAACCGTCCCCGAGAACCGTTTAGCGATTCCGATGCAGCCCGGAAACCGCAGCCTCAACCTTGCGAACGCCGTATCGGTTGTGGTCTATGAAGCGTGGAGACAACGTGGCTTCGTCGGCGCCGGAGAGCTTGGAGTAACTACGGGCGAAACTCCAGGAGCAGAACCCTTCGACCCCTAGCGATTTCGTTCATGGGGCCTGTCCCCGTTATTAGCGTTGGTTCATGCCTTGACCGTCGAGATACGGACCCATGTGCGGGCGGCTCTCCTTGCCCAATAATGCCGACATGTCCGCCGACCACGTGCGGTCGACCTTCCCGCCGGTGCGTTCCAGGTAGTACTCGCGCATCTGCTCGTCGTACGAAGCAATGCCTTCACGATCGCTCGTTTCGTCGTAGGTCTCCTCCTTCAACGTGACCTTGAGCGGCAGGCGAGGCTTGAGCGCTGGGTCTTGATCAGGCCAACCCAGGCACAGTCCGAACAGAGGCACGACTTGTTGTGGAAGATCGAGTAACTCGGTCATCTGCGCCGGGTCGTTGCGGATGCCTCCGATGTAGCAAATGCCGAGCCCGACCGACTCCGCCGCCACGACAGCGTTCTGCGCTGCGATGGCGCAATCGGTCGCCGCAATGATGAAATGTTCGGTCATGCCGCCATGAAATTCACCGCCGCCCATTTCGCAAGCGACCGACGATCGATGCAGGTCGGCACACCACACGAAGAACGCTGCGGCGGTCTCGACATAGGTCTGACCCCCGGCCAACTCCGCAATGGCAGCGCGAGTATCCGGGTTGCGCACGCGAATGACTGTGGTGCCCTGCAAATTCGATGAGGTCGCCGCCGAAAAGCCTGCCTCGATAATCGATTCGGCGAGAGAATCGTCGATGGGCTCGTTAGTGAATTTGCGAATAGAACGGTGGCGCTTCAGTAGATCGATGACATCCATGGACTCACCCTAGGTTCATGCCGTGTTCGACGCCTCAGGCGCAACAAAACGCCTCGCCAGCTGCCATGATGTCCGCGTGGCTCAAGAAACCGCGCTGTCGACAATCGACGGATACACCATCGTCGACGTCCCCGAAGCCGAACGACTCGTCGGGCCGATTCGAACGGCAAAGAAGGTGCTCCAACGCACCACCCTCGACCTCGTGCGCCACGCTACCTATGCGTGCGCCGTGCACGGACTGAATGCCGCCGGCGCCGCCGCTGCGTTGAATCACGATCGAGCGAGCGAGGACCAGTCGCCCATCGCTGCATTCGCCGAAGAACTGGCCACATGGGCCGAGGCGTGTTCGTTCGTTGGATCGGTCGGTTTGGGCATCGGCGCCGAAGAGGCTGGCCCGGTCCTCAGCGTCTCGGCCGAAAGGGCCGAAGCTTCGAGCATCGCTTCCGCATCGGCCTGTGCTGGGGGCGGCGCATCGGTCATTGTCGTCAGCGGCTCTGAAGAGGCTGCCCTCGTCTCGGCGCTAGGTGACGTGACCGTCGAAGTGCAAGACGATCCAAAGGCAGCGCTCCAAGCAGGAGTCGATGTGGTCATGGTGCGCGGAAAGACCGGAGTGCTCGACCACGAAGTACTGGCCGACACCAATGCCAAGCTCGTCATTGGGCTCCAACCCTTGACCGTCACCGCACGGGGTCTCGCCGTTGCGTCGCGGGCTGGCGCGATCGTCGTGCCCGACTTCATCTCGGCCGCTGGACCCACGCTCGCAGCGCTTGGCAACGACCCAACTCAAGTTCGAGAGATGACAACCGACGCCGTTGGCGCACTGACGGGCCACGGCGTCGACCTCTTCGTCGCCGCCTGCGAACGAGCAGAAGCCCACCTACGCACCATCACCGAAACACTCCCCTTCGGAAGACCACTCGCGCCCTGACACGTCGACATTTCCGGTCGACCTCCGCTCGACAAACCCGAAAGCACTCGAGAACCAAATGACTATTACTACCCCCATCTCTTCGGAAGAAGGCTGGAGCTTCCAGTGGAAGCAGCTCTATGAAGAGGTCATCACCTCGGGGCTCTGCACTGGTTGTGCAGGCTGTGTGATCGTATGCCCCCACGACGTCATTGGCTATAAGCACGAACCCGGCGCCTACGTACCCTTCCACCTCGAAGACGAACTCGGTATTACCGATTGCTCACACGGTTTCGGAAACGCGAAGGGCAAGGGGTGCACAGAATGCACCAAGGCCTGCCCGCGTTTTCGCTCGTGGGAAACCGAAGCCGATGTCCACCTTCACGGTCGGACTCGCAAAGACGACGAGATGTCGGGCATCTACTCCGACATCCTGCTGGTTCGGGCGAGCGAAGAGTTCGTCTATGACATTGGACAAGACGGCGGACTCGTCTCAGCGATGCTGATCTGGTGCCTCGAGAACGACATCATCGATGGCGCCCTCACAAGTGGTGTTGAGAACCTCCCCGACGGATCTTCTGGGTGGAAGGCCATCCCTATGGTCGCCACGAACCGGGAGGAAGTTCTCCGCGGTGCCGGCAGTCGCTACACCTATTCGGCGAACACCATGGCCTACGACGAGGCAAAGAGCGCCGGACTGCAGAATCTTGGGTTGGTCGGTATGAGCTGCCAAACCTCAGTGGCACCGGTCATGTGGCATCGCGGTGCAAGCAAGCCAGTGTCTCGCCGCATCAAGCTCAACATTGGATTGCTGTGCTCGAAGAGCTTCGACGATGCGATGTTCGATGAGTTGTTCGGCGTGAAGTACGGACTGAAGAAGGAAGACATTGCCAAGATGAATATCAAGGGTGTCTTCCAGATCTGGATGAAGAACGGCGACTACCACGAGATCAACCTGAAGGAAT
>CAZBTI010000072.1:3058-17044 GCA_964494395.1 uncultured Acidimicrobiales bacterium | reverse complement strand
CCACGACTGGCCGTTAGCCAGCATCTTGCCCTGTGGAGCCCCGACCTTCCTCAGCCCTCGTTTCCTTAGGCCGCGACCACCCGGCCGACTCACCGTCGACAAGTCTGCCCGAAGATCCGTGCGTTCGTGGCATCTCTAGGGCTGGTCTACCGGTGGTGGGCTAGTTTCGGCTGCATGGTGGACATTTGGGATGAACTTCGGCTCAACGCTAGGGCGGTACTGGAACGGGGTGTCCTCTTCGAAGAGGACATCGAGCGGTTCTGCGCGCAACTCGAGCCGTGTTGGGTGTCTCGCTTCGATTTCTCGGCCCGAGCTCAAGAGGGGAAGCCACCCGTCCCGTTGCCAGACGTTGGGGTGTCGAAGCTCGGCGGTTGGCCAGATATGGCGGCCGGGATGGAGTGGCCGCGGACAACGGGGGACGCGACGATGGACTTTGTCGCCCAGGTTCGGCTGGCCGACGGCCCAGCACTGAGCGGATTCCCCGAGGATGGTCTGCTGCTCTTCTTTTCCGGTGGGGGAGGCGGTGGTGACGCGGATCCTCCGAACCGAGATCTCGAGCACGCTGTACTCCTGGTGGAGGAGGGCCAGACGCTGGCTCCCGTAGAGCGACCTGCGTGCGAGCGCTTCGTGTACAGCAAGAATTACTCGCCTATGCCCTCCCGGTGGAAACCAAGTCTTTGCCTCGTGCGCGTCCACGGCTTCGACGACTACGTGGACTGCACCGACGAACTCGCCGACAAGCACGACTTGTCATATCTGTTCATCAGCCAAGTGCAGCAGAAACTCGACGAGGAGCTCACCGGTTTTGCTGCGGGTGCCCCCGATGCTTCAAATCGCTGGTGTCGGTTGCCAGAGCTGGGGTGGAGTCGTTTCGGCGGCCGAATGCTCGATCATCGGGGTGACGACACCATGCGCATCGTCGATGAGCTGGCGGACTGGCGTCAGGTCCTTTCCGTGAATGTTGACTTCAGTGGTTTCAGGGAGTTCCTCGCCCACGAAGACAGCATCAGCGACTTGGATTTCTCTGGATACCACGGAACTTGGGACGCTCACCTTCACTAGGAACCCAAGTGCACCGGGGCCTCTCCCTCAAGGGACGGCGAACGGGTTCCGTTGTGAGGCCGATCCCAAATCTTTCTGGAACTTTCTCCCGTCCGAGTTGGCAAAGCGAACAAACGTTCGATACATTAGTTCTTGTGAAGAGCTCTCCATCCGACCCAACACTCGTCGTTACCGACGCCATGATCGCGGTCGATCACGAACTCACACATCTCCCGGCGAAGTCGGCATTGCAGCTCATCGAGTTCTGCCGGCGACGTCTCGCTGCGACCGAAGCCCGTGTGCTCGCCGATCGCTACGAGGCTGGCGCATCCGACCGCGATGTCGAAGACATGGCAGCGGGAAGCGACGGTAAAACCTCAAAGGCGCAGGCGAAGAGAACGGCCCGACGTGCCAAGGCAACGAACGCAAACCCTGGTCTCGCCGACCGGCTCGCGAAAGGTTCGATGTCGACCGAGCAAGCCGACATCATCGCCGACGCCGCAGCCGATACCGATGGCGAAGCTGCATGCGATGAAGCGCTGATCGATTCGGTCTCCTCGACGAACCCCGAACAGGGCAAGAAGAAGGCCCGTAGCTATGTGAACGAGAGGACCGATGCCGACGACGTGCAGAAGAGGCACGATCGGCAGAATCGGCGCCGTGGCGTCTACCGCCACCGGCTAGACAACGGGAACGCAGCGCTTGTCATCCACGGGTCCGACGCATATATCGACGAGATGGAACGCAACATTCACGTCGGGTCCGACGTTGAATATGAAGATGATGGCGGGCGAGGTATCCCAGCGAGCAAACACCCTCGAACCCGAGACCAGCGCAATTTTGATGCCGCCCGCAAACTCCTTTGCGGCACCCCGGCAGGTAAAGACGCACCGAAGAAGGCTGCTTACTCAGCCTCCCCTCGCAAGGCAACGATCTTCATCACGGCAACCGTCGATCAACTGACCAGCGCCGATCCGTCGCCGATAACGGGCATCGATGGCAATCCGCTTCCGCGCAGCCTCATCGAAGAGATTGCTGGCAATGCCAGCTTCATCGCCCAGATCTTCTCCAAGGACGGCGAGTTGTTGTGGCAAGGCCGAGAGCATCGGTTGGCAACACCGGCTCAAATCAATGGGCTGATCAGCCGAGACAAAGGCTGCGTCCAGTGCGGCGCCCCGCCCGACAGATGCGTTGCCCACCACCTGTTGCCTTGGGAATCGCCCCGCAGAGGGCCAACCAACATCAATAATCTGGTCCTCTTGTGCACCGACTGTCATACGCGCCTGCATCGAGCCAAGCGCACGATGTTCTACGACATCGCCACCAGAACTTGGCGGGTCCGGCCCGCCACAGCCGACGAAGTCCCGCCCGATGGTCGCCCATCTCCGGATCGGGCGCCGCCAGGTAAGTACGACAAGCCCCGGCTTTGGGAACGGCAACCCAAACCCGGAATCCGGAACAACTCCGAGGCCGGACAGCGGTCCGAGCGATCGAGGCCAGCGCAGGCCAAACCTCGATGAGCAGTTATCTTCGAGACGTGAATCTTGAAGGCACCGACAGCCACGACAACCTCAAAGCTGCATTCGAAGCTGAAGCTTCGGCGAGCGTGATGTATCGCTGGTGTGCACAGCAAGCCGATGTCGAGGGTTACCCCGAAGAAGCAAAGCGGTTCGCTGCACTCGCCGAAGCCAAGGTGGGCCAAGCGCTCGGCCACCTCGAGTACCTGTCATATGTCGGCGACCCAGCGACCGGCCAGATCATCGGCGACACCGCCGACAACCTCGATGCGGCGAAGAACGCCGAGAACAAAAAGGCAGCAGAATTGTTCCCCGACTTCGCCGAGACGGCTCGTGCCGAGGGGCTCGAAGAGATCGCCGAGTGGATCGAATCACAGATCCGTGCTGACCAGGCACACGTCGACAAGTTCACCGCCAGCCTCGAAGACTTCTGAGAATAGGTGAGTCGCGGCGATCTCCCAGCAGGAACCCGTCGAGAAAGGCAAGTACGGTAGTCGGCCATGACCACGACATTTGACGAGCTCGGCGGTTGGCCTGCAGTTCTTGGATTGCTCACGGCAAACGAAGACCTCGACGGCGCAACGACCGAAGCGGTACTTCGGGTCATCCTCGAAGGTGAAGCCACCGAAGCCCAGATCGCGGCGTTCACCATGGGCATTGGCCAGAAGGGTGAAACCCCCGACGAACTCGCCGGCATGGTGCGAGCAATGCGCGATGCCGCAACGCCGCTGTCGATGCCCGAAGGAACGATCGACATCGTAGGTATGGGTGGCTCGCCAAGCCGCCGCAAAGCCGCCCTCAACGTCAGTACCATGGCGTCCTTTATCGCCGCCGCAGCCGGCGCACGTGTCTGCAAACACGGCAACCGCAAGGCATCGTCGACATCAGGCAGCTTCGACCTACTCGAAGCGCTCGGGATCAACTTCGAGATCGCGCCGGCACAACTCGAACAACTCGTAGCCGAAACCGGCGTCGGATTCGCCTTCGCCAAGGCCTACCATCCGGCCCTTCGCCACGCGGGCCAAGTCAGAGTGCAGATGGGTATCCGCACGGTGTTCAATGCGCTCGGTCCGCTCGCGAACCCCGCACGGCTCAAACGACAAGTCGTGGGCGTGGCCGACGAAGGTACCGCCGACCGCATGGTCGACGTGCTCCAAGCCACAGGCTCTGATCGTTCGTGGGTGGTTACCGGGCACGGCTCGCTCGACGAACTCTCGACCGCTGGCCCAACGACCGTCCGTCAACTCGTCGACGGCGAACAAACCCGATTCACCGTCGACCCAGCAGCGCACGGCATCTCGCCACCAGCGCCCGACGCACTCGACGGAGGAGACGCAGCATCCAACGCAGCAATCCTGCACCGCCTCCTCGAAGGCGAAACCGGCCCGGTGCGCGACATCGTCACGCTCAACGCCGCTGCTGGCCTCGTTATCGCTGCCGTAGCCGACGACCTCGACACCGGCCTCGAACGTGCGCATCACGCCATCGATTCGGGCGCAGCCGGAGAGAAGCTGGCAGTGCACACCGCTGCGGCGAACGAGATGAGACAATAAGCCCGTGGTTTCCTCACTCTTCGACCCGGTGATCGACCGGGCAATCCGCACCGCTAGGCGCAACCGAAAGAAATTTCCTCCGCCACCGCTGCTCGTTCCGCTCCTGTCGTTCAAGACCATGCCGAACAAAGCCAAAGAGGTGGTCCTCGAGGTTCTCGAAAGCGACGAGGCCTTCCGAAAGCGCGTTGCACGGGGCGTGACCGAAGCCGAACACGGCAGGTTCGCTCACGACTACTTGGTCAGGCCCGACGGCTGGGAGACGTTCATTGCGAACATGATCGAAGCCGATGGGCCCATGAGCGATCCGTCCTCCAGTTCAGTGGCCGAACTGGGGGACGTACTTGAAATGGCCACAGCGGCAAGGGCGAGCGCCGAGGCAGATGCAGCCCAACTCCGGCGAGAGCTGGATGGTGTGGAGCAGAAGCTCGACGCGGCCCAAGACGCTCACGACGATCTGATGTCCAAAATCGCATCGCTTGAACGTCAGGTCGAAGAACTTCAAGCCGAGCGACAGCGGGCGGTGACCGAATTGAAGACGACCGAGTCGGTGATGGCCCGCCACGTCGCTGCCCGCAAGCAACTCGAAGCCACCATCGAGCAGATGACCTCAGCTCAATTGGCGAGCACGACCGTTGGCGGGTCGATCACCGATGAAGAAGTGCGGGTCGGCCTCGAAGCGATCAACTTCACCCTCGACGAGTTGCGCGACCAACTCGGTTCGCTTCGACGGGCAGCGACCCCCGAACGGATCGATGTTGCACGACGCGTGCCGCTCACCCCGCCGCTCGGTCTGCTGGACGACTCGGTCGAGTTTGCCTCGTACTTGCTCTCGGTGCCCAACATTGCCTTCTTGGTCGACGGCTACAACGTGACCAAACAAGCCGTCCCCGAGCTCGCGCTTGCTGAACAGCGAGCATGGCTTGAGCGCGTGATCACCGATCGCCTGCCATCGATGAACGGCCGGATCGAGGTGATCTTCGACGGAATCGACGACCTAGACGCTGTCCAGTCTGGGCAAGGCGCCAAACATCCTCAACTGCGGGTTCGGTTCAGTCCCGAAGGCGTCGAAGCCGACGACGTGATCATCGCTTCAGTGAAAGCCCAAGATGCTCGCACCGCAGTTGTGGTCGTGAGCTCTGACAACCGAGTGCGAGAAGGCGCCAAAGCCGGAGGAGCCAACGTCCTGCACAGCAAGCAGTTCAAGAACGCACTCACCTGACTACCAGCTCAGCGCCCCGAGTACGCGGGCAGGGCCGGCAGAGGCGGAAGCTGTGAACTAGGGCGGTCTGCTTTCGGCATCCCGAATCGGTTGTCAGACCTGCTCACTAGTTTGTTCCACATGAGCAACAACCCCGACTCAATCACCATCGATTGCGACACCTGCATCATGAAGTCCACCCCCACGTGCGGCGACTGCATCGTGACCTACATCTGCGACCGTGAGGTCGAACAAGCAGTCGTGGTTAACCTCGCCGACTTTCGAGCCATGAAGGCCCTCGCCGAGGCAGGCCTCGTGCCAGATCTCCGCCACGAACAACATGAATCTGGCCTGAGCTAAGCGGGCACACCCGTTGCCGCTAGCTGCCTAGGGAGCCGTAGATTGATGGCATGGCTCTCGAGGATGCGATCGCGGCGTTGGCCGACGAACATGGCATCGACCGAATCGGCTTTTGTTCCGCCGATATCTTCGAAGACGTTCGAGCGTCACTGCACGAGCGTAAGGCTGCCGGCCTCAGCGCCGACATGAACTTCACCTACCGCAACCCCGATCGAGCAACCGATGTCTCGCAATCTCTAGATGGTGCGAAGTCGATTGTCGTGGGTGCCCGCTCCTACCGGCGGAGCAAGCCCGACACCCCGCTTTCAGACGTTGGTGGTAGCGAGGGCCAGAGCGGGCCAGGCCGAGCCGATGTGGCGGAGTATGTGTGGGAGCCGCACTACGTCGAGCTTCGAGTTGGTCTCGATGCAATCGCTGAACATCTGCGAGCAGAAGGTTGGAAGGCCAGGGTGCTCATCGACGACAACGCCTTGGTCGACAGGGCAGCCGCCTACCGAGCCGGCATTGGCTGGTGGGGCAAGAACTCGAACATCCTCGTGCCCGGCATCGGCAGTAAATTCGTGCTCGGGTCGGTCGTCACCGACGCACCCCTTGCGTACAACGACCAACCCGTAGAAGATCAGTGTGGGCCGTGTCGACGATGCTTCGATGCCTGCCCGACCAACGCGATCGTCGCCGATGGAGTTATCGATTCCAACCGCTGCCTCGCATGGCTCGTGCAGTCACCTGGCAGCTTCCCGCTCGAACACCGTCGTGCACTCGGCGGACGGATCTACGGATGCGATGACTGCCAAACCTCATGCCCACCCAACCTTGTGGCCGAACGAACGGACCGCGGGCTAGTCACGACTGGCGTGACCAGTGTCGAAGTCGCCGAACTGCTGTTACTCGACGACGAAGCCCTCATGGAGCGATTCGGTGTGTGGTACATCCCGCGCCGGGAGGCCCGCTACCTACGCCGCAACGCACTCGTTGTTCTCGGCAACGTAGGTAACGCCCAAAGTCCAGAGGTTCGGAGGCTCGTAGAGCGCTATGTAGCGAGCGACGATGAGATCGAACGAGAACATGCCCTGTGGGCTGCTGGTGAGCTCGGCTACGAAGATCTGGTCGCGCAATGACTCCCAAAGGCTCGCCCCCAAGTCCCAAGGCGCGCCATCTCTTAGTAACAAACGACTTTCCGCCGAAGATCGGCGGCATTCAGCAGTACCTGTTTGAACTGTGGAGTCGCCTCGACCCCGACACGTTCCAGATCCACACCACGCCCTATAGCGGCGCCGAGGTGTTCGATGCACAGTACGACTACACCGCGATCCGTTCGACCGAACCCGTGCTCCTGCCGTATCCATGGCTGACCAAACGTCTCGACGAGGCAGCGGCAAGCTTCGGTGCCGACCTGCACGTCATCGACCCTGCGGTGCCCCTTGGAGTGATTGGTTCGAGTCTCGCCCAGCCCTACGCCGTCGTGCTCCATGGCGCCGAGGTCACGATTCCCGGTCGGCTGCCGGGAACTTCTCAAGTCCTCGCACGCGTGCTCGATAACGCGACGGCGGTGATCTCCGCGGGGGAGTACGCCCTCGCCGAAGCCGAGCGCACGGTTGGTCGTCCGCTCACCAGTGTGGTGATTCCGCCGGGTGTCGACGTCGACCGATTCGCACCCACGACGCCCGAAGAGCAGCGAGTGATCCGTGAGAAGTACAACATTGCAGCCGAGGCACCATTCATCTTTAGTCTCTCCCGGCTCGTCCCTCGAAAGGGCATGGACACCCTCATCAAGGTGGCTGCCCGACTGCACACCACATACCCCGACCTCGAAGTGTGTATCGCCGGCGGCGGTCGAGAGGAAAAGCGTCTCGCTCAGCTCATTGCTCGCACCGGGGCCCCCGTCCGTTTGCTCGGCCGAGTCTCCGAAGAAGACAAGGCGCAATTGCTTTCGGCCGCTGACATCTTTGCCATGTTGTGCCGCAACCGGTGGGGAGGTCTCGAGCAGGAAGGTTTCGGTATCGTCTTCGTCGAAGCTGCCGCTTCGGGAACACCGCAGATCGCCGGAAGTTCGGGTGGCGCCGACGAAGCCGTCCTCGACGGCGTGACGGGCCTCGTTACTCCACAGAACGCGACCCTCTCGGAGGTTGTCGACACCTTCCG
The DNA here is from genome assembly GCA_964494395.1 of uncultured Acidimicrobiales bacterium. Classification (GTDB taxonomy): domain Bacteria; phylum Actinomycetota; class Acidimicrobiia; order Acidimicrobiales; family SHLQ01; genus SHLQ01. The sequence continues at coordinate 9,233 of CAZBTI010000072.1, read as the reverse complement.
GTCGCTGTTGGATGATCCGGTGAAGCGCGTCGAGATGAGTGAAGCGGGGCGAACCAGGGCCGAGTCATCTTTCTCCTATGACATCCTCGCCCAACGGCTCGCCACGTCGATTTCCTCGTGGATCGACGACCTGCCATCAACTCCCACGGGTTCGCTGGAACGGGGAGAGCAATGAGTAGCAAGCTTCCTCCGCCACCGCCACCACCCGATCCAGCGCTCGCGAATCTCTCGATCCGTATCACGCTGATCTTCTCGCTCTTCACTGTGCTGACGTTCCTTTTCGCACCAACCCTCGATCTTGCCTACGCGGTCGTTAGTGCAATTCTCTTCTTTCTCGGCACCTTCATCCTCGGGCTGGGCTTTTGGAACGGTATTCAGCGGAGTCGGGTCGATGATGTTCGCCTCGCCGGACTGCTCTCGGCCGATAAGAGCTTCGTGCCTGCGGGTATTCGGAACCGACTTTGGCTGGCAGTTGTCATACAGATCGTGGTGACGTGGACGTTCGCCGGGCTTCGTCCGATCACTCAGCAGGCCTTCGGTGCGTTGGTCCCAACCCTCGGCGTGGGGTTTGCCGCTCTCTGGGGGTCACGGTTTGCGAAGTTCCATCCCCGAAGCAGATAGCTTTCCCGGGTTTGGTTAACCCAGTTCGGGGCGCTGGTCGGCTACTCTGCGAACTATCAAAGTTCTATGCCGGGTGTCCCCGGAATACAGAAAGTTTCCACGTGTCTGATCAGGCAGCTGAGAAAACAGAGATCGACGCATCGCCCGAAGCATGTTTTGCGGTGGCGACCGACTTTTCGAGCTACACCGAGTGGGCATCGGATATCAAAGAGGTCGAGATCATCGCCGTCGACGATATGGGTCGAGGCGGCGACGTTGCCTTTCGCGTGGCTGCGATGGGTCGCTCTACTCGCTATACGCTCCGTTACAGCTACGGCTCGAACCCGCTGCGCATGTCGTGGCGTCTGATCGAGGGCGATGTGATGGAACGAATCGACGGCGAATACGAGTTCGCGCCGATCGATGACGGCACGCGTTGCGAAGTTCGTTACTTCGTCTCGGTTGACATGCTTGTTCCGCTTCCCGGATTCGTGAAGCGACGTGCAGAGGCAAAGATTCTGCACACGGCGATCGAGGACCTTAAGCGGCGGGTCGAATCGGTTACACCATGACCGCTGTGGACCAAGAGCGCGTCGACCGCGCCCGCGAACGACTCGAGTCAGCAACTCGAGAAGGTCGGGTGAGTGATCCTGCCATCCGAATCGTGAAGCTCAACCCGCCCGAAGAGGGAGCGACGCCGGTAGCACTCAATCGCAAGATGACCGTGCTGTCCGCCATGAGTAGCTCTGGGGTTCGGACGCTGTTTACGACGATCGATGGGATGCAACGCGACGCTGGTGCCGAGTTCGTCGACTCGGACATCGACGAACTGTCTATCGACCCATCTGACCCCGAAGTACAGAAACTGCTCGTGCTTATCGATAGTTGCGACAAGGCGTTGTTGCTCAGTGGAGCCGAGACTCGCGGAGCCGATCTCGTCCTCTCGGAACTCGACGAAAAAATTGCCGCGCTCCAAAGCGTGCAAACGCAAACCGCCCAAGTCGCTAGTCCCGTTACGGGAGGGGCCAGCGGAGTGCCTTCCGGATGGCCGGTAGACCGGACGGTCTCGCCAGAGTTTGCAGATTTCATCGCCAAGGTGCTCGAGTCTCCGGCCATTGCCCAGCCAATCGAAGATGGGCTGGAGTTACTGAGCTCAGACCCCCGACGTATCGCGCTAAAGGCCGCATGTGCTCTCGACGTTGCTGCCGGCAGTAAGGGAAATAGCGGCCTCTTCGGATCGAACGGGTCAAACCAATCGCACATCCTACGCGCCGAAGCCGAGGGTGAACTGAGCGAGTACGACATGGCGCCAGGCTCTCCGGCATATGTGCTCGCCGCACGGTTGGAAAGCGTTGGCATCACCGCCTCGCCGCTCGATGTGTCTGACGTTGCAACCAATCTGCTCGCACAGATCGATCAGGCCAAGCTCGACCGGGCTGCCTATGAGGACTCAACGAAGGCGCTCACCGGTGATGCTGCCCACATCGTTGCCGAACGCGAACAGGTCGCTTCTCGGCGAGCTGCAGCGTGGCGTAGGCAATCGACTCAGCGTCACCTTCGCCGCATCGCGCAGTCTCAACTCGACGAGCACGGCCAGCGAGCCCGTGGGCTGATGCCGGTGCTGATCGAAGAACCTTTCGCCGACCTTCCAGATGAACTTACGACAACCACGCTCTCCATGTTGCGTACGCACAGCGAGATCGCACAGGTCATCTTGGTGACGAGCCGGTCTGACATCGGCCGATGGTGCGACGGCCAGAGCGACTCGGTCGCTGCGGTGCGGGCTACCGGATGGTTCGCGGAGGAACACGACGGGTGGTAGCGATCGGCTTTGACGTTGGTGGAACCAACGTCAGGGGCGTCGCACTCGAGCGAGGGTCCGCCACACCGCTCGCCACACTGCGATCGAAGACCGAAGCCGACGGAGACGTCCTCGTCGACACCATCGTCGAGGTAACCCATGGCCTCATTTCTGAACTCCAAGCTACGAATAGCTCGACAACCCTTGATGCGGTCGGGATCGGCATCGCAGCACTCATGGATGCGAATGGTGTCTTTCGCTACGCCCCCAACATCCCAGGCGTATTCGACTACCCGCTTGTCGACAACGTTGGTGAGCGGCTCGGCGTACCGGTCATTGCCGACAACGATGCAACCACGGCAACGTGGGCTGAAGCAAAGTTCGGTGCGGGCGCTGGTCATGACCACATGGCGTTCGTTGCTCTGGGAACGGGTATCGGGACTGGCTTCGTTCTCGGAGGGAAGCTCCACCGTGGAGCACACGGTTACGCCGGCGAGTCTGGACACATCACCATCGAACGCGGCGGCCCCATCCATATCACCGGGGCTCGCGGCCCTTGGGAGTACTTCGCATCTGGAAATGGTCTTGGAATTCTCGCTCGTGACTGGGCGAAATCTGGCCGCCTCGATGCAGCAATAGAACTCGCCGGCTCGGTCGAGGAGATTCGGGGAGAGCACATCAACGATCTCGTCGAACGCAACGAACCTGGTGTTGAACCATTGATTCGCGAGTTCGCCGAAGGCGTTTCGGTCGGCCTCGCCGATCTCGTGTACATCCTCGACCCGGAGATCATCGTGCTCGGTGGTGGACTCGTTGGTCTAGGCGAGATGTTGCGTAGCACCGTGGAATCTGCGCTGGCTGTTCGAATCCTCGGCGGCGACCACCGGCCCTCGGTTCCCGTGGTGCTGGCCGAACTGGGTGCAAGAGCAGGCGCCATTGGCGCCGGCGCCCTCGCTTTTGACCTGCTGAAGTAGTTACGAGCTCGGGGCCGTTCCGAGAGAGGGGCGGGCGCGCCGATTATTCAGCCCAGCCGCGGCTGCGGTCGACCGCCTGCAACCAGCGCGTATGTAGCGCGTTCGCCGCTTCCCGGTCACGAGCGGGGGTCGCGGTGAAGTCCGAACGCCACGCCGATGAAACCTCATCGGTGCTGTCCCAGACACCCTCGGCAATACCTGCGAGGTACGCAGCGCCGAGGGCGGTCGTCTCGGCGATCGCCGAACGATGTACAGGGACCCCGATCTGATCTGCCTGAATCTGCAGCAGTAGATCCATGACCGCTGCTCCGCCGTCGACCCGTAACGACTCGACGTCGACGCCGCCAGCAGATGCCATTGCATCGATGACATCACGGGATTGCAGAGCCATGGAATCGACCGTGGCTCGTGCAAGGTGCGACCGGGTGGTGCCACGGGTCAGGCCAACGATCGTTCCACGAGCAAGCGGATCCCACCACGGGCTCCCAAGACCAGCGAATGCGGGGACGATGAACACGTCATCACTCGAGTCGACCTCGGCGGCCAGCGGGCCAATTTCTGCGGCTTCAGAAATCACGCCAAGGCCATCACGAAGCCATTGAATCGCCGCACCGGTGACAAAGACCGCACCCTCCATTGCGTAGGTCGTGGTCCCGTCGGCGAGGGTCCATCCGACCGTCGTCAGGAGCCCGTCCACCGGGTCGGGTTTCTCTTGACCGACATTCATCAAGATGAAACTGCCCGTGCCGTAGGTATTTTTCGCGTCCCCTGGATTGAAACAGGCTTGGCCGAACAGCGCCGCCTGCTGATCGCCAGCGATCCCAGAGATCGGGATATTCGCCGGGATTGGAAGACCGTTGGTCGTCATGGCGAAGCGACCAGAGGAGGGGAGTACCTCGGGCATGATCGATGCCGGGACACCAAAGAGGTCGAGGAGTTCTCCAGACCATTCGAGTGACCCAATATCGAAGAGAAGTGTGCGACTCGCGTTGGTGGTGTCGGTGACGTGGGCAGCGCCACCGGTCAACTTCCAGACGAGCCAACTATCGACCGTGCCGAAGGCGGTGCTGGGTCCGACCTCGATGTGCCCGTTTGTGATGAGCCACTCGAGCTTGCTCGCCGAAAAGTAGGGGTCGAGAACGAGTCCGGTGGTGTTCCTCACAAGATCGAGCTGCCCGGCTTCTTTCAACTCGGCGCAGCGCTCGGCGGTTCGTCTGTCCTGCCAGACGATCGCTCGGTGCAACGGTTTACTCGTTGCCTTGTCCCACGTGACGACGGTTTCGCGCTGATCCGTTATGCCAATCGCTGCAATCGGCTGATCGAGTGAGGAGACCAACTCGCTGAGCGTCGTGAGGACCGCGGACCAGATCTCATTCGCGTCGTGCTCTACCCATCCAGGTTGTGGGAAGTACTGCGGGAACTCACGGTAGGACGAACCAACGGGCACCCCGCGTTCATCGAAGGCGATAGACCGAACGCCCGTTGTTCCTGAATCGATTGCGACGACGACTGCCATGGCCTGACAGTAGTCCGACGAGGGTCAGCGGGGCCTATCTCTTTGGTAGAAGGGGAGCGTTTGGTGTGTCGAAAGCCCAGATGCCGATCACCGATGAGCGAATTCCCACCTGTGTAGGCTTGAAACCATGAAACTTGCGGTTCTCACCGGTGGTGGCGATGCTCCTGGACTCAACGCGGTAATTCGCGGCGTCGTCCGTCAAGCAGCGAAAGACGGACACTCGGTCATTGGCTTTCGTGATGGTTGGCGTGGCGTCATGGCTAATGACTGGATGGCCCTCACCGTCGAAGGGTGCCGCGGTCTGCTCACCCGAGGCGGAACGATCCTCGGAACCACCCGGGTCAACCCGTTCACGAGCGATGATGGCCTCGATCGCTGCCGCGCAACGCTCGAAGCAAACGATGTCGATGCACTCATTTCGATCGGCGGCGAGGGAACACTCTCGTGTACCCAAGCCATGTACGAGTTGGGCTTTCCCGTCCTCGGCGTGCCGAAGACCATCGACAACGACATCGGCCTCACCGAAATGACCTTTGGCTTCGCAACAGCGGTCGATATCGCCACCGAAGCAATCGGGCGTCTACACAGCACGGCCGAAAGTCACGACCGCGTCATGGTGATCGAGGTCATGGGACGCCACGTGGGCCACATCGCCACTTGGGCTGGTCTCGCCGGCGGTGCCACCGTCACGCTGATCCCCGAGAAGCCATTCGATATCAACGAGGTATGCAAATCGTTGCAAAGCCGCCATGAGCGTGGAAAGTTCGCGTCGATCATCGTCGTTGCCGAAGGCGCCAAGCCCGTTCCCGAAACTCTCGATGTTCCCGACATTGCCTTCGATGAGTTCGGGCACATCAAGCTCGGCGGAATCGGCGACCTCGTCGCCCGCGAAGTAACCGCACGCACCGGCTTTGAGACCCGGACCACCGTGCTCGGCTATGTACAACGCGGTGGCGAACCGTCAGCGATGGACCGCGTGCTCGCCACGTGGTTCGGCGTAGAAGCTGCCCGAGCAGCAAACGAGGAGGACTTCGGTTCGATGATCGCCTACCGCTGTGGCGAAATGGAACGCGTCCGCATCGTCGACGCTGTCGCCGAACTCAAATACGTCAACGAAAACCTCTACGAAGTAGCCCAGACGTTCACCGCCTGAGCCTAAGTTTCACCCTTGCCCACTCAGCTTGTTGTGTAGCCGTAGCTAGTTAGGGAAGAGGCTCTGTTGGGGAAGCGGCTCTGTTGGGGAAGCGGCTCTGTTGGGGAAGAGGCTCTAGTTGGGGAAGAGGC
>CAZBTI010000072.1:0-2958 GCA_964494395.1 uncultured Acidimicrobiales bacterium | reverse complement strand
GGCTCTGTTGGGGAAGCGGCTCTGTTGGGGAAGAGGCTCTAGTTGGGGAAGAGGCTTAGGTAGTCGTTTCTGTTTACGGGTCGGCGTACGTCGCCTTCTTCGGTGTCGGTCCGGACCGCAATTTCTTCATCTTCGCCCGCCTCGTTTCGTACGAGAAAGCTGACCTGTGAAACGGTATCGAGTTCGGTCAGTGTGAAGACGAGCTGAGCAAAGGTCACCAAGCGGTCGCTTCCTTCGATTGCCGGAGGAGCCGAGAGCGTGACGACGAGTTGCTGCTCGGCCGGGAGTTCGACGGCGATCACTTCGAGTGGCACGTCCTCAGAGGACACCACTGCCGTAGTCAGGTTGAGATCGAGCTGCTCTTCGCTCGTTGGTCCGAGAATCAACAGATCGAGCACCGAAGCTTCAAGACCATCGTTAGCTTCCACCGAAGCTACTTGGCGAGAAACCGGTTCGAGGCTCGGCTCGCCATCGCCCGGGTCGACGAGATAGATCACTACTTCTTCGGCGAGACGATCGGGAATCGTGGTCGGTGTGGTGTTTGAACTCCCAGGCTGAAGCACCTCGGGCAGCTGTTCGCTGGCGATTACCTCGGCCTCGTCGTCGAGTGGCACTCCACAACCCGCGACGATGAGTGCGAGTACGAACAGGCGTGAGAGAACTCTGGCGCGGCGGCGCAGCCAAGTCATGCGAACTCTCCGTCGAATCCGTCATCGAGCGGGAGTTCGACAACAAAGCGAGCACCCGGAAGCCCGTCGGGACGGTCTTCGACCCACACGCGCCCGTTGTGCAAGTTCACGTGCTCAGCAACAAGAGACAGTCCAAGGCCAACTCCGGTGTCATAGCCCCGACGTCCCCCGGCTCCTCCTCGGCTAAAGCGATCAAAGATCACGAAACGTTCGTCGTTGGGTACGCCGGGACCATCATCTTCGACCGCCATCAGAACCGACGTTGGGGTGCAGGTCACGTGAATACGGGTCGCGCCGCCCCCATATTTTTCGGCGTTGTCGAGGAGATTGGCGACCACGCGAGCGAGTCGGCGTTTCTCGGCCACGATGATTGCGTCCTCGGCTTCTGGCTCGACCACGATTTCAATGTCGCGAGCGCTCGCAATCTCGACCGCTGCCCGAACAAACTCGGAGTAGATCAACGGGTCGGCCTGCAGGTCGGCGGTACCCACATCGAAACGGCTGATCTCCAGTAGGTCTTCGACCAAGGTTCGAAAGCGCGTGATGTCGCTCACCAAGAGATCGAGAGCGGTTTGAGAACGTTCCGGCATATCATCCCGCGCATTTTCGAGGACCTCGACCGACGCGGTGAGCGTCATCAACGGACTTCGAAGCTCATGGCTGACCTCGGACGCGAATCTGGCATCGCGCTGGATTCGTTCCTCGAGGGCACCAGCCATCTCGTTGAACGAGGCAGCGAAACGTTCGAGATCCTGGTCACCTTCGGTGTCGAGTCGGGTATCGAGGCGCCCACCTGCGATTGCTTCTGCTGCGTCGCTCACCTGAGTCAGCGGGGTAATAGCTGCGTTCGCGACGGCGATACCGGCAATACCGGCGAGCAGCGCAACGATCACTCCGCCACCGAGCAGTACGAATTGCAGTGTGACGAGGGTGTCTTCTACCTCTGCGAGCGGCAGCGCTTCGAAGTACACGACGTCATCGAAACCCTGAAGAGGGATGCCGTACACGATGAACGGCTCGTCATCGATCTCGGTGACGATACGCCCAGCGCTTCCCTCGACCGTTCTCATCTGCAGGGACACCGGTACTTGTTCGAGAGTGAACGATCCATCGAGCGAGAACGAGTTGCCACCGTCGGTACTGATGAGCGGCCGCGAACCCTCAGCGGTGCTTAGCGAGTCGACGACGGCCTGCGTCGCGCCTGGTTCGAGATCGCCAGCGAGCGTCCGTTGTACGGTCTGCGCGTTCGTAAAGGTGAGCACCTCTGCGAGTTGACTGCGGTCGGTGATGAGCACTTGCCGCGTGATGGTCAACGTGATGACCGACAAGACAACAGCCGCGAGCAGGCCAGCGATAGCGAGCGCTCCAGTGATCCGACCACGAAGGCCGACGCGTCGATTCATTTTCAGAGATCAGGTCTGAATCTTATATCCGTGGCCCCGCACGGTCACGACGTGCTGTGGATCGGCCGGATCGGCTTCGATCTTGGTGCGCAGTCGGCGAATGTGGACATCGACCAGTCGGCCATCGCCAAAGTAGCCGTAGCCCCAGACCTTTTCGAGCAGCGCTTCCCGCGAGAAGACCTTTCCAGGTGAGGAGGCCAATTCGACCAGCAACCGAAACTCGGTCTTGGTCAGGTGGATCTCGACTCCGTCTCGTTTGACCATGCCTTGGTCGGGAATGACCTCGAGGTCGCCGAACGACATGTCGCCCGTGGCGGTCGCCCCGCTCCGACTGCGCCGCAAGAGCGCACGAATCCGGGCGGAGAGTTCTTTGGGTGCGAAAGGCTTTGTGAGATAGTCGTCGGCGCCGGCTTCAAGACCAGCGACGACGTCGTGGGTGTCAGCGCGGGCGGTGACCATAACGATTGGAACATCTGATACTCGGCGAATCGACCTGCACACCTCGAATCCGTCGATGCCGGGGAGCATGATGTCGATGAGGACCACATCGGAGGGTTCTTGGCCAAACTTCAAGAGGGCGTCTTCGCCATTGTCGGACTCGGCTACTTCCCAACCCTCGTCCTCGAGCGCGAGACGGACAGCTGTCCGAATTCGTTCATCGTCTTCAACGGTGAGGATCCGGGTTCCCACAACTGGTCCATCCCTTTCGTCAATATCTTGCGCTGACTGCAGACTAGGCGCTTCTGAGCTATTCGTCAGATTACGGTCCGATCAAGGAGCGCCCCGAGCTCGGTTGCGATGCCCGGTGCAGCGGCCACGGTGAGGTGACCAACGGTGACCTTCGCTCCTGCTTCAGTGGCGATCAA
>CAZBTI010000071.1:0-17499 GCA_964494395.1 uncultured Acidimicrobiales bacterium | reverse complement strand
TGGCGATGGGCACGTCTCGTGGGGGTCGACCCCCACGAGACGTGCCCATCGCCAACAGCGCCGGGTACGAGTCGGTCTTCAACTCCCGTTGTGACGCGCAGCGATGACCCGCTGGCATAGATGACGCGATCACCGTCGGGCTCAAATCGGGGGTCGAATGCGTTTCCGTCACTCGCCATTGACACCACATCGCCAACGGCGGAGACTCGAAACAGCTGCCCACCGAGCGCGAACACGACCTCGCTATTGTCTGGGCGCGCAGTGAACGACACGACTCCCCCAGCCTGTTCCCGGGCCCGTTCTCGTCGAGCCCGCTCGGCGTTCGTGAGTTCGCCGGAACCCTCTTGATTCCCTGCATCGAAGAGCGTTTCTGGATCAGCCCCGGGCCGGAGAATCCAGAGGCTATTGCTGGGGTCGAACCCTCCACTCGATTGCAAGAAAAGTACCGATGAGCCATCAGATGCCACAACAAAGGACCTCGGGGCACCAAGAGAGAACCGACGCGAAGCGGCATGGCGGCGAGGAAACGACCGAACAAATTCATCTTGTTTCGATTTAGTCACCCCATCATCTTGGCCTGAAGGCCGCCGATGACCGATGATGTTGCGGTGAGTACCGACATCAAGGTTGACGACGAAACACGAGCAGCGCTTCTGCTCTTTAACGAGCGCGTTGAAGCCAACGCTGCGGCCGAGCGAGGCAAGAAGAAAATCGCTAAGGCCGAGCGCGCCAAAGACGAGGCCGCCAAGGCCGTTCGCCGGGTAAACGAAGACCCCAACGCGACCGCTGAACAGAAGGCAGAAGCCGAAGCGACCTATAAGGCAGCCTCGGACAACTTCCAAGTAGTGCAGGCAAATCCGCTCGCTGGCGAGACGAAGAAAAAGAAGCCAGCTGCAGCTGCGCCCGAAGGTGTTGAGACGACAGCGGAAGCTCCGGCCGAAGTTTCAGCAGATGAGGAAGCCCCCGCAGCTCCAGAGGCAGTATCCGAGAGCGAGTAGCTCACCATGGGCGCGCACATCACGGGAACCGGCATCTGTCTGCCCGACAACGTCGTAACCAACGACGACCTCGCCGAAATCATGGACACCACCAACGAGTGGATCGTCAAACGCAGCGGGGTGCAGGAACGTCGTCTCGCTAACCGCGGTGTCGGCTCAGCCGAACTCGCCACGACAGCCGTTCTCGCGGCCATTTCCGACGCGGGCCTTGAACCCGCAGATGTTGACGCAGTCGTGTCAGCGACGATGACCCCCGATCACTATGCCCCCGGCAACGCGCCCCTGATCCAGCACCGGGCCGGCCTCGGACCCGTTGGATCCTTCGAAGTTCGCCAGCAGTGCGGTGGGTTCCTCTACGCCATGGACCTCGCCGACATGCTCATCGCTACCGGTCGCGCCGAAACGGTCGTCGCCGTCGGTGCCGAGGCCCACCGCGGCTATATGCCCTTCGGGGACAGCCTCGACATCCTGCTCGGCGATTCGACAAAGGAACCAACCCCAGAAGACTACGAAGCAGCCACTGCGAGCAGGGCGTGGAGTGTGCTCTTTGGCGATGCTGGTGCAGCAATGGTCTTCCAACCCGGCACCGACGACACCGGCGTACTCAGCTCAAGCCTGCACAGTGATGGCGAGCTTTTCGACCTGATCCACGTACCTGGACCGGGGTTCCTACAGCAACCGTGGTCGAGTGCCGCCCAGATTGAAGCTGGCCTGCACAATCCGCAGATGAACGGGCGAGAACTCTTCCGCCAAGCAGTTCGGCTCATGCCCGAGTCGATTCTCGGACTGCTCGCGGAGTCTCCGTTCGATCTCGATGACGTCGACTTGGTCCTCGCCCATCAAGCCAACCAACGCATTCTCGATGGCATCGCGAAACAACTCGACATCGACCCGGTTCGGGTGCCCTCAAATATCGCAAAACACGGGAACACCACAGCTGCGACGCTGCCATTGCTCTACCACGATGTTCGGACGGCCCAAGAGCTACCCGACGACGCCCTGTTGGCCTTCACGGCATTTGGAGCTGGCGCCCACTGGGGTGCGCTCCTGTATCGCGAGCCGTAGCCGCTACTTCTGCTTCGTCACCACGTAGGTATCAGCAAAGCGGTCCATCACCGTGCGATGCTCGGGATCGCTAAACAACATCACCAGCGACGCGAGGTTGAGAAGCCCCTGCACGATGCCGAGAATAATGGCGCCGATGATCGGAATCACATTGAGAATATCGAGAATGTGGTTTGCGCTGCGCTTGACACCGTCGGGGGTACCGAGCGGTTCGGTGCCATCGGCACGAACGATGCGCAAGCCCAAAATTTGCTTGCCAACGCCGCCACTCATGAGGGTGTTCATCAGCGTGTGATACGCCGCAATAACAATCGAACCAATCAAGCCGAGCAGCACGAAGCCACCCGAGGTGAAATCGAGAGAATCCGAACCCCCGCTGACCGCTCCCGACAAGACGGCGCCACCGCCAAACACCACGCCGATAATGCCTACGAGAATGCCGTCGATGATCGCCGCCGCGATCCGCATCCACGGATCAGCGAGCTCCCGGCCGTTCGCAATCGTCGATGCTCCGGGCACCACGTAGCCATCTTGCTGCTGAGCGCCTTGCTGCTGAGGACCACCGACCCATTGGCTGCCATCCCACCAACGAACAGTGCCCGCCGGGTCTCCTTGTGCTGGGTACCATCCTGCTGGCTGACTTGATCCACTCATTCTTCTGGCCCTCACCTTTTCTCTTCGAACCTCCACTCTATTCGACGAGGAGATTCGGTGAAGGGATTTTTCCTAAGCCCTGAGCAACGTTGCCCAATCAAGTGATACGGGTCCGAGATGCTCGCCTTTCCAATACTCTGTAACCGTGCAGCAGATCGCGTACGAAACCCACCCCGTTCCCGCTCTGGAACGTCCGATTTTCGTGATGGCCTTCAAGGGCCTCTTCGACATGGGCGAAGCTGCAACCGCCGCGGTCGATTGGTTGTCGATGACCCACAACGGGAAACCACTGGCCTCGATCGACCCCGAACTCCTCTTCGACTTTCAAGAGACCAGGCCTCACGTCAAGATCGGGGCGAATGGAAACCGCGAGATTCACTGGCCAACGAACAACATCGTCTTCGCACAGACTCCCGCTGGAATGTCGGACCTCATACTTCTCAGCGGCGTCGAACCAAACCTGCGTTGGCGCTCATTCTGCGCAACCCTCACCGAGATCATGGAAGACCTCGACATCACCCAAGTGGTGACGCTCGGTTCTGCACTAGCAATGGTTCCCCACACCCGCTCGTTCCCCGTTACCGCCTCCACGAGGGACGAACGACTCGCAGCGGAACTCGAGATTGGACCACCGACGTACGAAGGCCCAACCGGCCTTATCGGCACACTGCACCAAGGGCTACAACACCTTGAATTACCCATGCTCTCGCTCCGAGTCAATGTCCCGCACTACGTGCCCGGCAGTCCCTCGCCAAAGGCCACCTCTGCACTGCTCGCCTATCTCGAAACGCTTTGTGGTGTCCCAACCGACCACGTCGCCCTCGCCGACGAAGTCCGCGATTGGGAGTCGAGGGTGCATCAAGCACTCGCCGACGACGAAGATGTCCGCGCCTATGTTGCAGACCTCGAAAAGAAGAGCGACGACGACCCGTCGATCATCTTCGACGTTGGGGACATGGCCGATGAGGTCGAGAACTTTCTCCGCAACCAAGAAGACGACTAGCCCGCAGCTACTCGCTGTGGCGAGAGACGTCGACAACGACCCGGCCCCGCACGGTGCCGGCGAGAATGTCCTCGGCGACTTGTGGAACGTCGTCGAGACCGACCTCGGTCGTGATTGCATCGAGCAGATTGACGTCGAGATCTGCCGCCAGTCGAGTCCACGCCAACTCTCGGCGCTCGGGGGTTTCGTGAACCGAATCAATGCCAACCAACGTCACCCCTCGCAGAATCAGCGGGGCCACCGTCGTTTCAAGATCCATACCTTGAGCCAGTCCGCACGCAGCCACGCAACCCTTCGGGGCCGTCGCAGCGAGAACGTTTGCCAGCGTGTGACTACCAGCAACATCGATAGCGCCTTGCCACCTCGCCTTTGCCATAGGACGACCACCGGGATTTGAGAGTTCCTCTCTAGCAAGCAACTCCGAGGCGCCGAGAGAGCGAAGATACTCCCCTTCCTCCTCAACTCGGCCCGAAGATGCAATTACTTCGTACCCAAGACTGGACAACACCGCTACGGCAACAGAGCCCACACCGCCAGCAGCACCGGTAACCAGGATGCTCCCGCGCTCCGGCGAAATGCCGTGGTCCTCAAGTGCTAGCACTGACAGCATTGCGGTGTAGCCGGCGGTTCCGATAGCTGCTGCCTGATACGTCGAAAAATCCTCAGGGATACGCGTCAGCCACCCGGCGTCGACGCGAGCCCGCTCAGCGAGTCCGCCCCAGTGCTTCTCACCAACATCCCAACCGTTCAGAACAACGCGATCACCGGTCTTGAACCTCTCGCCGTCGGTATTCAGCACCGTCCCAGCGAAGTCGACTCCAGGAACCATTGGCCAGGATCGAACGATTGGCGATGTGTTCGTAATCGCCAATCCATCTTTGTAATTGATCGTGGAGTACTCGACGGCGACCAGGGTGTCGCCCTCGGGCATTTGGTCTTCGTCGACATCGGTGATCTCGACAGAGAACTCATCGTTTTCGTTATTGAGCAGAACTGCGCGCATGGCGCGAACCCTAGGCGCTGATCAGCGGTTCACCGCAACTCAAAGCGGCTACGAGTCTTGGGGCGTGGCCGTTGGATGCTGGACTGCCTGGAGGTTCTTCAGGCTCGACCAATTTTGGAAACCCATACCAGCCACGATGATCGGAGCGAACAGCAAACCCGTCACGAACCACAGCACCGGAGCGAGCACCGCTGCAATCCCGATGGAGACCCACGCAGCACGGCGTCGACGTTCCAGACGATTGCCGGGAAGGATGTCGGTCATGATGTGGCCACCGTCGAGTGGAACGATGGGAATGAGGTTGAAGGCGCTCCAACCGAACGTCGTGAAGAGTCCAATCCGGAACAGGTTTTGTATGAACAAGGTCTCTTCGACAACCCCAGCGGATCGAACCCCCAGGATGATGGCGCCGAGCACGATTCCGGTGAGTGGACCGGCAAAGCTGATGAAGATCGACTGACCTCGACTCGGCACCTCATTGAGTCGGTAGCGGGTCAGGCCTGCCATCCCCGCCATGCTGATCTCTGGTGTACCCACTGTTCCCTGCGACCGGGCCGCGAAGGCATGGCCAAACTCGTGGATCAATACCGCGACGACGGCGATCGCGATGAACGCAACGATGAGGTCGAGCCGGTCGTTAAACGAGAGGAATCCAATAAATCCCAATGTGAGCAGGAACGATCCCTCGATTTTGACAGGAAATCCAAGTAGTTGAAATGCCATTTCGGCCCTCTCTTCAGGAGCAGACTATTCGAGACCTAGAGCGGAACGCTCGTCAGGGGTCAGACACGTGCTTATCTGGTCGTTGACCCGAGCTTGGTCTTCGGCGTTCCCCGAAAGGTCTGACTCGATGCTGCTTCGCACAAATTCTCTATCGGCAAACAAGTCGTCGATACAACCAGTCGTACCTGCAGATAGGTCGAGCGAGACTTGCTCGGCTACTGCCCGACCGACCGAAACACATTCGGTATAGAGCTCGAGAAAGCGGTTCTGGACTTCGCGATCCGCGAGCAGAAAGTCGAACGGTTCTTCCTCGAGTAGCGCAGCCCAGAACGGCTGGTATTCATCACCTGATTGCAGACGAGAAGACACACACGCTGCTTCGGTAGCTGGAAGCGGAGCGCCGCCAGCCACGATGAGGTCGGCAGAGAAGTCATCGATGGCCACCGCAGTAGCGCACGTCTGGATCGCTCCAATGACGGCGCCG
This sequence comes from uncultured Acidimicrobiales bacterium, assembly GCA_964494395.1. Taxonomy (GTDB): domain Bacteria; phylum Actinomycetota; class Acidimicrobiia; order Acidimicrobiales; family SHLQ01; genus SHLQ01. The sequence goes on along the minus strand of CAZBTI010000071.1, from coordinate 11,569 downwards.
AGTTCGTCGGCGCCCGATCCAATCGCCGTGGCGGCCGACTCGTCAGCGCATTGTTGTTCATCGAGGGAAAGCACCAGACCAGACACGGCGAGTTCGGTAAAGACCGCAGCGTTTTCCGATGACGCGTCGAGTACGAAGTCCGCTGGAGGTTCGGCGGGTTCCTCGATGGCCTGCACCCCCGTTCCGAGTGATTCCTCTTCGGTTTCCCCCTCGGCTTGCTCGACTTCCCCCTCGGCTTGCTCGACTGGCGGGATAGTGGTTGCGCCGTCCTCGGTCGCGACTTCATCGGTGTTGGAATCTTCAGCGTCTGAGTCTTCCTCGACCGAGGTCTCGGTATCGCCGGGGCCGGGTTCGACGATCGAGTCGCCCGATGTACACCCGGCGATCAGCACCGCTCCAGCGGCCAGCAATATACGCAACTTCATTCACCCACGTTACGAGAACTCGGATGGCTGTTGATGTCACACGGCCGGGTTGAGGTCACAACACGTGAAAGATCTGCAGCCTCAAGATGCGCTAGTGAGGTATGCGGGCCAAACTGTCGAGGTGTCCAGATCCCCCACAATGCATCGGCGGGCCCGTTTCAGCGTTGCGATAGCGGCCGTGTTTGCGCTCATCAGCGCGGGATGTGGGTCGAGAGCAGATGAACAGGCGGTCGACCCTGTTCCAGAAACCGCGGAGTCTCCAGCGCTCGTTGCTCGCCAGACCGGCGAACCCAGTTCAGCGTCGGTCGCGGGCGAAGAGACGGTGATAACTGAAGACACCACCACCGATACCGATACCGATACCGATACCGACATCGATATCGACGCCGACGCCGACGCCGACACGACCACGACGACCTCGACGCCCGTAACCCCGGTTCCGCCGCTCGTGGCCGATGTTGCGCTCATCGGCAGTATCCGCACCGTGCCCGATGGTTCAACAACCGAGGAGAATCTCCGTTCAACCGGTGCGACTGACGCAGTAATTGCCTCCCTCGCATGTACCCGGTCGACGGGTTGTGAACCAACAGATCTCGCTACGTGGGCGGCCAACGAAGTCGACGTGCTCAACCTGGCGACGAGCCGCGCCGCGCTCGACGGTGCCACCCTGCTCAGCGATTACGCCGATGTTCTGCTCGCCAGCGGAGTGGCCACGGTTGGCTTCGGAGCAAATCTGACCGAAGCCCTGACCCCGGTCATCTTGGGTTCAGGCGAACGACCTATTGCTGTCTATGCGATCAGCCTGTCCGTTGACCTCCCCGAATCGCTCGTTGCAACCGCGACAAGCCCAGGAGTCGCTGGCGGTCCCGCTGCGCTTACGCAGTTGACCGGCCAGATTGGTGAGAGCCTCGACGATGGCCAAGCCGTCATCGTCATCACCGACTTCGATCGGCTCGACGACAGAAGCCCACAGCCACTCGCCATCGAACAGATAGAGACGCTGGTCGACGCTGGAGCAAATGGGGTCGTGGGACATGGCTCCGATTTTCTTCAACGCTTTGAACGCATCGACCAGACCGCCGTGGCCTTCGGTCTAGGTAACGCTGCAACCAACTCCGCTGAACCATTGCGCAGGGATACCGCGGTCTTGCGTTTCAGCCTCACCCCAGGCGGTACAACAGCCTGCCTGCTCCCCGCGACGGGCGGCCCAGAAGGTATTCAGATCGATGACCCGACGGTCTCGACCTGTCAGTAGTCGACCTCAGTGAGCCGAATCGAGCAGGCGGCGGTACACGAGCTGTTGACGAAGAAGGTCCGGACGGTCAAAGAGCAATGCATCAAACCCGAGCGTCATCGCCGTCACGACGTTTGCTGACGAGTCGTCGATAAACACTGCCCGCTGGGGCACGACGTCATACCGCTCGCACAGCACATCGAAGATCTTCCGGTCGGGCTTCACCACACCTTCGCGGCCACTGATGACCATCCCATCGAAGAAGTTGAGGAACTCATAGTCGGCCTCGATCGAGGCGAAGGTGTCCTTGCCCCAGTTGCTGAGCGCCAGGAGGCCCACACCGGATCTGCTCAGATCTGCCAGAATCTCCACGGATCCCGCAATGACGTCCCCCAACGTTTCCTTCCATCGTTCGGCGAAGGCCATCACTAGTTCATGCTGCTCGGGATGGCGACGAGCGACCTCGGCTGCGACCTCGTGCACCGGCGTGCCTTTGTCGAGTTCGGCGTTGTCTTCCATGGTGAAGACGTTGTCGAGAAAGGCGTCGAGTTGGACCGGATCCGAGATGAGCTTTTCGTACAGGTTTCTCCGATCCCACTCGATCAGAACGTTTCCAAGGTCGAAGATGACGTACTCAATCCCGCTGCTCATCTCCTCATCATCGTCGCAAACTCAACGCTGGACAAAGCTCAGCGAACGATAGAGAGGACATTTGCTACGCTCCCGCCATGAAGACCGATGGGTACCTGACAACCGATCTCTCTCTCGTTGCCGACCAGGCCAAAGAACTCGAAGCAAACGGTCACTTGGGCGCCTTCACTGCAGAGACGAGCCACGATCCGTTCTTGCCTCTGGCGATTGCGGCGGAACACACCTCGACGATCCAACTCGGTACTTCGATCGCCGTCGCATTCGCTCGCAATCCCATGACCCTCGCCTACACCGCCCGCGACCTCAACGAGTTCTCTGCGGGGCGGATGGTGCTCGGCCTCGGAAGCCAGATCCGACCCCACATCACCAAGCGCTTCTCTATGCCATGGTCGGCTCCTGCGGGTCGCATGCGCGAGTTCATCTCTGCAATGCACTCCATTTGGGACTGTTGGGACGCAGAAGCTCCACTGCGATTCAAGGGCGAGCACTACACGCACATCCTCATGAGTGACTTTTTTGATCCAGGTCCAGCGGCCCACGGACGCCCCGACGTCTACCTGGCGGCTGTCGGCCCAATGATGGTCCGAGTCGCAGCCGAGATCTGTGACGGATGGATGGTGCACCCCTTCGTGACACCGAGCTACTTCCACGACGTAGCGCTCCCCCGCTTCCGCACGTTCATGGATGATGCCGAGCGTGCCCACGAACTCTGTCAGGTCTCGCTCCCCGCCTTTGTGGTGACGGGTGCTGACGATGCCGAAATGGCTGCTTCGACAGCGCGCATTAAGCAGCAGATTGGCTTCTACGGATCGACTCCGGCGTATCAGGAAGTACTCGAGCACCACGGCTGGGCCGAGGCACACACCGAACTCAACGCCATGACGAAGACGCGACGTTGGGATGAGCTGGGTGATGTCATAGACGACGAGATGCTCGCCACGTTCGCAGTCGTTGCTGAACCGGACAATGTCGAAGCTGAACTCCAGGCTCGCTACGGCCAGACCGTAGACCGCATCAGCCAGTACACCTAGGCGGCTCTAGAGATCGAGGTGATCTTCAAGGCGGGTGACGAGTTCGGCTGCTCGATTCACGCCGATGATGCATCGATCCTCGGGCAGGAAGTGCACACCGTCGATCGTAATGACTTCGACGTGATCGGCCCCGTGTAGTTCGCACCATGGATCGACCGTGACGTCGTTAGCCGATTCGCTTGCGCTCACATAGATCAACCTGAGCTCCTGTCGACTCGGCAGGTAGTTCTTGGCAGCACGTCGGATGACCGGACCGAGTTGACGCTCCGCATCGGTGACACTCGGGCTCTTTCCCGTTTCTCGGGCATTCCGGTACCGTCGTCGAGCCAACGCGAAGTTGGCTCGCTCGTACAGACGTCCGGCGCCTTCAAACGCCACGGCCTTCACGCCGTCATCACGGAGCATCTCTTGGTACTTCTGTTTGATCGAACCGACCTCGTCGACCGAAATACCCGCCATCACGGTGTCGACGAGTACGACTGCCTCCACCTCATCACCGCGTTCTTGAAGCAAGCGTGCAATCTCCCAGGCGAGGAGGCCTCCGGTCGACCAACCGAGCAAGCGGTACGGCCCCTCGACCTCAGTGGTGTCGAGGGCACGCAACATTTCGGTGGCCTGTTCTTCGATGGAGCCAACGATTTCACTCTTTGCATCGGCGCCTGGAAGTCGGATGCCGATGACTGGCACCTCGCTGTCGAGTGAACGGACCAATGGCGCATAGCGAAGGAGGTTGCCACCGCCGGGTGGCAGCACGATGAGCGGCCGCTTTGACCCGGTGGCGCGCAACCGCTCGACCAGCTCGTGTTCTCGTACCGCTTCGGTCACCAAATGAGTCGTTGCCAATAAGCGAGGGGTCGGCGATGCAATGAGTTCACCAATCGCGATCCTTCGACCGAACGCATTTTCGAGCATGGCAACGACGGCGACAGCGCGAAGCGAGTCACCGCCGAGGTCGAAGAAGTCGCTGTCAGCCACGACCGGAGCACCATCAAAGGCTGCGCTGAAGATATCGGCGACCTTTCTCACGGTCGGATTCGTCGACACCTCAACCGAATCCGAGGCTTTCGCGGTGCGAGCCTGCCTCGACTCGGCGGCGAGCCACGTTGGGTCTAACGCTGCGCGATCGATCTTGCCGTTAACGTTCCGAGGCAACGCGTCGACGACATACACCTGCTTTGGCAGGTGTGTTGCGGGCAGGAACGACGCAGCTTGGGCGGAAAGGGAGGCCTCGTTCACTGTTTGAGACGATGTCTCGATGACGGCGATGAGGTCTCGTTGCTGCATTGCCACAACACAAGCGTTCACGCCGTCGAGGCCGGAGAAGATCGCTTCGACCTCATTCGGATCGACTCGGACGCCGCCAACGGAGAGTTGGTCATCGATCCGCCCGAGGAAATCGATACGTCCCGATGCCCGACGAACGACGAGGTCTCCAGTTCGGTATGTGGCGAACTCGTGGCGGTCCACGAGGAACGATGGCTGCACCGAAGCAATGCCGCCGACTTCATCTACGTATCCCTGTGACACCGCGGCGCTAGATAGCCAGAGTTCTCCCGCGACATCGTGCGGCTGCGGGCGACCTGATGGGTCGACGACCTCGGCGGTCATACCGGGGATCGGTCCTCCAATGGGCACGACGAGAGCGTCAGCATCGGCGGGTGTGCACCGGTGGGCTGTGGCCCACACGGTGGCCTCCGTGGGCCCGTATTCATTGACGAGTTCGACCGCGGGTGCGGAATCGAAGTGTTTGGCCACGAGGTCGGGCGGGCACGCTTCGCCTGCGACGATCATCGTATGTAGGCCGCGCACGGAGGCAGCACTGCGTTGCAACATGGCTCCGTAGAGCGAAGGCACCATCAGTGCGTGGGTGACCGACCGATTGACCATGAGCGAGAGGAGCGCATCGACATCATGGGCCTCCTCTTCAGTAGGAATGACGAGCGTTCCGCCATCAGCGAGGGTCCAGAAGAGGCCAGCAATCGACGAATCGAAACCAGCGCTCGAGACCAACAGGTAGCTACTCACCCGAGTGTCGTACCACTGCAGTCGAGCGCTCAACGACGCACTGAGGTTGGCTTGCGAAATGGAGACGCCTTTTGGCTGGCCGGTAGAACCCGAGGTGAAGATGACGTACGCCTCATCGTCGGGATCGGTTGCCGCAGGGGTGATGATTGGGAGGACGCCAGCGTCGGGTTGATCGACGAATACCGTCGGGACCTCGGTGAGACCAGGATGTCCATTTTCAGAAGAGATTGCCGCCTTTGCCCCCGAAGCGGCGATGAGCGCAGTGAGTCGAGCCGCCGGCTGAGAAATGTCGATCGGCACGTAGCTCGCTCTGAGCATCCAGCTCGCAACGATGGCAGGGATCAGATCGACCGAACGAGGAAGACAAACCGCGACACGATCGCCGGGCTGGACGCCGACGCTTCGAAGTCGCGCCGCAACAAATCGAGCCCTGCGATCGACCTCGCTATACGTGAGTGCCGACACTCCGGAGGTAACCGCTACGGCATCTCCGTACCGCTCGACGGACGATTCGATAATTCCCGGGACCAAGTCCGCGTTTGCAACGACTCGTTCGCCCACGAGGGGTTCTGGAGTGTTGACGAGCGTTGCGACGCTGTGCCCGGGATGCTCGACGAGCATCTTGAGTGCGTCGGCGAAGCTGTCGAGGAGGACCTCGGCGTTGTCTCGGCCGATGGTGTCGCCACGGAATTCGCAGCCAATCTCCACCAACTCATCACGGACTTGCACGAAGAACGTCAGGTCGTTCACCGCTGTTCCGGAAGCAAGAATCGAGTGTTCGACATTGCGACCATCGAGCATCGCCGGAGCGAGATCCTCTACCGCCAACATGATTCGGGCTGTGGGGGCTTGAATTCCGCGCTCCTTGGCGGAGGCCACCACCGAACTAAATGGAACCACTCGGTGCGTCAAGGCAGCGGCGAGTGTGTCTCCAACGGTCAGCGCGTGGGATCTGAACGACGAATCGTCGGCCACGTCGATGAGAAGCGGCAACGGGTTGAGGAAGTAGCCAACGACATCGCGAACTGCTGGATGGTCTCGGACCGAAGACGTGATTGCGATCTCGGTGGTAGGTCCGTCGTGGTAGGGCCGCATCGCCGCGCTCAACGCCGCAAGTGCGTTGGCGAACAACGTTGGAGCGGGAGCACTCCGTAGTTCGGTCGCCGAAACTGGGGCGGTGCGATGCACGTAGCCGTCGTTCGTAGCGGCCCGAGCTCGGAGTTGCAGTTGCGCTGGCGATTCGACTGGCGACCACACGTTGCTCGGGTCACCAACGCGTGCGGCCTGCCACTGCCCATGTTCGGCGTAGCTCGACTGGAGTTCGGGGAGTTCGTTACCTCGATAGGCGAGGTCGATCTGATCCCAAAGCACATCGAGAGACGCTGCGTCGCTCACGATGTGGTGGGTACGAAGGAGCAGTCCAGCAACACCTACGTCGTCGGGATGTGCACTAGTGAGGTGGTGGGCGGTAATGAGCGGACCGTCGACGAGGTCGAAAACCGACTCGTTGAGTTCGTCGGCGAGTTCTACAAGACGCGCGTTTCCACCGTTGCGCTCCCCAACTTCGAGCGCTGAGTCCACCTCTATTGGAGATCGTTCCAATCCGTAGGAGGTGCGAAGGGTCGGTTGATGTTCCACGACCGTCCGTATTGCTGCACTGAGCCGTTCTCGATCGACATCGAGGGGGAGCCGGTACAGACGGGCCACGTTGTAACGGCGGTCTGCTGGATCGCGCCGCCACTCATAGAGCATCGAGGATTCCCCGGCCGACAGTGGCAAGGGCTTGGATGGATCGAGTAACGGGATGACTCGTCCATCGCCAGATAGCGAAGAGCTACCCGCAGCGGCGCCCCGACCGACGACCGCCAATTCGGCATCGATATGGGCGGCGAGTTCGGCCACGGTGCGCTTCTTGAAGGCCAAGGACTCGGGGATGATCAGATCGAAGTGATCACTCACCCGCACGATCATCTCGAGCGCATGCAACGACGTTCCGCCGAGGGCAAAGAAGTCATCGGTTGCGCGAACCTCGGCAACGCCGAGGACCGAAGTCCACACGACTGAAATGTCGACCTCGGTCTGCCCTTCGACCGAACGTCCAGCGCTCGACGTCGTCGTGCGCCACAGCTCTGGCGCCGGAAGGCGTTCGCTATCGACCTTTCCATTCGTGGTCAGCGGGATTTCCGACACCACCTCGATGCTTCGCGGGATGCTGTGTGCTGGAAGACCCTTCGCAAACGCCTCGTCGAGGTCGGCGAGATCCAACTCTGGATCGGCTTCGACCCACAAGGTGAGCATCTCGGGCTTCTTTGGCTCGTATCCAACCTCGGCGAGCATCGACGTAATGGCCGCAAGCTCGTCTGCATCCATGGGGTCGTCGAGTTCGTCCATTGCTTCGTCTCGGGTCTTGTGCCCAAGGCGTACGTCCCAACTGTAGGGAGCGGCGTAGTTGTGATGGCCCTGCTCCAACTTGTGCACGAAGATGCCAGCCGAATTGATCAGGCAGTTTGTTGAACGGCCTGAGTCCGGCGGACGCTGCCAGGTATTGCTGGCCTCGAGCGCCTCGTACATTTCCGACAACGGCACGTCGATATATCGGTACAAGTCAATGAAGGAGATTCGATCGAAGATTTCGCCGTCGGCCAAGAACTCCACATCCATGTGCAAAGACACTGCGTCGGGGGTGGTGTGGTACACGTGGCGGGCTTCGCGGACCATGTCATCGATCGCGGCTGGGTCGAAGCGATCTTCTCCGAACATCTCCGGAACCAACCGGGTCTCAAAGAACTGGCCACGAGACAGGCCGGTAACGATCGCCGGAGCGCCCAGCTCCTCGGCCTTTGCGAGCGCGATCGTGTAGATCGCCTTGTAACAGCCTTGGCAGACATTCGAGAACCGCTCGAGGCTGTCGCGGAAGATCTCGTTCATGGCTTCGATCGTCACGAACTCATGGTCGACACCTAGCGCCGCAGCGGCGCGGCGAACGTTGGCCTTCGCCACCTCGGCAATGAAGCCATTATCGAGCGTGATAGCAAATACTCGGGCTCCGAGCTCGACCAGCTTGTACAACGCATAGGTCGAATCCTTGCCGCCCGAGATCAGGTGGATGACGTCGTAGTCGCCGGTCGACCGCTCTCGCGCATCGGCGATCGCTGCGACGAGGTCGTCCTCGGTGCGGAACCACGATTCGGCTTGTGGAGCAACGAGTTCGAAATTGTGGCAGCTGGTGCAAATGCCGTCGCCATCGATGATGATGTCGGGTACGTCCGATGGAAGTCCGCAACGCACGCAGTGTTCGATGGTGCGGTCGGGTTCGGGGCTCCAAAGCCTCGCTACGGCGCGACGGACGCCGGGCACGCTCTGAGCAACGTGTTCGATCTCTCCGGGTTCGAGGCGGATGCCGCCGACCTTGATCTGTTCGTCGACTCGGCCGAGGTAGACCATGGTGTCGGCGTCGATCAAGCGAACAAGATCGCCGGTTCGATACAGCAGATCTCCGCTTCCCGATGCCGGGACGATGGACAGCTTGTCGGCGGTGAGATCGTCACGGCCGAGGTAGCCAGCGGTCATGCCTGGACGGTTGATGAATAGCTCGCCGGCTACTCCGAGCGGCACGGGGTATCCGAACCGGTCGAGTATGTGGAGGCCAACGCCTGGAGCGGAATGACCAATGGGGACCTCAGGGCCTGGGTCGCCAATTGGGTCATAGCGGTGCAGCATGGCGCCAACGACGGCCTCTGTCGGGCCATATTCGTTGAAGATCGAAACGTCTTGTTCCACAACCGCGAGCAGGCGATCCGCGAGGTCGGCCATAAAGGCTTCGCCACCGACGATGAGCCCCGACAAATGCGGCAGCGAGTTCTCGCTTGTGAGCATCCGAACCAGCAGTTCGAGATGGGAGGGAGTGGCCTTGATGAGCGTCGCCACGCCCTGGTCGACGATCTCTCGAAGTGCGACCAGACCACCTTCCCGATGAATGGTCATTGCCCCTCCAGCCAGAAGCGGGAGGAACAGCGTGGTGATCGTCAGGTCGAACGACAGCGAGGTGAATAGCGGCATAACCGGCGCTTCGCGGTCGATGTATGAGGAGTAGGCGAATCCCAAGTACTCCGAGAGACCCCTGTAGGTGATCGGCACGCCCTTTGGGAGCCCGGTCGAGCCTGACGTGTAGATCACGTAGGCGAGATCGTCGAGACCCGGGGTCACCGGGTTCGCTGCGGCATCGACCACCGGGAGGTCGTCGAGTTGGTCGAGGTCGTTCAGAACAAGCGCACAGCCTGAATCGTTGCGGATGTGTTCTCGTCGAGCGTCCGGGTACTCCGGGTCGATCGGCACAAACGCGGCACCCGCACGTTGGATCCCGTGGATCGCCACGACTGCATCGACGCTGATACCGATCTCGACACCGATCAGGTCGCCGGGGCCATAGCCAGCGCGAGAGAGGCGCATCGCGACATCGCCAATGCGTTCATCGACGTCTTTGGCGGTGAGAATCTGACCTGTTCCATCTTGGATAGTCGGTCGGGTGGCGTGAGCTCGTAGGCGCTGCTCGATGACTTCGGGGATCGACCCAGCAATGGGGTTTCCATCACCTGGAACGGTGAACGACTCGAGCAGGAGCTGTTCGTCGGAGTCGATGAGTAAGACCGAATGCACCAACGCATCTGGGTCGGCCAACATTGCGTCGAAGACCGCCGCTACATGTCGACCAGCGCGACGACGTTGACCGCTATCTGCGGCTCGATGGTTGATATCGAGACCGAGTTCGAGCACTCCGCTTCCGTCGTAGTCGAGCGCCTGCACGCGAAGAACGTGGTGCGGGTCGACGTGTCCGGGGTGAATCCAGCGTGTCGTCGCCCCGATTGTTCCGAAATTGCCCATCGTCGCAGCGTGCACGTTGAGCACGACGTCGAACGACTGTCTGGGAGCGGTGCCGGGCAGCGCATTGCTGAGCAACGTGAAGAAGCTGCGCAGGATTTTCTTATGGAGCGTGGCAAAGGTGTCATCGTCGGCGATCGAGACCTGCAAGGGAAAGAGTTCGACCAGCGGACCGACGACGACTTTTGAAAAGTTGGTCGAACGATGGTGAATAGGTACGCCGATCGTGACCTCGTCGTTCCCCAACCGAGCCAGGTAGCTCGAGGTCAGCAGCGCGAGCGCTACAGCCTGAGAGAGTTCTTGGCTGAGCGTTGCAAAGCGAGGGTCCGCAGTGAACTCGTCGAACGCGACCTGGCGGCCAGAGCCCATGTCGATCGAGATGCGCTCAGCAGCGGTCGTCAATTCTCCGGTCGGCTGGTACAGCGACGTCGGCAGGGCGTCGGGCAGCAAGGCCCAGTGGTCGCTGGCCTTCGTCGAACGCTTTTCCGAGATCGAGTTGACCAGCTCAGTCCAGACCTTTTCGTACAACGGAAGTTCGACTGTTTCTCCGTGATATGCAGCAGCGACGGAGCGGAACACATTCGCTGAGCTCGCAGCATCGATGACGAGGTGGTGGACGTTGAAGAACCAGGCCCACGCATCGTTACCGAGATCGACCAAGACCGAGTCGTAGGCCGCGGTTGCAACGTCGAGTGGTTTACTGATCCGCTCGTGCATCCACGCATCGAGTTCTTCCAATGCAACACGTTCGACCAAACACGGCGCTGGCGGTGTAGCAGTAACCGTTGGGTGAGGGACGCCATCGACGTTTCTGATCGTGGTCCGCAACGCATCGCTTTGCCCGATCACCATTTCGACAGCGTCGATGAACGTGGTCGGATCGATCGGCGCGTCGAACATGGTGATCAGCGCCATGTTCTGGTGTGGAGACTCTGGCTCGAGGCGTTGCGAGGTCCAGATCAGCTCCTGAGAAGGCGAGAGCGACCGTCGAGGTTGGAGGTGGACGGGGTTGGACACAGGGTCAGGAACTCACTTGGGTTTCGAGGTAGGAAGACATTCTCGCCACCGTCTGGAAGTTCTCGAGGGTGACGTCGCCTGGATCGACGGTGATTCCGCTGGTCTCTTCCATCCAATGCGTGATCCGAATCACGCCGAGGCTGTCGACCGCTCCGGTCAGCAGCAGATCGGTCTCTGCAGCGACGACCAGATCATCGAGGACGATTTCGTCCTGGATGAACTCGATCAGCTCTGCAATATGGCTGCTCATACTGTGTCCTTTAAAGATGTGTCCTTTAAAGATGTGTCCTTTAAAGATGTGTCCTTTA
>CAZBTI010000070.1:1981-17779 GCA_964494395.1 uncultured Acidimicrobiales bacterium | reverse complement strand
GAGACGTCGTTGCACTCAACGGCGTCTCCGTTTCGGTGCGCCCGGGCGAACGCGTTGCGCTCATTGGACCGAGCGGTGCTGGCAAGTCCTCGCTTATCCACACCGCTGCAGGCCTCGTCGAACCCACGTCGGGCGACGTGTCCGTACTCGGTCAACATCTCGGCGAGCTGTCCGGGTCTGCACTTCGCACACACCGCCAGCGCGTCGGCATCATCAGCCAGGCGCTCGGGCTTGCACCATCACTTCGGGTCATCCATTCGGTCAACGGCGGAAGACTCGGATCGTGGTCAACCCCGCGTTCCATTGCCTCACTCGTCCGGCCAAAGGATCGGGCCGATGTTGAACAGGTTCTAACCGGCGTTGGTTTGAAGGACCGTATCGATGCCCGAACCGGCGACCTCTCCGGAGGAGAACAGCAACGGATCGCGATTGCCCGCACACTCCTGCAAAAGCCGGACCTACTCCTCGCCGACGAGCCGACTTCCTCGGTCGACCCTGAACTCTCCAACCAAGTGATGGCCCTGCTGTGTGATCGAGATGCGCCGTGGACTGCGGTCATCAGCGTCCACGACCCCGATCTGGCGCTGCGCCACGTCGACCGTATTATTGCCCTAGCGCACGGATCGATCGTGTTCGATCTGCCAGCAGCAGCGGTCGACCCCAAGGCCATTACCGAGCTGTACGAGCGGACATGATCTCGTGGTAGCTATTGGCGGGAACCGCATCATCGACGATCGGTCCAGCGGTCGACAACGAACGCTCATCTTGTTGATCGCTGGCCTTGCGTGGGCTGGTTGGCGTGCAGGACTGGGCGCAAACATCGTCAACGTTCGCGGCTGGCCGAACCTGCTCGAATTCTGGAGCGCCAGCCTGCGCCCCGAACTTACCGGCAGCTTCGTTCGGCTCACGATCGACGCTGCAGCGACGACGTTCGCTCTCGCAGTCTTGGGAACCGTCGCATCGCTTGGGTTCGGCGCGGTCGGGGCAATCCTCACCTCGGAATTACTGTGGGGCAATCACCTCATCAGGCGCGTGTCGCAGTTCGTTCTGGTCGTTCCTCGCGCAATCCACGAAGTGATCTGGGCCCTGCTGTTGGTGCAGGTATTTGGCTTCGACCCAATGGTGGCCGTCCTCGCCATCACCATTCCGTTCGCGGCCATCGTCACGAAGGTCTATGCCGACGCAATAGACACCAGCGATAGGGCCGGGTTCGATCAGCTGCGTGCGACCGGGGCGGGCCGTATCAGTGCACTGTTCTACGGTGTACTGCCCGACATCCGACACGACTTTGTCTCCTATGGCTTCTATCGGATGGAGTGCTCCATCCGATCGGCAGCCGTCCTGGGGATCGTGGGTGTGGGTGGCCTCGGGTTCCAACTCGACCTGAGCTTCGAGACCCTTCGTTACAACGAGATCTGGACGCTGATCGTCGCCCTCATGATTCTCAGCGGCCTGATCGATCGCTGGTCGACCGTGATTCGCCGATCCAGCGAACAGACGGTGAACCGGCTATCGATCGCTGCAGTAGCGCTGCTCGTGCCGTTGTCGGCCTGGTGGACGGGCCTCGACCCAACGGTGCTGTGGGATGAACGAACCTTCCGCCTCGGACGCGGGCTGCTCGCCGATCTGTTCTCTCCGGTGCTCGGCCCCGGCGGCTTTGGCGAGCTGTTCCGAGCCACGGTCGACACCGCAGCGCTGTCGATCCTTGCGCTGGTTCTGTCAGCCGTCGGGGGGTTTGCACTTGCCCTCGTTGCGCGCCGGCGAACTGAAACCCTTGCCTCCCCCACTCCCTTCACTGAAGCGACCGGCTTCCTCACCCGTATCTTCTTGCTCTTGGCACGCAGCGTGCCGGCCCCGATCTGGGCGTTCCTCGCCGTGCTCGTCTTCTTCCCCGGCCTGTGGCCCGGAGCGATCGGCTTGGCGATCTACAACCTCGGCGTGATCGGTCGGCTCTTCGCGGAAGCGATCGAAGAGACCGACACGGCGCCCACCGATCAGCTTCTCGCAACCGGGTCAGGACGCTTGAGCGCGCTGTTGTACGGCTCGATCCCGGCCGTATCGCCTCGGCTCGTCGCGCTCAGCGTGTACCGGTTCGAAGTGATCGTCAGAGAGACCGTGGTCGTCGGTGTCGTCGGAGCGGGTGGCCTCGGCCAACTGCTCAACGACCACCTCGTCGCCCGAGACTTCTCGGCGGTCACCAGCGTCATCGTCGTGCTCACCATTGCAGCTATTGCCGTAGACGCCCTCGGCAACCGGCTACGACATCAACTGCGTTAGGCGTAGGGGCGGTTTTGTGAGAGAGCGTCGAAGCCGAACCGTACGATTCAGACACGTACAGTGAGTTTTTGCGGTCGAAACCGCGAAAAGACTGCGGCATCGGATCATTGCTCTTCGTCTTGATGAGCCATCCGTTTCAGTTTTCGGACCAACCTGCCGTTACATGTGGTGTGGAAACACGAACACCCCACCTCCACTCACGGTTCAATCCCAACTGAGGCTCCTGGATAATGGCTACTTTTTCTGCGAAATCTCATCTCCCCCTCGTCCCTTTCCTGCAACCGGTGTGGGGTGTGCGCGAGTACATCTACGAAACTGTCGTGGACACGTTGGACGACCCGTACCGTCAAGGCTTCCGGTTCTTCGCGTTTGGTGGCGCTGCGATGTCGGCGTCAGGCGCTGCTGCTGCCGGGAACCCGTTCTCCATGCTCATCGCGTTCGGGGGATTGGCGTTCATGGCACACCTGCTCGGCAAAGTGGTCGAGCCGATCATCGTGAAGAAGCACGAGTCGAAGCTTCCCGATATTGCTCTGTCCATTCACGTGTGGACGGCTGGCGCGGTCTTGAAGATGATCGTTGGCTTGCAATTGTGGACGATTATCAACGCGGTCGTGGCGAAAAACGTTCCCGTGATCATGGGCGAACTCATGGCGCTGGTCATGTTCCAGACCGCTATGACCATCGTGCTCGATGACGGCGCCCGTCCCGAGCGTCGTGTGAACGCATCCGTCGGCGTCTAGGCCGTTTCGGCCTCATCATGGAGTGCTCGGAGCTGCTCGAGCAACGAACGCTCCTCGTTTGAGACATCCGTGGGAACCTCGATGCCGACCGAGACGATTAGATCACCAGTTCGTTTGCTGAGTGGCACGCCTTTGCCCTTGACTCGGAGCTTCTGGCCGTTCGCACTTCCAGGTGGAATGCGAACCGTCACCGTTGGCCCATCGAGGGTCGGTACCGAAACTTCACCACCGAGCACTGCGTCTTCGTAACGGATTGGAACGGTCGTCGTCAGGTCGTTGCCCGATCGCCCAAAGGTTGGGTGTGAACCGACCGAGATCTGGATGAGTAGATCACCCGCAGGGCCGCCGTTCAGGCCAGGAGAGCCCTTACCCGCAAGGCGGATGGTCTGCTGATCCTTGACGCCGGCGGGGATGCGCACCTTGACCGAGCGACCATCGAGCGTAAGTGTGGTGGTGAGTCCTTGGACCGCATCGATGAACTCCATATGGAGCGAAGCGGAAAGGTCGCTTCCCCGTCGCGGTCGACGCTCCTGTTCAGCGAAGAAGTCGCCGAACATGGAGTTGAAGTCGACAAAGTTGGAGTCCTGATAAGACCGGCTTGACCACTGGTCCGGGCCTGCCGACGGCTGGCGTCGATACGCGGCCTGGGTTCGAAGGTCGTCATACTCGTTTCGACGATCCTCGTCGGAGAGTATTTCGTAGGCCTTGGCAATGTCAGAGAACCGTTGCTCGGCATCGGGGTTCTCGGGATTGGCGTCAGGGTGAGCGGTACGAGCGAGCTTTCGATATGCGGACTTGATCTGTTTCTGTGTGGCGTCATTGTTGACACCGAGGACATCGTAGAAGTCGATGTCGAGCCATTCGGCAGTTGCATTCATGGGTGGTCACCTCCTTGTTTAGTAGACCGCACTACGGGGCACAGCCGGATTGAACTTGGCTGTGCCCCGTAATGGTCTGATGAGTGGATAACTAACTAGGCGTTGACATCCTCGTCGTCGACGATCTCGGCATCGACCACGTCGTCGTCTTCGACAGCTCCGTCCGCCGAGTCCGAGCTCGCAGCGCTCTCGTAGAGGTACTGCGTGTACTGCTCAGCAGCCGACCGCACATCGTCGCTAGCCGACTTCATTGCTTCGAGATCTTCAGCCTCGGAAGCAGCGGCCAGCTGATCGACTGCGGCCTGCAGTGTCGAACGCTCTGCGGACGAATCGTCGGCATCGTCTAGCTGCCGGCGAGCCTGGTACAGCGTGCTGTCAGCCTCGTTTCGAGTCTCGGCGTCGGCTCGGCGACGCTTATCATCCTCGGCGTGCGCTTCGGCATCGTTGACCATGCGCTCGATGTCTTCGTCTGACAGCGAGGACTGGCCGGTGATCGTGACCGACTGCTCCTTGCCAGTGCCCTTGTCGGTGGCAGAGACGTGCACGATGCCGTTGGCATCGATGTCGAAGCTGACCTCGATCTGGGGCACACCGCGACGAGCAGGTGGCAGGTCAACAAGCTGGAACTTGCCCAGCGTCTTGTTGTACTGCGCCATTTCGCGCTCGCCCTGAAGCACATGGACGTCGACCGCAGGCTGGTTGTCTTCAGCGGTGCTGAAGACCTCGGACCGTTTGGTCGGGATCGTCGTGTTGCGCTCGATGAGCGTTGTCATGACACCACCCATGGTCTCGATACCGAGTGACAGAGGCGTGACATCGAGCAAGATGACATCGCTCACATCGCCACGCAGAACTCCGGCCTGAACAGCAGCACCCATGGCAACGACCTCGTCGGGGTTGACGCCCTTGTGAGGCTCTTCTCCCGACAGGGACTCGACCAGCTCGGAAATGACGGGCATGCGGGTAGAACCACCGACCAGAATGACGTGGTCGAGGTCGCCCTTTTCGACCTTGGCATCAGCGAGGGCCTGCTCGAAGGGATCCTTCAACTTGGCGACCAGTTCGGCGGTCAGGTCCTCAAACTTCGAACGCGTGAGTTCGAGGTCGAGGTGCTTAGGGCCTGCATCGGTGGCGCTGATGAAGGGCAGATTGATCCGCGTCGTCTGTACCTGCGAGAGTTCGATCTTGGCTGCTTCGGCGGATTCCTTCAGCCGCTGCATGACCATAGGATCGCCCGACAGGTCGACTCCTTCGGTGTCCTTGAACGACTTGACGATCCAGTCGATGATTGCCTGGTCCCAGTCGTCTCCGCCCAAATGGGTATCGCCGTGGGTCGAGAGCACCTCGAACACGCCGTCGCCCATCGAAAGCACCGACACATCGAATGTGCCGCCTCCGAGGTCGAAGACCAAGATGGTCTGGTCACTGTCATCGTCGCTCGCGATGCCATAGGCAAGGGCAGCAGCGGTGGGTTCATTGATAATTCGCAGAACCTCAAGACCAGCAATGGCGCCAGCCTCCTTGGTAGCGGTGCGCTGGGCATCGTCGAAGTAGGCAGGAACGGTGATAACTGCCTGCGTCACATCTTCTCCGAGGAACCCTTCAGCGTCTCGCTTCAGCTTCTGCAGAATTCGAGCCGAGATCTCCTGGGCGGTGTAATCGGTGCCGTCGATGCCCAAAGTCCAGTCGGTTCCTACATGGCGCTTGACGGATCGAATAGTGCGCTCGGGGTTGGTGATTGCCTGTCGCTTGGCGACCTCGCCCACCAGAACTTCGCCGTCACGGGCGAACGCGACAACCGAGGGGGTGGTGCGTATACCTTCGGCGTTCGCGATGACCTCGGGCTCTCCGCCCGTGATCGTGGCGACAATTGAGTTTGTTGTTCCGAGGTCGATTCCTACTGCTTTACTCATGTCTGTTCTCCAGTTCTCATCATTTTGAAATGTTGTTGATAGGTATAACGCAGACAGGCGAAATTGATTCCCATATTGTCAAGAAACCTGAGTCGACTTATATCAACTTTGGTTGATACGGGTGCAGACCTGTGAAAACAGTGCGCGCGCAGCACAATTCGAGCAGCCACTGGATCAGCGATTGCAGTGGAACGAGAAGAATCGCCCAAGGGCGTTATGTATCGGGCAAACCCGGGATTGCCCGCTATGAGCGGACTACGTGCACAATGCTGCTGGTTGTGAAGTCGGCAGCTGGGAGACCGAACGCGTCGTATACCGATGGCGGTACCGAGATGTCGGCCAAGTAGAGATCGCCGACTTGAGCAGCGTCGCGCAGACCGATCTTTGGCAGCGCGAGGGTCATTGTTGCGTCCGCGTTGATGACTGTGCCTGGAAGTGAACCATCGGTCACGTTCAGGCCCGATGGGGTGTCGAGCGAAACAACCGTGGTGGTGGTTTGCCCGACGATGTCAATGAGTTCGGCGATTCGCCCGCGGGGTGCGCCCTTCAGGCTGTAGCCAATCATGGCATCGATCGTGACGTCGGCCCCTGGAGGATTCTCCTCGGTAGGCACTCCCATCCTCTGCAGAATGTCGTATTGATGTGCGGGTATCGGTCCGAACGAGTCGGGTGTGGTTCCGAGTGTCACGGTGACGTCGACACCGCGGTTCGCGAGGTGGCGCGCCGCAACGAGGCCGCCACCTCCATTGCCTCCAGAGCCAGCGAGAACAGTGACGGCACTCGGGGCAAAGCGAGTGATCACCAGGTGAGCGAGGTTGCGTCCAGCGTTCTCCATCATCTGGATGAGCTGGATCTCGAGGTCCTCGATCATGACCCGGTCGACCTCGATCATTTGGGTCTCGGTGAGCCATCCGACATCACTCGCATCAACTGCTGGGAAATTATTCGTGTCCATCGCCGGCACGCCTTTCGAAGATTTTCTGTTGCTTACTTAGGTTCAATAACCGGGTATTCCGGGTACCACCGAGTTTGGTCGATCGCGGCATCGATCTGCTCATCGGTGAGCGGTTCACACAGATCCTCATCACGGGCTGCCCGGGCAACCGCTCGCGCAATCCGAGTGCTGACCTCAGGAACTTCGGTGAGGTTGGGCAACACCGCGGAACCGGCTCCGCCGCCGTCGGGGTTACCCACTGCCTTGGCTGCTGCCATAAGCATGGCGTCGCTGACCTTGGTGGCCCGGACCGCGACGACTGCGAGCCCCACCCCAGGAAACACATAGACGTTGTTGGCTTGGGAAATTTCGTGGTCGACACCGTTGTATGTCACCGGATCGAAAGGACTGCCGGTCGCCACGATCGCAGCGCCGTCAGTCCACTTGATGACGTTGCTCGGTGTTGCTTCGGCTCGGCTCGTCGGGTTGGACATCGGCATCACGATGGGCGCGTGGGTGTTCGCCGTCATGGCACTCACTGCTTCGCTGGTGAAGATTCCAGGCTGTCCGGACACACCGAGCAACACGGTCGCACCGGACCCCTTGATGACCTCCTCGAGCGAGACCTCAGGGTTGGTGCCGTTCCAGCTTTCGAGATGTCCAACAGGATGGGCCAAGTCGACTTGGTGTGGAAGCAGGTCATCACGAGCGTCGTGGATCACGCCGGTGCGATCGAGAAGATAGAGCTGTTCGAGGGGCTCTTCAACACCCTCTTCGACCAACGCGTTTCGGATCATCGAGCCAATACCCGAGCCGGCACTACCAGCACCAACGATGACAAATCGCTGCTCGCTCATAGTCGAACCAGAGTTTCGAACTCCCGCCCAGATAGCGGCCAGCGCAACGGCCGCTGTGCCCTGGATATCGTCGTTGAAACTGAGAATGCGGTCGCGATAGCGGGCCAAGAGGGGTGTCGCGTTCTGCTGGGCGAAGTCCTCCCACTGCAACAACACGTTTGGGAAGCGCTCGGAGATGGCGCTGACGAACTCCTCGACGAACTCGTCGTACTCGCTGCCCGTTATGCGGTTCTCTCGCAGACCGAGATACCACTCGTCAGCGAGTAGATCGGGGTTATTGGTGCCGACGTCGAGAATGACCGGAAGGGTCGTTGCGGGATCGATTCCGCCAAAGGCGCTGTACAGGCTCAGCTTGCCGTTCGGGATGCCCATGCCGCCAACGCCCTGGTCACCAAGCCCCAGGATTCGCTCGCCATCGGTGACCACGATGACCGAGATGTCTCGGTCGATCTGTGCGATCTGTTCGCGCATTCGCTCGCGGTTGCGATACGACAGGAAGAGTCCGCGAGCACGGCGGAAGATTCGGCTGAACTGCTGAGTCGCTACGCCGACTGTCGGTGTGTAGACAATGGGCAACGTATCGAGGAGGTTGGCGCTGACGAATGCGTAAAAGAGGGTTTCGTTGTGGTCCTGCAGTGCCCGCAGGAAGACGTGACGCTCGAGGTCGTCATGGAGCCGATCGAATTCCGCCCGCGTCCGAGTGAGCTGATCCGCGATGCCCTCGACAGCGTCGGGTAGCAATCCTTCAAGCCCTAGAGAAACTCGCTCCTCATCGGTGAACGCAGTGCCCTTGTTCAGTCTTGGATCATCAAGGAGGTGAATTCCTCGCTCGGTTGTTTGAACTACTACTGTCATGCCTTCTACCTCAACCATCTCGATTCTGGCTCATTTGCTATCACAGTTCAGGGCTTCGCTCAGCACGCAAGACCTGTTCGAATGATGCAAGCCCATCTTCTGCGAAACGGCACACCATGCACGATCGACTGCACGTTCTCAACACCATTGCCAACGAGCGGGTGATGCATCTGTTCCACCATGACGACCCGGCGATCGCGACCGCGGCCATCGATGCCATTGCTGCTGGAGGTGGCTTGGTCATCGAGTTCACGAATCGGGTGCGATTCGCCACCACGGTGTTCGAAGCAGTACGCCGCCATGCGGCCGCCAACCATCCAGACATGGTCATTGGTGTGGGCTCGGTCGAGGACGCGGCCACGGCAGCACATTTCATTGCTCTTGGGGCCGACTTCATTGTTTCACCGCTCTTCGTCGAGGAAACCGCTCTGCTCTGCAATCGGCGCAAGATCCCCTATCTCCCCGGGACGATGACGGTCACCGAGATTGCCGAGGCGGAGCGGCTCGGCGTCGAGTTTGTGAAGCTCTACCCGGCTATGGACCCAATGTTTGTCCGCGCCGTCATGATGCCACGGCCGTGGACCCGGATCGTCGCCAACGGCGATATTGGCCCCGACGACGTACAACTTTGGCTCGATGCGGGAGCGGTTGCGATCGGCACGATGGCCTCGGTCCCGCCAGGCGCACTCGAGTCATCGAACTTTGCGGCCATTACGGCTGCTGTGCGAGCCCTGAACGAAGCAGCCGCGAGCTGACCAACTCAGCGGTGACAAGGAACTTGTCCTCGATGTGTTCGAGACGTTGCTCGACGCTTGATCGGGCATTCGGCTAGGTGGTGGCGACTCTTTGATTCGGGCTATAAAGAGATGGTGATTCAAGAATCGGTAGGCCGTGTCGGACAAGTAGCAACGAAGTGGGATGTGGCTGTCCGATGACCGAATCATGGACCGATCTTGCCAAGCAACTCGGTGAAGCACTCACCAATGACCCGTCGACTGGACCAACGCGCGAAGGCGAAGTCGATAGCGATGTCGGTGGAACGGAGTTCGACATCCTCATCGAGTCGACCGGCGCTGACCCAGAAAGCCAACGACTGGGATACAACGTCCTCTGTGACTTGCTCGAGACGCGTCTCCAACAGGGAGCGAACCAGGTCATGGGATGCCTGTTGATCGACGGTGAGCCAGATCCCGATGCCTTCGTCGATGGCCTGACCGGGATGGAACGGCCAGACGGCGTGTTCACCCCGGTGCTTCCACTCAGCCGCGAGCAGGCGACCGAAATGCTTGAAAAGAACGCAACGCTGTTTGAAACGGTCGATCCCGCAACAGCGCTCCTCGAAATCGCAGCGTCTCGTACACCGGTGACAAAAGACGTGGCCGAAACTGCGCTTTCCGAGATCGATGAACTCATTAATCGCCCGCCATTGAACAGTTAGGAAACGAAAGTGTCAGACGAACCGTCCGCGCAAACCCAATTCGCCATTCCTGATCGGCTCCAAGACGGAATTGTTCGGGCTAGAGATCAGATTAAATCCACAGGAGCGTGGTGGTCGGGGGCTCAACGCGTCGAAATCGCCACCGCTGCGCGCCGGACATCTCTCGGCGAGGATTTCACCGCATCGAAAGCGCCAGCAGCGGCGACTGCGATGGCGGCAACGATCGCCACCGAGTCGCACACCATCACCGACGATCAGGTCGCCGCGTTTGCAGCGGAGATCGGCACCGGCCTTGAGGCGTATGTCGAAATTGTCGGCATTGTTGCTCGGACCACCGCAATCGACACCACCATGCGCGGGATAGGCGCACCGTTAATCGATCTCGGCGAAGGTGACCCTGAGCCGCCAGCACCCCAACCCGAAGGAGCTGCTCGAAAGCGATCAGCCTTTGTCCCAACAATGGGACCAGCGGGAGCCACAAGCGCGTTGTCTTCAGTGCGAATCGAAGATGCTGCACAAGAAGACCTTCACGGAGCGCTGTACCTGAGCTACTTCGAAATGTCGCAGTTAACGATCGACAAGGGCCTGCCCCGTTGGCAGCTCGAGCTTGTCGCCGCCCGTACATCGCTGCTCAACAAGTGCTTCTTTTGACTCTTTGCCCACTCTGGAATGCTCCGTGCGAGCACTCAAGCATCAGGTATCGAGCTCAACTTGCAATCGATCGGAACCAACGCCGACCCCGGCAGACAAGACGCTCGCGACCTACTTCGGTTCGCCGACGCACTGGTAACCCACTCTGGGCTTAGCGAAGCGCGAACCAACCTGGCGAATTCGCTCGGTGACCTTGCCGTGCCACTCGCATCAGGTGCCGCCGGCAACTTCGAAATGATGAACCGCATTCTTGACGCAACCGGTGTGCCGGTTCCGCGCTCGATGGCCGCTATGGCCAGCGAAATTGGAGTAGAGGTCGCTTGAGCAGCCACCAACCGAAGCTCGATGTGCTCCTCAGCCCGTTCGATGCAGATCCAATTCGGCTGATCGAGCTCGCATCCACAGCCGAAGAACTCGGCTTCGATTCTGTGTGGACCTACGACCACCTCACCGGCGCGATGTTCGACCGTGGGTCGTCAAATGATGCCTTCACGTTGCTTGGCGCAATGGCTGTATCGACCAACCGCGTGCACCTTGGGCCTCTCGTTTCAAACATCGTAAATCGCCATCCGGTACGACTCGCCCTGATTGCGAACACGTTGCAAAAGCTCAGTGGCGGCCGCGCCGTGATCGGTCTCGGAAGTGGCGCTGCACCCAACAGCCGGTTCTCCGCAGAACAGGTTGCAACGGGCGTTGTGTTGGGTGATGGCCCAGCGCGTCGCAGCCGGCTCATCGAAACTATCGATCTGCTTCGGTCCCTGTGGAGTGGCAACGATGAGTTTCACGGGGAGCACTACTCGGTCTCCGGGCTCGCCTTTGGTCTGGCAAACCCCGATCCCCCACCGATCATCGTGGGTGCGTCTGGCCCTGCAACCGCCCGGCTTGCATTCGAGCACGGCGACGGGTTGAACATCGCGAACGAAAAGTCGTTGGACACCCTCCATGACCTCATCGTCAGCGAACGGCCCCCGAGCTTCGAGGTGTCGGTGCACGTGCCAATTTCCACCGAGGACGCAGCATCGTTTTACGATCAGCTACCCGAGCCGTCGCCGCACGTCGATCGCTGGGTGTTTGCGGTCTCGGGCGACACCGACATTGCGGCGTTGACCAACTTGTGGGACTCGGCAACATCGAAACTGCAATAGATCAACGACAAGCAACGGAGTACCCATGAAGCCAATTTCAGAGATCCCCGCCCACCTCGTGGCGACGAGGCTCAGCCTTCACCGGCTCGCCGCCTACGTCATTGCGCCGGCTCGTTATCGAAAGACAGAACGCTTTGGTTTGCGCGCAACGAACGGTGGGTTCGGCACCCCGTATTTTGGAGAGCAACGTCGCATTCGAGTTGCCGGCCTAGAACTTGTCGATGAGCTCGCCGGCGAGGAACGCGTCACACCAATCACGAGCTTGAATGCAGCGGCTGACTTCCTCGGCGAACCGGTCGATACCGAGACTGCTGCCGAGCATGACTCTCCGGCTGCCGGTGATCTGGATGAAGACCTCGACATTGATATCGAGTGCTCCAATTACTTGGGTCGTTGGTTCGACATGGCGTTCGAGGCGCTCAACGCCGTTCGTGAAGATGACGCGTCGGTCGATGCCTCCGAGCCACAGCTGTGGCCAGGCCACTTCGATCCCGCAATTGAGATAGGCGACGAAAACCATCGGGGCAGCTACGGCGCATCACCCGGCGACGACGGCATTGCCGAACCTTACGTGTACCTGGGCATCTGGTGGCCTGATCGTTTGTCGGTCGACACCGACGACCCATTCTGGAACGCTCCGTCGTTCAACGGCGCCATCTTGAAAGCGTCGGACTTTCCTGCCGATGTTGACCCGGTTGAGGTTGCAGCGAAGTTCTGGCGAGAGGCACGAGACATGCTGGCGAACACCTAAACCAATGACGGCAGAACACAACTTCCCGGAGCAGCAATTCATCAGCGCCGACTTGGTGCTGCTGGAAATGATCGAGGTCAGCGGGTCATCTCACCTGTTTCGGTCACTGTTCCGGCTTTGGGGCCTCGCCGCGATTGGCAACATGATCGTAGAAACGAGCTCGCAATGAGTGCGAAAATTACCCAACTCCGACGGGAGACCGAATCCCAAGCTGTGCTCGGTCTGGGTACCGCTGCTTTGGGAAGACCGGGATACATAACCGCCGACCACGGCACCGACCTTCTCGGCCATACCGACGTCGAATCTATGGCGGCCAACGCCTTGTCGGTCTTCGACTTCGCGTACCAGCACGGCGTCAGGTATTTCGACGCAGCGCGTTCTTATGGCAAGGCCGAAGAATTCCTTGCAACGTGGCTCCAAACACGCTCCCCGAGCGACGTGTTCGTTGCGTCGAAGTGGGGATACGAATACGTCGCAGACTGGCAAATCGACGTCGATACCCACGAGGTCAAGGATCACGGTCTCGACATGTTCCGACGCCAGCTCGTCGAATCCAAAGCGCTGCTCGGCGAACACCTCGACCTCTACCAGATTCACTCGGTTACACCCCAAAGCCCGGCACTCGTTGACTCCGAGCTGCTCGATGAACTGGGCGAACTCAAGGCGAGCGGTGTGGCGATTGGGTTGTCGACTAGCGGCCCACAGCAGCCTGAGGTGCTCGATGCCGTGAGTGCAATCACCGTCGGTGGAAGCCCCCTGTTCGATTCGGTTCAGGTCACGTGGAATCCCCTCGAACCTTCGACGACCGAAAGCCTGCTCAAACTGAAGAATCAGGGTGTCCTGATCGTGATCAAGGAGGCATTGGCGAACGGACGACTCACATCGTCGGGAGATCTCCCCGCGACGTCACCGGACGTCGATGCAACACCGGACGCTCTGGCGCTCAGCATTGCCATGAACCAGTCTCCAGCCGATGTCGTACTCAGCGGCGCAGTAAATATCAGCCAGCTCGAGTCCAATCTGTCTGCACGGGACCTACCAGCCACTACCAGTTCGGTTTCGCCTTCGGCTCTCGCGCCGGATGAGTATTGGGCCGAACGATCCGCCCTGCCTTGGACGTAGTCTCGCTGGCTTCGACCTAGGTAAGCCGGTCGGAGATCCGTGTTGGCAGCTGGCGATCGACGATCAGGGTTCGCAGTTCAACGAGATCGAGGTAGAGCCCGTCGGGGCTTTCCTTTCCCATCAGTTCGAGCAGCTTGGGAAATTCGGCATCCATCAGCTTGCGGTCGATGGGCCGGCGAGTGGCTCGCGCCCGTTCGAAGTTGGCATCTAACATCTTCTCGATGCCATCTGCTCCGAGGCCCCGAACCGTTTCGCCGGTCTGACCGGAACGGAAATCCTCGGCGAACGCATCGACGCGATCGATTTCCGCGAGATCGACCTGGCCGCGTTTATCGAGAACTCGTGAGCCCGACCCGTGTTTGTCGAACGGACCATCTCGAAGTTCGTTGGCGACGAAGCCATGCAACTTGGTATCCAGTAGTTGTTTGGGCGACAGCCCGTTAGCGGTCAGTGCCACGGGGTAAACCTCGGCGGCGAGCACGGTCTGGTTCACCGAGTCGCCAAAGGCTCTGGCGACGGTCTCGCTGACCTGGCCAACGGGTTCTGCTTCGGGGTCTATCGCTCCGAGTTCAGCGAGGGCACGAAGGAACAAGCACAGATTTCCCGCTGAGCGGTCGAACGCTGATGAAGTCATGGCGGCGTCAGCTTCGGTCGCGGAGCATTGCGGTCAGCTCATCGAAGTTGGCGGGCATGATCTCGGTTTGCTGGTTCGCTGTCTCTCGGGAGAGTTTCACGGTGGTCTCGATCTGGAGGAGAAAGGTTGTGCAACCTTCACAGGTGGCAAGGTGTGCTTCGAAGCGAACGAGATCTCCCTCGTCGAGCGCCTTGTCGAGGTAGTCGGTGATCAGTCCGACGGCATCGGCGCACCGGATGTCGAATTCGTCTCGAGCATTGTTTGGACTACTCATCGGCCAGGTACTCCTCTAGTGCTCGACGGACCGCAACGCGACCCCGGTGTAGCAGGACCCGTTGGTTCGCTCCCGAAATGCCGAGGGCGTCACAAACTTCATCAGATGCCCAGCCCTGGACATCGCGAAGATCCATAACCTCACGCTGCGCTGGCGGCAGTGCATCGATCGCCGTCCGCACCTTCGTGAGCGTCTCCGCGTTAGTGAGTTGCTCGTCGGGCTGTATATCCCATTGCCGCGGCGGCCTGGCCCAGAATCCGGGGCCCCGAACTGGGTCGGTGAGAAGCTCAGGATCTATAGCCGCTGGATTATCGCCCCCGGAATTACCCATTGCCGCGAACGGCACAATTCGGGACTCTCGCTTACCCAGCGTGCGGACCTTGTTGAGCAGGATCCGGTAGATCCACGTCTTGAGTGAAGAACGCTGCTCAAAATTGTCTATGGAGCGAAGAACTGCTGCCCATGTTTCCTGCACGACCTCATCGGCTACGGCGGGCGTTACGTAGCCCTGGGCGAGACGGGTGAGCCCCGGGGTGAGTTCACGTACCAACTGCTCGAACGCTTCTGCATCACCTGCGCGGAGCGCCGTCACGGTGGCCGACTCATCTCGATTGGATTCGGAAACTTCTGTAACGATCACAGCACTTGCTTGTCTACACCATTAACACAACAAATATCACGACGAACGCTATGAAAGGACTACCCATGGCAACTGGAATAGCCGGGCAGATCGCCCCAGAATTTCGATTCGACAATTGGCTCGCCAACACCGACGGCGACCTCAAGATTGCCGACATTGAAGAGCCCATTATTTACCTCTACAACTTCCAGAGCTGGTGCCCTGGCTGTCACAGCCATGGCTTCCCAACAATGAAGGCCATTCGCGAGGGTCTCGCCGAACGAGGACTCGCCGACAAGGTGAAGTTCATTGCTGTACAGACCGTCTTTGAGGGTCACGACCAGAACAGTGCTGAAGCTGCCCGCGAGTCGCTGGCACGCCACGGCCTCGACGACATTGCGCTCGGTCACGATTCGGGACACCCTCCCACAATCATGGCTGACTACCGCACGGGTGGAACCCCCTGGGCCGTGCTCATCGGCCCCGACCGACGAGTGCTCGCCAACGAGTTCCAGATCGACGCTAACGCAGCTATCGAAGGCATCACTGGCCTACTCAACAAGCTGAGCGAAGCTGAGGCAGAAACCGCTGCCAGCAAGTAATTAGCCGCCACAGCCATCGACGGCGCCGGTCCGGACCCCTTCCGGGCCGGTGGCCTTCGGCCGCGCAAATCGGAAAGCCCGCAAGACAAGCAATAACCGTTAGGTTCG
>CAZBTI010000070.1:0-1881 GCA_964494395.1 uncultured Acidimicrobiales bacterium | reverse complement strand
TCGATGATGTCCTCGACCCGTCAGAACGCGTCGACCTTGATGCTCGACGGCTACATCAACGCCTATGAGGCAACACGCGCTTAGCGGTCGAGGTATGGGGTTGCAGGGTTGATCAGCCCTGGCCGAAGTTCGAATGCTTCGATGTCGGTCCAGGTTCCGGGGTCCTGATAGCTCGTTCGGACCTCGTCGATTGCAATGGTGAGGGTTCTCTCAGAGAAGGTGTCGTCCTCGGACGCGGTGATCTGTCCTCGCCCAGTTAGGTGCAGCCCTCGACCGGTGGTGAAGTCCACGGTCATGAGGGCGACCCGCTCGTCGAGGAGGAGGTTGCCGAGGGTTTGGAACATGCCGTTGCCCATGTAGTCGGGTAGCGAGATGGTCGAGTCGTCGATCACGGTGATAAATCCGGCAGGGCCACCCCGGTGGGTTGCGTCTGCTCCATGGTCGCTGTGGAAGCTGGCAAGAAAGGCCGTGTCTGTAGCAAGAAGTTGGCTCCGGTCTTCCACCGTGAGCTCTTCAGCCGTTGAGGACTCGGCGTCACACTGTTGGTCACTGACCACTGCTGCTGGCTCGTGTGTCCGCTTGAAGATGTACTTGTTGCAGAGCCCGTAGTTGCGGTGCATCTGGTAGATGAGGGTTCCGTCTTCGTCGAGCTGGCCACGGCCCAGCGACTTGGCTCGCCGCCGCAACGACGGGTCAAAGTACAGAACTCCGAGTTCGCCGGTGGCGACAATGTTATCGATCAGCGGGTCGCCCGTTCCAGCGTGCGGGCGGATGTGGACCGTCCTGCGATCGACGACCGACAGCAAGTTGCCAGCGGGGCCGAACAGCGGTGACGCCCATGGGCGACCTTGTTCATCCACGGTGGCCGCAACGACGAAGGTCCGGCCGTTGACGAATCGGACTTCGGGGTCGCTCAACTCGGGCCGGAAAGTCATCGAGACCATCGCATCGAAGGCCTCGCTGTCGACGCCGGACTCAACTTGGAGTTGAGCTTCGCCGACGTGGAAATTTCGGAGGGTGTTCACCGGCTTCGCCCGGCAGCAGCCAGCATTCGGGTTTGAGGATCGTCGTCGTCACCGGTGGATACTGGCCCCGCAAAGAGGGCTTCGCGAACAGCTTCGGGAAATGCCATGACGCTGTCTAGCGCAGGCTGGATGTTGGCTGCGGGAAGGGTGTCGTCGACACCGAGCGCACGGGAGAGATCCCACGTGTGAATGACCATGTCGTGGGTCGCGATCTCCATCAGGCGACGCTTTGAGGTCAAGCCGAGACCGGGATGCTCGACGTCACCCTCCAAAAGATCTTCGTTGCTGAGCGCCTCGCCAAAGACTGCCCGGGTGGGCTCCCAGCTAGCCCCTTCCGCGGTGTCGACGCCGAGCAGAGCTCCGATGCTGATCTGGGTGTCGACGGCGTGACGAACCAATGCTGCGATGTCGAAATCGTCACAAGGAGTAGCTCGGGTGTTGTCCGCTTCGGTGATCAGCGCGTGCCGTTGGTCAAAGGCCGCTGCTGCACTTCGCCATAGGTCCTGATGGGTAGTCGTCATTGCCGTGCTCGTTTCTGGGTAAGAGGTGACGTGATCGTCCGGTGTGTCGTGCCGCTAATGCCCGGTCGCCGGAATTACTGTTTTACAGGTTAGTCGCCTCCATCAGCTTGCCAACTGCTATTCGAAGGTTTACCGGTTAGCACCGTCGTGCGATGCGTCGATCAGCTGGCAGTCCATGTCATGCACCTTTCGGTTCTGTGAAGTCTGAGGACCATTAGATGGTCCTCAGACTTCACAGAACGGTTACTGGTCGGGAAAACGACAAAGGCCCGAAACCTTTACAGTTCCGGGCCTTTGGTCCACTGGCATTACGCCAGCGGCTGTAGTGGCGGGGG
>CAZBTI010000069.1:0-17831 GCA_964494395.1 uncultured Acidimicrobiales bacterium | reverse complement strand
GGGCACACACACTCTCGGGGCACACAAGGACATTGGGGGGCCACATGTCGAACGAACTACTCCGCCGTTACAAGGCAGCACTACCTTCGTTTGTGAACCCGTACTACGCCGATCCAATCGAGATCGATCGCGGTGAGGGCGGCTACGTCTACGACTCTGACGACAACCGCTACCTCGACTTCTTTGGTGGGGTGCTCACAACGATGGTCGGGCACAACAATCCGGTGGTAACCGCTGCGGTGCAGAAGCAGGCCGGCAAGGTCATGCACACCTCAAGCCTGTATCTGTCAGAGCCCATGATTGCGTTAGCTGAGAAGATCGCCGATCTGTCCGGCATCCCAGATGCACGGGTGTTCCTCACCCCATCGGGAACTGAAGCAAACGACACTGCGGTGCTCCTTGCCACGAGCTATCGGAAGTCCAACCAGATGCTCGCCATGCGCAACAGCTACCACGGCCGATCATTCACGACCCAAGCAATCACCTCACATAGTTCGTGGTCGTCGACCAGCATCTCGGGGCTCCAAGTCTCCTTTGTCCACGGCCCGTACAAACTGCGCAGCCCCTTCGCCCACCTCGAGGGTGAGGACTTCACCAACGCCTGCGTCGATGACCTCGTGCAGCTCATCGATATGACGAGCGCTGGCGACGTCGCTGGCCTCATCGCCGAACCCATCCAAGGTGTCGGCGGTTTCGCCACGCCACCCAATGGCTTTTTCAGCTCGATGAAAAAGGAACTTGACAATCGAGGGGTGCTCTTTATCTCCGATGAGGTCCAAACCGGGTGGGGCCGCACGGGCGAGCACTTCTGGGGCTACCAAGCTCACGACATCATCCCCGACATGTTGACCTTCGCCAAGGGCGTCGGAAATGGGTTGGCGCTCGCAGGCATCGTTGCCCGCGCCGAAATCTTTGACACCATCGACGTGCTCAACTTCTCGACCTTCGGGGGCAACCCACTCTCCGCTGCTGGCGGTTTGGCCACCATCGACTACGTGCTCGACAACGATCTCCAGAAAAACGCACTCGAGCAAGGTGAGCGCTTGCGCGCTGGCCTCGATGCACTCGCCGACAAGCACGACTGGATTGTCGAGGTCCGAGGCAAAGGGCTCATGCAGGCATTCGAAGTCGTCGAGCCGGGCTCGCTCCAACCCTCAGGAGAGCGGACTATGCAAATGCACCAAGCCACCAAAGACCACGGCCTCCTCGTCGGCAAGGGCGGCCTCTACGGCAACGTCATTCGCATGGCCCCAATGCTCAACGTCTCCGACGTTGAAATCGATGCTGGCCTCGCCACACTCGAAACCGCAGCCAACACCATCACCCAAGGAACGCCATGAAGAAAATCCATCACCTCATCGACGGCAAGAGCGTTCCGGGCACCTCAGGGCGGACAAAGCCGGTATTCAACCCCGCAACTGGTGAGGTCACCGGCGAGGTCGATATCGCCAGCGTCGCCGAAGTCGATGCAGCCGTGCAGGTTGCTGAGAAGGCCTTTCGACAGTGGCGCAACACGAGCATCGCCACCCGAACCAAGCTCATGTACAAGTTCCGAGAACTATGCATTGCCAACACCGACGAGATCGCCCGTCGCCTCACCGCCGAGCACGGCAAGGTGCTATCCGATTCTGCCGGTGAACTCGCACGCGGCATCGAGAACATCGAGTTTGCGTCTGGCGCATCCGAAGCATTGAAGGGCACGCTCAGCACGAACGTATCTACCGGTATTGACGTCAGCACGATCCGTCAGCCCCTCGGCGTCGTTGCTGGCATTACACCGTTCAACTTCCCGGCCATGATTCCGTTGTGGACCATCCCCAACGCGATCGCCGCCGGCAACGCCTTCATTCTCAAACCATCGGAACGTGACCCATCGGTCCCGATGTTCCTCGCCGAGCTGTTCCACGAAGCGGGTTTCCCCAACGGCATTCTGAACGTGGTCAATGGAGACAAAGAAGCAGTCGATGCGCTGCTCGAACACGAATTGGTTCGAGCGATCAGCTTTGTTGGCTCAACCCCAATTGCGAAGTACATCTACGCAACGGGTGCAGCGAACGGGAAACGTGTGCAGGCCTTGGCCGGAGCGAAGAACCATATGGTCGTGCTCCCCGATGCCGATATCGATATGGCGGCCGACGCTGCTGTCTCCGCGGGCTTCGGTTCTGCGGGCGAACGCTGCATGGCAATCTCGGTCGTTGTCGCAGTGGGCGATTCTGCCGATCCACTCATTACGGCGATCAAGGAACGCACTGATCGACTCGTCATCGGCGACGGCACCGAGTCCGCCTCCGACATGGGTCCACTCATTACCGAAGAGCATCGGAACCGCGTCGCGAGCTATATCCAAGCCGGCGCCGACGCTGGAGCGACCGTGGTGGTCGACGGACGAAATAGCGAGTTCGACAACGAGGGCTTCTTCCTGGGCGCAAGCCTGCTCGACAACGTCACCACCGATATGAGCGTCTATCAAGACGAAATCTTCGGCCCGGTGCTGTCGGTAGTTCGCGTCGAAACCTTCGACGAGGCAATCGACATGATCGAGAAGAACGCGTGGGGCAACGGCAGTGCGGTCTTTACTCGCGACGGCGGCGCCGCCCGCCGCTTCCAGCACGAAGTCGAGGCGGGAATGGTCGGCATCAACGTGCCCGTCCCGGTGCCGGTTGGCTATCACAGCTTCGGCGGTTGGAACGACAGTTTCTTCGGCGATACAACAATGTACGGCCCCGAAGGTCTGCGCTTTTACACGCGCCCCAAGGTCACGACGCAGCGGTGGCCTGATCCATCGACCAGTTCAGTCGACCTCGGGTTTCCAACGAACGACTAGCTCTCCGACCAACCGGTGACCAAACGGGCGTGAGGCGCGTCATGCTGGGTGGAGACCCTATGAGCGCAGCACAACTCAGCAGGCCACACCTCGGTGAGCTTGCCCCAACCATCACTCTCGAAGGTGAGTCAGTTCGAACCTGGCGCCTGGAAGATCAACGCGGCCAAACCGTCGTCTTGATCTTTCACCGCCATATCCATTGACTTCCCGAAATCGTGTTGGCGACCGCCGTGAGCGACCGCCTCGAAGAATTTGGACCAAACGTTTCTGTCGCCCTCGTCTCATTTAGCTCGCGCAACGACCTCGGCGACTACGCAACAAAGAACCGTATTGCCTTTCCAATTCTCCTCGATCCGAACCGCGAGGCGTACGGAAAATTCGGATTGGGGCGGGGGACGATCCGCCGGATTTACAGCCTGCGATCCGCGCAAAAGTACGTGCAGATCTTTCGAGAACACGGCCTGTCTCGCGTCGGCCGACCGACCGAAGACACCCTGCAACTAGGCGGCAGCTTCGTGATCGACGCTGCGGGAGTTCTACGGTACGGCTATTGGGCTAGTGGACCCGATGACCAACCCTCAATCGACAGCCTCGTCGCTGCGGCACAGCGAGCGAATGGAAACAACCATGAGTAGAGATGCCCTCGGTTGGGCGTGGGTCGGTGGACAGGTAGTCCTGCTCGGCGCCCTCATCCTACTGCCCGGCCGAGACGACTGGCCGGTGTCGAGCGGGCTAGGCCTACTCGCATCGATCTTGTTCTTCGCCGGGCTGGTTCTCGTTGCTATCTCGGCGCTGGGTCTTGGCCGCGCACTCACTCCAACGCCGGTGCCGACAGGCCACGGGGAACTCACTACGACCGGGTTGTACGCGTTTATGCGTCACCCGATTTACACCGGAGTGCTCACCGTCGTGGGCGGCATCACCCTTCGCTCAGGAAGTTGGATCCACCTCGCAATAGCGGTTGCCACGTTCGTGTTCTTCGACCGGAAGGCCGCGTGGGAAGAGAAACGCCTAGCCGAGACCTACCCGACGTACCCGCAGTACGCCGCCGTCACGTCGAAGTTCGTACCGAGGCCTCCGAAACCGAGAGCGTAGGCCAAGTACAGCTCGTGATTGATTGGCTTAGTGATCGACGGGGCGCAGATTCTGGTTGAACGCAGAGTCTGCATCAGCTCGAACACCCCATGCGAAGCCGGCGATAGCAACCAAGGCACTGATGAGCAGAGCGACCGCTGAAACGTTGTCGCTAAGCGGTGTGAATGTTTCACCACCGATGATCGGAGCACTGCCTTCGGCGAACACGATGAAGGTGAAGAGCACCGCAAGTGTGGCAGCGAGCACCGCTGGGAACCGGAAAGAGATCGAATCAGACTCGGTACAGATCATGATGACCGCAGGAATGAGCAACGGGAGTGCGAGCGGTGATACGAAGCTGGCAATCGCAAGCGCAAGTCCTGCGGTGATCCAAAGCGCTGGCTGTTTGGTCGAAACGCCTGCGAGCGCGAGAAGACCAGCTCCGGCCAACGGCGCGGCAAAAGCTGTACACGCCAGCCCGAGGGTGCCTGTGTGAGTGTCCGCCACCGAGTTCAGTCCTACGTGGTGCACGATGACAATGATGATTGATGAAAGTACGGTTGCCCATGCCGAGACCATTACTAACTGTCGGGACATTGATTACAAAGTAGAGAACTCCCGTGGACCGGTCGCGACTTTTACGTGAGGTTGTCCCAAAAAGATTCAGAACAGTCCGAGAATTACCCGACGTCCACTTGCCCAAATAGGGCCCACGCCCTAAGCGATTTCTCCAATTTTTCTAGTTTTTCGTTGAAATTCGGTGGGCGTGCGCTGCGAATTCACCCAACACATCGAGGTTGAGGGCGTCGACACCGGAAAAGGCAATGCTCGCCGACCCCAACTTCACTTTGCCTAAACGATCGGCGTAGGCAGCGCCGAGGTACGCACCGTCGAGGACAGCATTGACGTAGAGGCTGATGTGCTTCTTCTGCAGTGCCAGTCCAATGATGAACCACTCGACGTCGGCGCCTCGGGGACGCTCTTGAACGAGGTGACCGTAACCAATGATTGTTTGCTCAGTGCCTCCCCAGAACACTCCCTCCCACAACACTCGTTGCCGGCCGGGCATTGCACCTACAAGGACTTCGTCGACGGTGACGAGGTCTGCTCGCCGAGGATCATCGACGCTGGCGAGGTAGTCCGTTGGGTCGGTATCGGTCTGCTCCACCCAATCAGCGTAGAGGGTGTCGCTTATCGCTTCCGGCCCCGTGGTTCGACCGGTAGGGTGAAACCATGACGAATCTTCGTAACGACTTTCCTGCTGGTGTTCTCGCTGCTGAGCATGTCCCCGAAATGTTGGCACTCGCTCAGGCGGAGAACTTCGCCATTGCGGCCGTGAACTGTGTGGGCACGAACTCCATGAACGCCACGATGGAAACCGCAGGCCGACTCAACGCTCCGGTCATCATCCAGTTCTCGACAAGCGGTTCGGCCTTCGTCGGCGGCAAGGCCGTTCCCGTCGACTCGGCTCAGGCATCGATTCTTGGTTCGGTAGCCGGAGCAAAGCACGTCCGCACGATGGCCGAGGCGTATGACGCTCGCGTAATTCTGCACACCGACCACTGCCCGAAGAACAAGCTTCCGTGGATCTCGGGCCTTATCGATGTGGGCGCAGAGCATTTCGAAGCAACCGGACAGCCGCTGTTCAACAGCCACATGCTCGACCTCTCTGAAGAACCGCTCGAAGAGAACTTGGATACCTGTGTCGAGTACCTCAAGCGCATGGCTCCCCTCGGCATGACCCTCGAAATCGAATTGGGCATCACGGGCGGCGAAGAAGATGGCGTCGACAACTCCGACGTCGACGAGTCTGAGCTGTACTCAAAGCCAGAGGAAATCGCCTACGCCTACGAGCGTCTCATGGAGGTTTCCCCCAACTTCACGATCGCCGCTGCGTTCGGAAACGTGCACGGCGTCTACAAGCCCGGCAACGTCAAGCTCACCCCGACCATCCTTCGCGATGGCCAGGCTCACGTGGCTGAGAAGTTCGGTACCGATACCGACCTGCCGATCGACTTTGTCTTCCATGGCGGCTCGGGTTCCACCGCCGCAGAGATTCAAGAAGCGATCAGCTACGGCGTTATCAAGATGAACATCGATACCGACCTGCAGTGGGCGATGTGGGACGGTATCCGAGCATATGAGGCCGAGAATCACGACTACTTGCAGGGCCAGCTCGGAAACCCTGAGGGCCCCGATTCACCAAACAAGAAGAAGTACGACCCACGTGTATGGCTTCGTGCTGGTGAAGAGGCATTCGGCGTTCGCCTCGAGCAGGCCTTCGCCGAGTTGAACAACGTCAACACCCTCGCCTGATACCCCGGGCTCGCAACGAGCCCGATCTAGAATCGTGCCGATGAATCAGTACCAGAAGCTTCGCGCGCTCGGCCAAGAAGTTCGCGCGTCTGCGGGCGATACCTTTCGTGTTGTCGACATTGGGGCGAGTCATGGTTCGCAGGAGTACTCACCGCTTTTCGCCGAAATCTCCTCGCACTACACAGGGGTCGACCTCGACGACCACGTGCTCGAAAACGAGTGGGTCGACGAGAGATTTCATCTATCGGCTGAAGACTTCGCAGCGCGACACCGGGCGGCGATCGAGGCTGGCACCGCAGTTCCGTTCGATCTGGCAACGGCGATCTACGTGTGGGAGCACCACCCGAACCCCGCAGAGTTACTGCGGGCAATGCACGACGTGCTCGCCCCCGGAGGCACGGGCATCCTCATTACCCCCAATGGCATTCACCCCTTCGGACTGGCATCGAAGGTGTTGGCCAAGACCGGACTGACCGACACGGTGCTTCGCAAACTGCGCCCCGAAGAGATCGACCACTACCACTTCCACGTGGTCGCTACTCGAAACACGCCGTGGAGCGTTCGCGAGTGCGCTGCCGAGGCGGGCTTTGCCGATGTAGAGATCGAAATGCACGACGACCCGGGAGTGTTCGAGCCGTACCTACCCGATCAGCTCAAAGTGCTGCCGAGGGCCTACAGCAAGGTAATAGCGGCGACGAAGCTCGACATCTTGTCGGGCACGCAGATCATCACCGTCACCAAAGCTCACTAGCTCACGTTCCCGAGCTAGTCGATGTCCATTCGGTTGAGGGTGAGGCTGGTGAGGGCGAGTGAGGCAATAGCGATCGCCGCGGTCACGATGATGACCGTCAAGATCGAATCGGGGTCGTCGATGAGCGGCGCGTCGGTGATACGGCTGAGGATCGACCGGGTGTAGTTGCGAATCGAGAATCGGCCAGCGGTGTCCGAAAGACCACCGATAAAGCCTTCCCACACCAGCACGTAAACGAGCCCCCACACGAGTGCTCGCTGGGTGAATAGTCCGAGCAGGGTAAAGACGGCACCGTAGGCAACGACGCCAACGACCGAGGCCGCGAGGACGCCCGAGATATCGCTGCCTTCCCCCACGACAGCAGCGAAGATGCCCGTAGGGATGGTCACGAGTGGGAGCAAGACGATCCAGGCGGAGATAAGCGCTGCAACCGCTATCTGCCAGCGGCCGATCGGACGGAGCCAGAAGTACAAGAGGGTGCGCTCTTCGCGAAGTGTCCCCAAGGTCGCAGACGAGAACACGAGAACGACGAGAGGTACGAAGATCAGCAGACTGAATCCGGCGAGCAATTCGGCCGGTTCGAAGTTGTCTCTTCCGGGGTTATCTCGCTGCGCTCGATTGATGAAGAAGCCGAGGATGACCGGGAGAAAGCCAAAGCCGAGCATCGTGAGGATACGGCCGCGGGTGGCGATGGCTGGGATGATCCGTTTGACGATGGCAGGGATGGTTTTGGTTGGACTGGGGCTCATCTGCCCACCAAGTATTTGAAGACGCTCTCGAGGTCATCGTCGAGCGGTTGCACCTCGATAAGTGGTGTTTGTGTGTAGAGCGCAGTGGGCGCAATGCGCTTGCGAAACAGCGCGACGTCGTTGGTGTCGACGAAGAGCAACTCGTCGTCTGCAACTTCCACGCCGTAGACGCCCCCGTAGGTGACGAGCGCAGCGGCCAGCACGCGGGCGTTGGTCGTGCGGACACGAATGCGGTGTGGGCGGTCGTCCATTAGCGAGCGGATGGCGTGAAAGTCGCCTTGTGCGGCGAGTCGGCCTTGAGCGATGACCAGAACGTTGGAGCCGAGACGTTCGACTTCTTCGAGCACGTGGCTCGACACGATCACGCACGTTCCTGTCTCACCGAGACGCTGGATGAGTTGGGTCATGGCGAGGCGCTGGCGAGGATCGAGACCGGTGAGCGGTTCATCGAGCAACAGCAGTGCTGGTTGGTGGACGAGCGCTTGGGCCACCTTGACCCGCTGGCGCATGCCCTTGGAGTAGGTGGCGATCGGCCGAGTGTCAGCCGGGTCAAGGTCGACGGTTTGAAGAGCTGCTGAGGCAGCGGCGTGCGGATCGGATACGCCGCTGAGCACGCCAGCCAGTTCAACGAACTCGACCGCTCGTTGCTCGGCGAAGAGCTGTTCTTGTTGGGAGACCAACCCGATTCGCCCGCGAACATCGGCGTTTGATCGCGGATCGCCACCGAGGACCTCAATCTTTCCTTGCGACGCTGGGGTAAGGCCGGCAATCATGCGGAGCATCGTCGACTTTCCCGCGCCGTTCGGCCCGAGCAGTGCAGTAACTCCTGGGCCGAGGTGGAAGCTCACGTCTGAGACCGCAACGACGTCGCCAAACCACTTGCTCACCCGCTGCACGCTCACGAGCGCGTTCGACGGTGCGGGCGGGGCGAGGGTTGGGGCGACGGTCGGCGTGCCGGTTGGAGGCGGCGGCGACGGTTCTGGTGGTGATTGTGGTTGCGGTGGATCGCTGTTGGTCACTTGGTGACTTCGATCCGTTGGTGACCGAACCAGATAACCGCCGCGCTGACCACCATGACGACAGCGAATACGCCGATGGAGAAGACGCCGGAAACATCTTGAATCTGATTCGACGGCTCGTCGAAGACACGGGCCGAGAGGTCGATGGGCAGCGCTGGGAGAGCAAAGGCGCTAACCCAGTCGGGGGCATCGGCTGCTTCGACCAGAGCAGTGGTGACGAAGCCGCTAGCGAGGAAGGACATGATGATGACCGCCGAGGCCACGCCGACCCGGTTGGTAACCGTTGCGACCGCCATGCCAAACAGCGAGAAGTAGAGGGCGATCGACAATCCGACGAACAAGATTCGTAGAAGGTCGAGGACGGTCTCGCCGAAACCGTCAGGTCCGATGCCTACGAGCACGTATCCGGTCAGTAGGAAGACCGGCGGCAAGACCGTGACGGTACTGATGACGGTGATCAGGGCCCGAAGTTTGGCAGCGACGTAATGACCACGACCTAACGGCGACGCCATGTAGACGCCAAACATTCCAGTCCGCCGGTCGCTAATCAGGAGTTCCGGAGTCACAAAGGCGGAGAAGAGGATGACAGCAATGCTCGTCAGTCCCCAGAAACTCCCAAAGTCAACGGTGAGGCCTTCAGCAAGTTCGGTTGGCAGCACGACTGCAAGACCGACGAAGACGATCGCCGGGGCGAAGGCCACAAAGATCGTGATGATCGGAACGATCTTGAAGCGGAACTTGCGCCGAAGCCCGAGCGCCCGCTGGATCGACACGATGGCGACGCTTCTGCGGGCGGTGGACACGCCTGTTCTCGGGCCGTCGTAGACGCGGTAACCCCGGTCGTAGATCTCGGCATTGGTATTACTCATCGGGGCTGCACCTCGGAGAGGAAGAGGTCTTCGAGCGATTGTGACACCGCTCCGAAACGACGGAGGGAGGCTTCGGCCTCGGCCACCGATTGCAGCACCATCGGTGCGAGGGTTTCGATCGGCTCGTCTTGGCCAATGAGTAGGCGGTTGCGGTCGACCCTGACCTCCAGACCGTGAGCACGCAGGGCAGCGGCCACCTGTTCGTGCCCATCGTCGAGAACAGCGATCGCACCGCCGCTGCGGGTTCGCAGCACGTCGATAGGGCCCGATGCGGCTACTCGGCCCTCGCCGATGATGACGATGTTGTCGGCAATGCGTTCGACCTCTTCGAGGAGGTGGCTCGAGAGCACCACGTTGATCTTGTACTTCGTGCCAATGTCGCGAATGAGTTGCAGCATGTCGTCACGCTGGACTGGGTCGAGACCATCGGTTGGTTCATCGAGGATGACCAGCGAAGGGCCGTGTGCAATTGCTTGTGCCAACTTCACACGTTGTCGTTGGCCCGTCGACATGGTGCCGATGGGCCGAGCCCGCTCTTCCCCCAACCCCACGAGCCACAGGGCATCGCTTGCTCGGGTCGTGGCTTCTCGCTTGGGAAGGCCGTGAATTTCGGCGACGTGGCGGACGAGGTCTTGGGCTGCCAGATCGATTGGCAGGTCGTGATGCTCTGGGCTGTAGCCAATGCGTTGGCGCAGTTCAGGGCCCGCCTTCGCCGGGTCTTCCCCAAGCACCGACAGGTCGCCACTGTTGCGATCGTGCAGGCCGAGCAGCATGCCAAAGAGTGTGGTCTTGCCCGCGCCGTTCGATCCGAGCAGGCCGGTGATGCCCACAGGGATCTCGGCGGTGAGTTCACTGAAGACGTGATTGTCTCCCCAACTCTTGGTTACCGAGACCGCAGAAATGACCGACTCAGCCATGAACGCCGCTCATGAGTTGTGCCCGCTGTTCGTCATCTACGAACGGTAGCCGGAGAAGGTACGCAGCCGCAGGCTATTCGACACGACGAATAGCGAAGACAGACCCATGGCCGCTGCCGCGATGGCGGGGTTGAGAATGCCGAATGCAGCGAGCGGGATGGCCGCTGCGTTGTAGGCAAAGGCCCAGAAGAGATTTCCCTTGATCGTTGAGAGCGTCTGGCGCGACAACGCAATCGCGTCGGCTACTGCTCGGAGGTCGCCGGTCACGATGGTGAGATCGGAGGCTTCGATCGCCACGTCGGTTCCCGTACCGACGGCAATGCCGAGGTCGGCCTGGGCCAACGCGGGTGCGTCGTTGATGCCATCACCCACCATGGCTACCCGGCGGCCTTGGGTCTGCAGTCGTTCAACGGCCGCCACCTTCTCCTCCGGGTATACCTCGGCGATGATCGTGTCGCCGCTCGCTGGATCGATACCGACCTCACGGGCCACGGCGTGGGCGGTGCGCTCGTTGTCGCCGGTGAGAAGTGTTACCGAGAGGCCTTGGTCTCGGAAGGCCGAGATTGCTTTGGCGGAGGTGTCCTTGATCTGGTCGACGACGACGAAGACGAGTTCGGCAGTGCCGCCTCGTCCGGCAAAGACTGCGGTGGCGCCGTCGGCTTCGGCGGTTGCGGCGAGCGTTTCGACCTCACTCGGCACAACATCGAACAGGCTGCGTCGACCGACACGCACTTCGATGCCGCCGACGGTTGCGGTGACTCCCGAGCCGGGCGTGTTTGTAAAGTCGGTGACCTTCGAGTGGTCGGGAAGCGAGGAGGCAATGGCCTTGGCGATTGGATGCTCGGATCGGGATTCGACCGATGCGGCGAGGTGGTGCACAATCGTGCGATCGCCGCTCGACAGACCTGCGTCGAGCACATCTCGGAGCACCATTTGACCTTCGGTAATCGTGCCGGTCTTGTCGAGAACAATTGCGTCGATCGCACGGGTATCTTCGAGAATCTCGCCGCCCTTGATGATGACGCCGAGCTGTGCGCCACGGCCGGTGCCGACCATGATGCCGAGTGGAGTGGCGAGGCCCAGCGCACAGGGGCAAGCGATGATCAGGACGGCAACGGCTGCAGTAAACGCTGCGCTCGCTGCATTTCCGGTGACGATCCAGGCAATGAGGGTGATCGCCGAGATGACGATGGCCAGAGGCACGAATACCGCCGACACTCGATCGGCGAGGCGCTGCACTTCGGCTCGTCCGCCCTGGGCTTCGTCGACGAGGCGGATGATCTGGGCGAGGGCGGTGTCCTTTCCTACCCGGGTGGCCTCGACGGTGAGCGAGCCGTCGGCGTTGATCGTGGCACCGATGACCTCGTTCCCTGGGCCGACTTCGACCGGCACTGGCTCTCCGGTGATCATCGATGCGTCGACCGCCGAGCGACCGTCGACGATCACGCCGTCGGTTGCGATCTTTTCGCCCGGGGCAACGACAAAGCGAGTGCCGACCGCCAGCGCTTCGAGCGGGATTTCGCTGCCATCTTCGAGCCGAGCTGACCGGGCGCCGAGGTCGGCGAGGGCGCGGATGGCGTCGCCCGAACGGCGCTTGGCCCGGAGTTCGGCCCACTTGCCGACCAGGATGAACGCAATGATGATCCCGGCGGTGCCGAAGTGGAGGTCGCCCTCGCTGAGCCCAGAGATCAGAACGACGTACGACCAGATGAGAGCCGAGAGCGAGCCCATCGATACGAGCGTGTCCATGGTGGTGGCCTGTTGTTTGAGGTTCGCCCAAGCCGACCGATGGAACGGTGCTCCAGCCCACAGCACGACCGGGGTGGCCAAGGCTGCGACGGCCCACTCCCAGCCCGAGAACCGCAGGGCGGGGATCATCGAGATGAGCATGGCGGGGATGGCGAGGCCCAAAGCGACGAGCATGCGGAGGCGAAGGTCGGCCTCTCGTCGATCTTCTGCTGCATTGGACATGGCGTCGTCGATGACGGTGTAGCCGAGCGATTCGATCTCGGCGGCGAGTCTCATGCCATCGACAGAGTTGTCGTGGTTGACCGTGGCCTTGCCGGTAGCGAAGTTAACGAGCGCACCATCGACCGAATCGAGGTCGTCGAGATGGCGCTGAATACGGTTTGCACACGCTGCACAACTCATGCCGTCGATAGAAATATCCGATCGACTGGTGGTTCCGACTGCCATGTTTCCATTCTAAAGCCTCCGCCGGAAACCCTCTCGGCGCGTGTTACAACACGTAAAGATCTACGGGAGGACGACGAGACCGACGTTCGGTGAGACCGAACCAGCGTGGACATCGGTCCATGCGCTCACCGCACCGTCAGCGCCAGCACGGTATTCGACCGTGAGCCACTCTTTGCTGGTGACTGCGAAGGCAGCGATTGCATCGGCGCAGCGCTGGGCGTAATCCTCCCGTCCCCAGTCTTCGATTCGGCGGGCAACTTCGCTCGGAGCGAAGAAGAGTTCGGGCTTAGGGCCGAGCATTGGTTCTTTGCTCGATGGCTCGGCATCGTGGTGGCTACGGCCGACGGTCATCGAATGGGCGAGGCCATTACCGAAGTGTTCGTGTACTGCGCGCAACGCATCGGGG
This sequence comes from uncultured Acidimicrobiales bacterium, assembly GCA_964494395.1. Classification (GTDB taxonomy): domain Bacteria; phylum Actinomycetota; class Acidimicrobiia; order Acidimicrobiales; family SHLQ01; genus SHLQ01. The sequence continues at coordinate 4,710 of CAZBTI010000069.1, read as the reverse complement.
TTGCCGGCCATGTCGATCGACACCGCTCCCCCGTCCGTTTCGATCGAGTCGATCTCGTCGTACGACACCACCACGTCGTAGAAGCCACTGGCCTCGACCATCTCTCGGTTGCCCGCCGAGGTCACGCCGACGACTTCGATGCCCTCTCGGCGATGCGCCCGATCGGCAAAACCGAGGGCTGTCTTCGACGAAGCAGACAGCACAACCACTCGGGAGGTGCCGAAGTAGGCCTCGCCCGAACCAGCGCCGTCGGCAAAGAACTCCTCTGCGAGGAACCCAGTGAGCCCCAGGCCTCGAAGCAGAACGTGGCGATCTTCGCCGTCGTCAATCGAGCCGTCGATGCCCTCGTTGGGTGACGGGTACATCGGGTCGACAAGGCTCGACACATAGGTGCGGTACACGCGGGCATGGGCAGCTCGGTGTTCGCCGTCGTCACGGAACCCGTCGGGAGTTGCGGTCGAGGTGAACACCGCGCTCGAAGCCATTGGATACCAGCCGTAGTAGCGACCGCCCACGGGGAGATCGTCGTTACGGCTTTCGGTGATCGTGGCCCAGCCCATTGCGGGAACTCGACCCCACTCGGTGTTGTCTCTAGAGGGCACTGTCGGGAAGAAGTCCCAATACCCGAGCATGTCGCCGAACACGGCGTAGGTGATGTTGTTCGCCGTGATGGCGAACCGATCGATCGACAACCGCACCTGACCATCCTCGATCGGCACCTCGTTGGCTTCAACGAGTCGGGTCTCCCCGATGTTCTTTCGGTTCACTTCCAGGATCATCCCGTCAGTCTCGCGCAAGTCGCTAAAGGTGACTGAGGCTCGCGGTTATATCCCATGCTCATCGAGAGGCCGCGGAGTCGCCAACCCACAGACCCGGTAGCTTCACACCCATGTCAATCGTCAAGATCAACGCACTGGAAATCCCACCACAGGCCGGCGACACCATCGTCGAGCGATTCACTGCCCGCATGGACAGCCTCGCAAACGTGGCCGGCTTCGAAGGGTTCGAACTGCTCCGCCCCACCGGTGAGACCGAAACCCGCTGGTTCGTCTACACCCGCTGGGCCGATGAAGACTCTTACGCTGCCTGGCGTGACGGCGATGGAGCTCGCAACGCTCACGCCGGCCCTCCGAGTAGCGAAGGCTCCGGTGAGGAGGCTCCACCACAAAAGCCCGTGAGCATGGGGGCTACGCTCCTCGAGTTCGCCGTCGAGGTCCACGCCGGACCAGCAAACGCTTAGGAAGGCTGAAACCATGAGTGGAATCAGAGTTGTGTCGTTAGAAGAGGGTGCTGCGATGGCGAGCAACCCGCCGGAGAACCTCGTCGTGCTCGATGTGCGGGCCGATCACGAGTTTGGCGAAGGGCACCTCGAAGGGGCGATCATGATCGACGTCCAGTTGGAAGACTTCCCCGAGAAGGTCGGACAACTCGACAAGAGCGTTCCGTACTTGGTCTATTGCAAGGCCGGTAGCCGTAGCGCACGGGCCGTCGAACTTATGAGCCAGATTGGCTTCACCGACGTTGCCGACCTCGAAGGCGGCTTCATGGCATGGGAAGAAGCGGGCAACCCCATCGCCACCTAGGTCGCTGGAATTTCAACGCTCTCTGGGCTTTCGACGGTGAATGGATACGGGTGAATAGAACCCAGCGACGCGGGGTTTGTACGCCGTGACCTCAATCGAGAATGCCGCAGCCGCCGAGGCGGTGACGAGCGCCGATTCGACGCGGCCATCGCCGACCCGGACCGGCAACATCGTTGGCGTCGCCTACGGCCTCGTCGCCCTTGCATCGTCAGCTGCTGCGGTCGTCGTCCCCGCCATTCGAGACGACTTCGACGTCTCGTTGGCCACCGGGGCTTGGGTCATCACCGCCTTCATCGTCTCACTCGCCGCCAGCGCGCCGATCTACGGTCGGATCGCCGATCACATCGGTCCCCGCACGCCCGTCACTATCGGCCTCGTCATCCTCTCGCTCGGCGCTGTGCTTTCGGCGTTTGCGCCATCGATCGGCACCCTCATTGCTGCCCGTGCGCTCCTCGGCTTGGGCGCAGGTTCGATGCCCGTTCTGGCGCCCGTGATCATTGCGCTCAACACGAGCGAGGAAGAACGACCACATGTACTCACACGCATGTCGGGCATCGTCGCTGCCTCCTCATCTGGGTTGCTCATCGGTGCACTACTTTCCGAGTTCCTTGGATGGCGGCCCGCTCTTGCGCTTCCAGCCCTCGGCCTTTTGCTGATCGGTCCAGTACGGAAGCTCACCACGCCGAGCACCGGTTCACTGAAAGGCGTCGATAGGTTCGGCGCAGCAGGAGTGGCGCTCATCGCCGTCGGCCTGAACGTGAGCTTGCAACTCTTCTCGAACGTCGGCGTCGGACTCATCGGGATCGCAATTCTGGCGCTGGGCATCGCAGCCAGTGTCCTCGGCGCTCGACGCAGCGACCAACAGTTTCTCCCGCCCTCGGTGCTTCGCCGTTCTCTCACCTGGCGGATTCCTCTTGCTGGTTCAGCTATTCCGGCGACCTACTTCTCCCTCCTGATCATCGTGCCAGCGGTTCTGACCGAGCAGCACGGACTTGGACGCATCACCATTGGCGCCCTGCTGTTTCCGTCAGCGTTCATCGGCATCATCGTGGGACCCATCGCTGCGCGACTCCGCAACTACCTCTCTACCTCGCAAATGGCAGCGACTGGCCTCGCCCTCGCCTCGGTATCGATGTTCGGCACGGCGTTCCTCTTGGACCACCCGATCGGCATCGCCATCGCGTTCGCCGTCCTCGCAATCGCCTTCGGCATTGGCCAGGGAGCGCTGCTCGGGTTGCTCAGCCTCGGCACTCCTCCAGACGAACAAGGCGCAGCGCTTGCAGTCTTCATGGTCGTATTCTTCTTGGGCGGCGGCATCGGCGGAACGCTCCTGACCATTCTCGGAGAGAGCCTGTCGCTCGGAACCTCGCTGGCCATCATGGCGACAGTGCCCGTCATCGGAGCGCTTTCGATTCTCACCCTTCGCCCCTGATCACATGATTCGAGCCAACCCACTACGACTGCTGCTCATCCTCGGCGTGATCCTCGCAGCGTGCTCGAGCCAGAGCGTTGCCATACCCGACACAGCGGCCCCTGACACAACAACATCGGAAACCACAACGCCAAGCGCAGAGGCCAGCACTACTTCGGTCCCTCGAGAAGTATCGAGCGACCCCATCGGGTTCGACGAGTGGACAACCTTTCGGGGTGATCCTGGTCGGCAAGCCTTCGACGGCCAGCCAGAAGGTGCCGACGTTCCAGAACTTCTCTGGCAGTCGCCTACGGGCGGTGTGGTCGAGTCTTCCCCTGCGGTCGTTGACAACCTCGTGATTGCGGGCACGTTCGACAACGCCGTGCTCGCCTTCGATGCGCAGACGGGCGAAACCGTTTGGCGATTCTCGGTCGGCGGACTCGTGCGATCGTCTCCGGCCGTGCTGGATGGCGTTGCGTACTTCGGCGCCGACGATGATCTGTTCTATGCGGTCAATATCGCGGATGGATCCGAGCTGTGGCGGGTCGAACTCGGAGGCGGTGGCCAACAGAGCTCACCCACGATCGCCGACGGCGTGGTGTACTTCGGTGCCTTCGACAACTTCGTCTATGCCCTCGATGCCGCGACCGGAGAGCAGGTCTGGCGATTTGAGACGGGCTCGGGGATCTTGTCTTCACCACTGCTCGCGAACGGTATTGTCTCGATCGGTTCGATCGATGGCATCTACTACGCTCTCGACGCAGCGACCGGTGAAGAGGTCTGGCGTGTCGAGACCGCCAATTCGATCTTCTCGTCGGGTGCCTTCCTGGCAGCCATCGATGAGGACTCGCCCGCCACGATCGTCTTCGGGTCCGACGACGGCCAGATCCGAGCCGTAGAGGCCAGAACCGGAGAGCTGCGCTGGAGCATCCAGACAGGGGCATCGGTGTTCGCCACTCCGGCAGTCGCCGACGGCACGGTCTACATCGGCTCGCGAGACGGGAGCTTTCTCGCCATCGATGGCGCCAACGGGGCGGTCATCTGGGCGGTCGACTTGAGCGAGGTGTTGTCGTCGGCGGCCATCACGGAGGACCGAATTTACGTGGGGTCGAGTAACGGCAACCTCCACGTGCTCCAACGCGAAGACGGACAATCACTGCATCAACTGCCCGTAGGGGACTTGGTGTGGACGTCACCGGCAGTCGTCGACGGCCACCTCTACTTCGGGGCACACGACGGCAACATCCACGCCTACCGCCTCTAACAAGACCGCAAAACGAGATTTGTACAGGCTGACAGACCGTGACGGTCTGTCAGCCTGTACAAATCTTTTTTGTGGGCTCAGGCGACCTCGAAGGGGGCTCCATCACGTGCAGCAGATTCGTCGTTGGACCCTGGAGTGGTCCGCAAGGCGGTATCGATGGCTGAGTTCGCAATGTCACGGGAGGTGATGGCGAAGTACTGGGTCCAGGCCAAGATGCCGAGGAACTTCAATCCGTCTTCGACCAGCAACTCGGTCTCGCCCGTCAGGCCAACACCGACATCGACGAGCACCGAGCCGCCGAGGGAAGCAAATGCGGCGAGCAGGAGGATCGACCGGGTGCGTTGGATGTCTCGTACATAGATCGCGGCCCAGGCCAGCGTGGGAAAGACGACGAGGAGTTGTGCTGCGTTCTTGCTTCCACCGAGCAACCCTTTGAGTAGTCCGGCGTGTAG
>CAZBTI010000068.1:6821-17860 GCA_964494395.1 uncultured Acidimicrobiales bacterium | reverse complement strand
CAGACCCAACAGAGCCCGGTTAGATAAAGCAATGTCACACCCCATCCCTAGGTTGTTGCTCAGCAGTTCGTAGCATTGTCGCCGAGCGGTCGGAGACTGGCTACGAGGCCAGAGGACCATCCAAAATCAAGTCCCTTCTCCGAAAGGCTCCATCCGTGGAACCCAGCTCTTCAACAACCGACACTCCGACCGCTTCGAACGGAGCGGCTTCTCCCAACAAGGGAGTGGCGACCCCCGCCGATCTTGGGGTTGAGATTGAGGCCGCGCCATCGCTTCGCAAAGGCGCAACGGCTACCCAGGCGTTCGGCGCCGGGCGTCGTGAGAGCCACGATGCGAGCGAGTTCTACGCTCGCTTCACCCCTCCGGTTGTTTCCGACGACGACACCGTCAACCCGTTGCCCGATTTGAAGACGCTCAACCTCGACGACTGGTGTGTCAATGGCGATGCCCGCCATATGGATGTCATCCCCGACAACTCGGTTGCGTTGGTCGTTACCTCGCCGCCGTATTTCGTTGGCAAGGAGTACGAGCAGGCGCTTTCGGGCGATCGGCCCGAGATCCCGAAGACCTACCTCGACTATCTGCAGATGCTGCGCGACGTATTCAGCGAGTGCCTCCGTGTGCTCGAACCGGGCGGCCGCATCGCCGTGAACGTCGCCAACCTCGGCCGCAAGCCCTACCGGAGCTTGTCTGCCGACGTCATCAATATCCTCCAGGACGATCTTGGCATGCTGCTGCGTGGCGAGATCATCTGGCACAAGGCCGAAGGCGCATCGGGCTCACTTGCTTGGGGCTCGTACCGTTCGGCGACCAACCCGGTGCTTCGCGACATCACCGAACGCGTGATCATTGCGAGCAAGGGTCGCTTCGATCGGGCGCAGAAGCCCGCCAAGCGCGAAACCGCTGGCATGCCACACCGCAGCAGCGTGAGCGCTGATGAGTTCATGGAAGCGACGCTCGACGTGTGGCGCATCGACCCAGAGTCGGCACGCCGTGTTGGTCACCCCGCTCCGTTCCCGGTCGAACTGCCGCGCCGCCTCATCGATCTCTACACCTTCGAGGGCGACGTTGTCCTCGACCCATTCCTCGGCTCTGGATCGACCGTCGTCGCCGCCGAGCGCACCGCACGCGTGGGGGTCGGTTTCGACCTCGACGCCGACTATGTCACTTTGGCCCGAGAACGGGTCGCCGCAGAACAGGCACGGACACGACACCGGCCTGTCGTATCAGCAGGAGATGAACCATTGCCCACGCTTCAAGTACCAGAGAACATCGACGAGCGCGTCGAACACTTTCAAGCTCGTGCCACCAAAGAAGGCAAGAAAGCCCAGGACCTCGCCAAGGAGGTGCTGGAAGAAGCCGGCTTCGAGATCATTGCCGAGAAGGTGAAGGTCAAGGGCACCGGCTTGCAGCTCAACTTCGAGATCACCGATCAACAGGGCGAGTACCGCTACTACGTCGACATGTCCGGAGCGTTCACCAGCAGCCGCCCAGGCCTGATGCGCACCGACACGCTGTGGAAGATGCTCGGTCGGGCCAACGTGCTCAAGACCACGCACCCCGATACCCGACTCCTCGTGCTCACCTCGCACCTGCCCCGCAAGAGTTCCGAAGGTGACCGTGCCATGCGTGCGGTCGGGCCATGGGCGCTCTTCGATGCAATCGAGATCTTCGACGACCCAGCCGACAGCCTCGAGTTCGAAGGCAGCGTTGCCGGTGAGGCCACCGCTGCGGGCGTTGCACGCCTGCGCAGCTACGCCCAGCAGGGAGCGGCCGAACCGCTTCCCGGTTACTGGAGCGCCGCCGATATTGCCGAACGCTTCCACCAACGAGGCGCATGAGCGGGGTTGCCTACGCCGTGGTTCGAGACGATCCACCAACGGTGTACGCAGCCGAATCCATCGACGTCTTGCAACGGCTTCTCGCACTCGAAGTCGTTGCAAGATCAGTCCCAAATGACCTCGATTCCCATGCGCGCAAGCGCATGGGAGAGGCACTCCTCGACGAGCGATGGGCTGATGCCGTCGTCGAATGGATCGATACCACCGGTACCGCCATCGACGTCTATACCCAGCTTCACGTGTATTCAGAAGACGATCTGCCAAGCGACCTCATCGGGGCGCAGTTGCAGTTCGCTCCGCTCTTCAGAGACGCCTAAGTTCAGCCCATGGCTTCGTCGAGGACCAAGATCACCGAGATCGTGACCGGTCTGGCCATGTTGGGTTTCCCCAACATCGACCGGGCGCTCGCGGTTCGGCCCGACTGGTTTCACAACGTCAGCAACGACGAGTACGACCTGCTCTACGACGAGTTAACAGCAGGGGAGTCGGCCGAAGAATTCGCCCAAGCGTGGGAACACGGCCAGCGCTTCCTCGAATCTCCCGACGGCCTGCGCGGGCGCGTACCCGATCGCGTCGAATGGCAAGGCCCAGGGCGACCACCGGGCTACGACCAAATCCCTGCCGATCTGCGCGTCGATCACGTCTACCTGATCAGCTGCAAGTACGGCTCGGACATCCTCTTCAACGTTTCTCCCGGCCACGTCTTCGACCGCCTGCTCGCCGAGCGTCGCGGCGACAGCACCGACTGGTTCCTCGAGGTCGCTCCCGAGGCATTTCAGGACCTCTACCAGCGCAGCGTTGGGCTCACCGGTGTGGCGAACATGCCCGAGTGCGTGAGCAAACTCGATGGCGAGTCACGCCAACGGCTCAAAGATGCGCTCCCCACACGAGGAGCATGGCCCGACGACCTCACCAGCCCCTACCGAGACTTCGTCAACGCCGTGTCGGTGGCAACAGCTCACCGTTGGAAAGACAACCTGTCCGACAAGGCCGACCAAGAACTCATGCTGTGGCGCCTCCTGCGCTTCCAGCCCGCTCCGTACTTCGTGCTGGGCGCAAGCTCCGACGGAACACCGCTCCGTTTCCGTGTGGGTACGCCGAGCGATTTCCGCCGTCAATTCTCCATCCGCTCATTCGATGTGTGGGCTGACGCTATGGGCCAGCCCATGGTCCGCTGGCGCGCCGAACTCAAGGGCGCTCGTCGGCCGATCGAAGGCCACATCGAGGTGCGTTGGAGCCGCGGTCGATTCGGCGGAGTGCCCGAGGCCAAGGTCTACCTCGATACCGCGCACCATCAGGTCGCCAACTACGACGAGATTCGCTAAGCGCTAGCTGGCATCGCTACAGCGGGGAGCGTGTCGATCGACCGCTTCGCCGTGTTCCAACGCCGCAGCGTGAGCTCGCGGGTCATGATTGCATCGCTTGCCACGTAGGCGTGCAGTTCTTCGGTGGTGAGTTCGTGGATGCGCTCACGGTCGACTTCGACGGGGGAGAGTCCAGTAAATCGAGCCAAGCTCTTCAACCCGCAGGGAATGTGCATAAACGCACCAACGTCGGCCCGGTAGACGAGGTAGGTATCGAGATGGCTGTGCTCGTACCAGCTCGCGACATAGCCCCCCAAATGTCCGGGCAGCGGTTCGTGCCTCGACGGAGGCCGATGGTCGGGCGCAAGTTGCAGGCCAAGGGAAACACCGGTGGTGCGAGCTCGATCGGCGAGGAAGGGCAGGTCGAACCGAGCACCGTTCCACGTCGCGATAACCCCGGGTTCGAGCTCGGCGATTGCCGTGTCGATTTCGGAGAGGATCTTGTGCTCTTCGCCATCGAATACCTGCGCCCACCCGTCGCCCGACAGCGCAACGGCGACTACCGGGGCCGACCTCGGGTCGAGGCCTCCCAGTGCGGTATCGGTTTCGATATCGAGCGCATAGATCTGCGACGAGGAAGGTGTGAGGGTGTCGATGCGCCGACCCTAGCGGAGGACCATGACAGGCCCTATTCGCTTAGCGTGATTCGCAGTTAGAGATGACGTCGTTCGGGTTGTCTGGTTGACCGAACAGGAAGCCGACACAACGGTCGTTGCCGAGGTCTCCGGAAACGGTGTCACCCCAGCCGGCGTTGCCCTGAAGCCGATCGTGGCCTCGCTGACCCTGCAACACGTCACGGCCTTGGCCACCGTCGAGTTCGTCACTGTCAGTTCCACCACGGATCCTGTCGTCACCGAGGTTGCCTTCGAGGACGTCCCTGCCGCCTCCGCCATCGATGATGTCGTGGAACTTGCCGCCATAGATGGTGTCGACACCGTTGTTGCCGTTGAGCGTGTCACCACCCTGGTTGCCGAAGATGATGTCAGCGCCCTTACCGCCATGGATAACGTCGCGACCTTCGTTCCCGCAGATGACGTCGTTGCCGTTCAAACCGCGGATGGTGTCGTTGCCGCCAAGGCCGACGATGATGTCCCGTCCGCTTGTTCCGGTGATGACGTCATTGGAGTTGGTGCCGACGATCGTTGCGCGAAGGCCACCGCACTCGTGTGGTGTTGGCCTGCCGTCGGGGTTGGCGAAGTCGAGGAAGCCGTGAAGGCCGACATTCCACGCACGACGGTCGGCGCCATCACGTCCGAGGAACTGTCCGTCGTGTCCAATGAGTAGGCCTCGGTCGATGACCTCAAGCGATTGCACTCCCCGGAATGCACTCGAACCTGGATCCCAGTCGAGGGCATGTCCGGTAACCGGATCGAACGCTGCGAGTTGGTCGCGGTTGACTACGCCAGGAAACCGACTGCCGGGGGTGGCCCCAAAACAGCTGTTTTCGTTGCCGTACTGACCGACGCCTGGGAAGGGGTTTGCCGAACCGGGGCCCTCCACGTTGCAGAAGTGTCCGCCCATGAATACTGCGTCGTCGGAGATCGCAACCGAGAACGTGCTATCGAAGTTGCGAGCAATCCAGCGTTCACTTTGGTTGGAGGTATGGCGATCCGAGATGTCGAATCGGATACCGACGTCTCGACCTTCGGCTGGGAAATCAAACCCGTTGCTGACGAGAACGACGTACGAGCCGTCAGGAGACACTGCAGCATCCTGAAGGAAGACCTCTAAGCCATTCCAGAAGTTCGTGCTGTACCCCAAGAGGTTGTTCGACTTGAGGTCGATCAGTGCAATGCCGGTGCGCGGTTCTCCGGCGACCATTTCGCCGCGATGAGCAACGACGAGAATGTCATCGGGGGTGACACCGATGTAGCGGGGCCCGAAAGGAGTGCCAGGGGTGCGGCTGCTCTGCGTGATGTCGAATCGAAACGAGTTAACCACAGCACCGCTGTTTGGGTTGACTTCGGCCAAGCGTTGTCGGCTCACCCCATTTACCGACGTGAATTCGCCGCCGACGAACAGGCGTCCGTCGTCGTAACGGAGTTCCGTGATCGCAGCGTTGAAGTCCGCCGAGAAGCTGTTGTCGATCTCGCCTGTCAACAGGTTGTACTTCGCAATTCGGTTGTGGAACACGTCTTCGGCGCGGTTGAATTCTCCGGCGATAAACACGTTGTTCCCGCCAGCGGGTGCCACGGCGTTGACAGACGTTGGGTTGCCATTGGAACGAGTGAGTTCTGGAAGGAACGGCTCGAGCAGGGCGCCGGTGTTGATGTCGTATGCGTACGCTCCAGAGGTTTGGAGGATGCGACCATCACGTGTTTCAACCTCGGTGAAGTTGCCGACCACCACGATGAAGTCGCCAACTTGGGTCTGGTCAAAAACGGTCAAACCGGCGTCGTTCGTTGGCCGATTCTGGTCAAGGGCGATGGGCAGGTCGCGTCGAGGGGTCTCCGTCGGCAGTCCGTCGAACGCTGCCGATGCCGATGGTTGTCCGAATGCGAGGAACCCTAACGCTCCCGCAAGCAGTAGGCCGCACACTCCTATAAGGACGGTTAGACCGCGTCCCAAACGAAAGTTCTTAGGTGTACCCATACATGTATTTATGGCGAGCTATTACGCAAACTATGTAAGGCGATCGGCTCTCTAGAGCAGATTTGAGCCTTAAGGACCACGACTTTTAGGTCGTGTACCGCCTGGCATAGGCCTTTGGGCCGCCGGCTAGCCCGAATTCAGGTCCGCGTTATGCGAGCGCTGAAGCGAGTCGTTCGGGCGTGTCGTCGGGCAGGTCGAGGTGTGTGACGAACCGCGTTGTTCCCTCGACGGGCGCAGCGAGAAAGCCTGCCGCTTCCAGTCGCGCCGCAGCCCGCTCGCCATCTTCGAACCCGGCAAACACCATGTTCGTGGTGATCTTCGTGACGGTGGCTCCAGAAACTGGAGCGAGCGCAGCCCCGATTCGGCGCGCCATCTCATGGTCATCGGCAATGCGATTCCGCTGATGGTCGAGGGCATAGATGCCAGCAGCAGCGAGGACACCGGCCTGGCGCATGCCGCCGCCCAGCATCTTGCGCCAGCGTCGCGCCGAGTGGATCAGGTCGGGGGATCCGGTCAGCACCGAGCCAACCGGGGCCCCGAGCCCCTTCGACAAGCACACCGACACGCTGTCGAACGGTCGAGCAATCTCGGCGACATCCACGTCGAGTGCCACTGCCGCATTCCAGATTCGCGCCCCGTCGAGGTGTAGCGACAGGCCGTGCTCATCGACGAGCGCCCTTGCGTCGTCGCCATAAGACAGTGGCAAGACCTGACCGTGGACGGTGTTCTCCAATGCGAGCAAGCGCGTTCGGGCGAAGTGTGGGTCGTCGGGCTTGATCTTCGAAGCCACCATGTCGAGGTCGAGGGTCCCGTCGGGGGCAAACTCGATCGGTTGGGGTTGGACGCTCCCCAGTACCGCCGCGCCGCCCGCCTCGTATTTGTAGGTGTGCGCGGCCTGGCCAACGATGTATTCCTCGCCGCGGGCGCAGTGAGCGAGGATGGCGCACAGGTTCGACTGGGTTCCAGATGGGACAAAGACCGCCGCCTCTTTGCCGAGCAACGCGGCCGTCTTCTCTTCGAGCGCGGTCACCGTTACATCGTCACCCCAGACATCGTCACCCACCTCGGCGGTAGCCATTGCTGCTCGCATCTCGGGGCCGGGTCGGGTAACGGTGTCGCTGCGAAGATCGATCATTATCCGAGATGCTAATCAGCCCGTAAGCTGACCGCTATGGCAGAACCTGATCTCGGACTCGCGAACTCGGTCGAAGCATTTATCGACTCGCTTATGGCCACTCTCGAACCGGTAGCCGATAGCACGCTCCGCCGGAGTACAGACCAGCTCCGAAAAGATCTCGCCTTGGACGCGTTCAACTGCTCGGCGGCATTTATCGACTGCGACGATAGCCACTCCGATCTTGAACTCGAGGCTTTCATCGTTGCGCTCGAGCAACACTTCCCCGAACTACTCCCACCGAACACCAAGCCCTCCGATGTGCGCACCGCTGGCATTATCACCGGCAAGCGGTCGTGGCTCAACGAGCCGTCGGGGTTGTTCAACTCGCTGGTCGCAGCGGACCAGCAGAACGGCACGGCCTACTCGAGCGTGTACTACGAACAAGCTCTACGAATGGCTCACACCGCCATCGGCCTCGACGATTACACCAGTCGCTTCGAGCTTTCCGGAGTCGAACAATTTCGCTCGATGATGCTCCGCACTATGAAGAGCGGAAACGTCAACGCTGGAGCATCGGTGGCCACAAGTGGCTCTCCAACGCCCGCCACGCCACCGACCGAAGCAGAACTCCCACCCCAACGCGACATCGACGACCTACTCGAAGAACTCGACGACCTGATCGGACTCGAATCGGTAAAGGAAGAGGTCAAGCTCGTCGCTGCGCTTCTCAAGGTGCAGAAGTTGCGCGCGGAACGCGGACTTCCCGTTCCAGATTCGAGCCGCCACCTGATCTTCGTCGGGAACCCCGGCACCGGCAAGACCACCGTTGCTCGTCTGCTCGCGCAGATTTATCGCAGCCTCGGTGTCGTCGATAAGGGTCACCTCGTCGAAACCGACCGTTCTGGAATGGTCGCTGGTTTCGTCGGCCAGACCGCGGCCAAGGTCAACGAGTTGTTCGATCGCGCCGACGAAGGTGTCCTCCTTGTCGACGAGGCATATTCGCTTACCCGCGGTGGCGAGAAGGACTTCGGACGTGAAGCCATCGACACCATGGTGAAACTCGTCGAAGATCGACGCGACAGCGTCGTCGTCGTCCTCGCTGGCTACCCCAACGAAATGGCCGACCTCGTCGAAGCAAACCCAGGCATGAAGTCGCGTTTCCCTCGAACGATTCGTTTCGAGGATTATGACGACGACGAACTGTTAAAGATCTTCAGCCTCATTTCCGGTAGCCAGGAGTATCACCTCGACGACACCGGCGAGGAGGCTGTCCTCAGGTTCTTCTCCGAACAAGACCGTGGACAGGGCTTTGGCAACGGCCGTACTGCCAGAAACCTTTTCGAAGCGGCCGTCTCGCGCCACGCAGTGCGCATGGTCGAGATCGAAGATCCATCAAATGACGAGCTGATGACGCTCACCATGGAAGACATCGACGGGATCGAACTCGTGGAAGGATCCAACGAGGAAGCTCGCGAAGAAGAGGGAGCAGCGCTGGCGGATCCTGAGACCGACGTGGCAGCGGAGGATCCTGGGTGAACCAACCCACTCCCTCATGGCGACAGGTCATTGCGTTGGTAGTGCTCGCGCTGGCACTGATTGGACTGGTGGCTCCACCACTCTCTGCTCAAAATGATCCAGATCAAAACGATGAGGCCCAGCGATCCCTTCAGGCAATCATTGCCGAGGCGGTTCTCGAAGACGGCTGGTGGGACGAGTCGGGAACCCTGTCCGTTGCCGACATGAACGCTCTCGTTACCGAGTTCGGCGACGACTTCTCCTTTGCCTACACCGACCGATCCTTTGAGGTCCAACAAGACCCGAACCAAAATCCTGCGGGTCTGCTCGCCCAATCCACCCTCGACATCCTCGCCGGCGCAGAAGGCCCAACCACCTTGCTGTTCGTCACCGGCGACCAGATCGGCGGAGCCACGACGGCCTTTCCGTTCTTCAACGTCGGCCAGGTGATGGCCGACTTCGACCGCTCCGATCCACCAGCTTCATTTGCGACCGCAGCGAGAGAACTCATTGCGCTCGGAGACACCTTCGCTCCCATCCCCGAGAGCGCCACGACCGAGTCAGCAGTGGACAACACACCGACAGGTGATCCAGAAACCGGTATCTTTGCCGGTATGCGCATCCTCATCATTCTCGCCATCGTCGCTGGAGCGCTCGCGTTGGCATCGGTCATCTCCGCCCGAAACAAGGCGGCTCGGCGTGCAGTCACGACATCGGACGCACGCGACAGCACCAAGGACGAACTTCAGGCGATGAGCGATCTGATTCTCGACCTCGACCCTCGCGTCACCCTCGCCGACGACAAGTCGTTGAAGGCCCGCTTCGTCGACGCATCGAGCACCTATCGAGACGTACTCGAAAAGGCAGACGCGGCGGAGACCGGCCACGAGGTTGCCGACCTCCGAATCGACATCTCCAAAGCACGCTGGAAACTCGATGTCATCGACGCTGAACTCTCTGGTCGGACGCCGCCGAAGGAGCCGTTCACCCGCGACAACACCGGCTCAGCATGGGACTCGACACGCGGTCGAGGCAACGACTCATAGATCCGCGCAAATTCCCGATAGGTAGTCCAACACCCGCTGGAATCGGTTGATCTACTATCTAGGTCGCGGAGCGGGGCACTTTTAGTGTTTTCGTTGAAGTGTTCGCGCTTCAACTTCAGAATGCACCTCGTTGGAGGTGCGGAGGTTCCGTGCGTTACATCTTCACTGCCGCTATTGGCACGCTGCTCTTTATTGGTGCCCTTTTAGCGCTGCCCCCATTTGGGGAGTCAGAGACAACCCTCGTTGCGCAATCCGCCGGCGATCGCTTAGCGACTGCTGGCGAGGTAACAGATGCGCCGACGACGACGTCTACTGTCCTCGCCGCCCGCCAGGCAGTCACTCCCGAACCAGATCCAGCCACGTCACCCGACGCTGAGGAGATCGAAGTCGAGGTATTGAGCGAGGTCGAACTCAGCGAAGAGGTCGAGTCCTTCCTCGGCGAGTTGAACACGACCCGCGACACCCTCGTCATCCCCGAGACGGCGACCACGTCTTCAACAACCTCGACAACAACAACCACGGCGCCGTCGACCACGACAACAACCGCAGCGCCAACGACTACGACGACAACCGCGGCGCCGACGACGACCGCAGCGCCGACGACAACGACCACGGCTGCAGAAGCTGCCGTCGAACCAGCAGAAGCCCCCGAGCCAGCCGAAGCAGCCACCGGCGACGGCGGTGTCGTCATCAGCCCCCGAGGCGTCGTCCTTCCGATCATCGCACCGGCCGCAGATGGCGGCTTTAGAGCCACAACGCCGTGCGGCAACGAAGTCACGATCGCCAACGGCACCCACATCAGCCAAGTCGACTTCGTACTCGACGCCGGACACGGAGGAAGCGAAACCGGCGCTGTCGGTCCCGCCGGCGCAATCGAGAAAGACCTCAACCTTCGCATCGCTGGAATCGTCGAGTGGTACCTCGAAGAAGCGGGCTACACCGTCCTACAGGTACGCACCACCGACATCCGCATTCCGCTCCAAACACGCGGAACCATTGCAAACTCGGTAAACCCACGAGCCTTCGTCTCGATCCACCACAACGGCGGAGCCACCCGGCCACAATCAACCCCAGGCTCGGAGATCTTTGTCGACGGCGGAAACGCCGAAGCCCGCCGCCTCGGCGGAATCGTCTTCGAAGAGATGCTCGACCACGTCGGCGCCTACGAAGCCGACTGGGTCGGCGGATGGCGCAACGGCGTCGGCACCCGCTTCAACAGCAGCGGTGACGACCTCTACGGCATCCACCGCTTCACCCCAGGTGTCCCTTCGATCATCACCGAAGCCGGCTACCTCACCAACGCATCAGAAGAAGCCCTCTTCGTCGACAACGAGTTCCAGTGGTCACACGCCAAGGCAATCGCTGACGGCCTCATCCGCTGGGCAACCACCGACGCACAAGGCACCGGCTACCTTTCGGACTTCGTCGACGACTCATCAGCGGGCACCGGCGGCTTCGGCGGCTGCACCGACCCGGCGTTGTAATCGTTGACGTCGTGGCAGGGAAGAGATTTTGCCACGAGTCACCGATTATCGATCTTTCCCGCTCTCGGCTCGCTCGGGCC
>CAZBTI010000068.1:0-6721 GCA_964494395.1 uncultured Acidimicrobiales bacterium | reverse complement strand
CTGTTGTGGCTCCGGCCTTAGTTCGGGGACCAGAAGGCTATTTCGCCTTCGGTAATTCTGGCTGGGCCGGCGTCGTCGGAGACCAGATCGACAAACACCCCTGCCTCATTATCGATCGTTCCCGCAAAGACGATCGCATCGCTCGTTGGCGACCACGCGGTCGACGACAGGTTGTACTGATCAAAGAACGGTAGATAGCGCTGTGAGAAACGGGCGCTCGGGAAGAACTCCGCTCCGTCCACATCGCCCTCGGGGGTGCTGAAGGTCCACTGCAGCGCAGACCCGTTGAGCGACAGCAACGAAAGCGTCGTGCTGTCCGGACTCCAACTGAATGCCACGACCTGCTCTTGTGGCTGGGTTTGTGATTCTCCTGTGCCGAGATCGATGATCGTCACCCGGCCGGTCTCCAACTCGATCGGCTCATCGAACTGGAACTGGATCACTTCGGACTCGGCTTGTTGGCCACCAACATCGGGCGCCACTACCGCAGCGACCCGCTGCCCATCGGGGGACACCGAGATGAGCATCGGCGCATCGGCAGTGGCAATGACCTCAGGGTCAGCACCCGTGAGGCGAACCAGCGCGTTCTCGTTATCGAGAATCAACGCCGCGATGACGTCGCCGTCAGGAAGCACCGTCGGCGCCTGAAATGCTCCCAACGGAAGTTCGAGCGGACGACGTAGTGGATTGACCGCGTCACTCGCAGAGATATCGACGAGCAACTGGGAGCCAAGCGCCGCCACGATTGCGTCGTCATCAGCCCAATCGAAGTAGAAGGGCTGCGCCTGGCTGACTTGGCGATCGGTTTGTGCTTCGATGTCGGCGACAAACATTTCCATTCCGCCAGCGGTCGGGCGTAGCCCGCCGATCCACGTGTCATCGGGCGACCATGAGAGATAGAAGGCAGGGCTCACCACCGGAACGCTCGTGACCTCACCCTCACCGGTAGCCAAAGAGAGCGTCGCTCCGTCCGCTCCGAAACTCGTCCACGCAACGCGGCTACCGTTCCGCGACCATGTCGGTTGAGAATTCACCGTATCGGGATCACTCACAACAAGGGGGAGTGAGCCATCGGGCTGGGTAATCACGACCTGTTCATCCGAGTCGATCAGGACGAGATTGCCGGTGAGCTCAGATAGGTCATCGACCGACACCGGAGGAAGGGAAGGCTCGGCCTCGGGAGCGCTATCTGCAGGGTCCGTAGCCCCATTCGTCGAAGGGTCCTCGGGTGGCTCGGTCGTCGTTGCGCCTTCGGCGGGTGCTACCTGCTCAGACGGTTCGCTCGACGCGTCGTCGGCATTGCCTCCGCCCGTAGAGCACGCCCCGAGTAGAGCAACCGAACACGCCATGCCCACAAGGATTGGTCGCGAGCGTCGTGCCATGACTTTCAGGTTACCTAGTCGCTCAGATCCTCAGTCGCTCAGATCTTCAGCGTCAGATTTCGGTGCCTCCGCAGCACTTCTATCGGTCAGATCGACCGTCGGCTCTTCGACCTCAAAGATCATGGCTTCGAGTTCAGCAATTCGAGCAATAGCGACATCTCGCTCTCGCTCAACCACCGCCTTTTCGTTTGCGAGTTCAGCCTTCTCGGCCTCAACGGTCGCGACATTCGCGTTCGCCTCGTTCGCTGCGGTAGCAAGTTCGTTCCACTCCACGAAGCTGACCAAGCGCCGCCGCCAACGCCACACCATCCAGCCAATGCCGAGACCGAGCAGGAACACGACGATGAGCGGAACGAGAATCTCGAGTAGGGCAAAGGTCATCAGAAGCTCTCCTGAGCAATGAACTCGACACGACGGTTCGCTTCTTGGCCTTCGACGGTCGCATTATCGGCGATTGGTTGAGATTCGCCGAAGCCAATCGCTGCCAGCCGTCCCGGGTCGATCTGTTCGCCGAGATATGCCGCAACCGCATCGGCTCGTTGTTGCGAAAGGGCAACATTAAACGCCGCCGATCCGCTGCTATCGGTGTGTCCGCCGATCTCGACGACAGGTTGGGGGTATTGCTGGAGGGCAGCGGCCACCGAATCGAGTGTGGCCTCGGCGTCTGGGGTGAGGGTGACGCTGCCGAATTCGAAGCGGACGGTCTCGCGGACCTCCTCGGCGAGCGAGTCGAGTTCGACCTGAAGAAGATCGATCTGCTGAGCAATAGGCAACGACTCCGAGAGCGTGATGACTCCACCCGGGCGAAGGCCAACGTCCTCGCCGGCGTTCAATGCATCGAGCGATGACCCTCGCCTGTTCTCATCGACAGCGACGCCGTTTACCGTCACGTCGGTGTCGTTCAGGAACGCATCTCCCGAGATTAAGCCGTCGAAAGTGCGAAAGACCGCTGCGAGCACATCGATACGTTGTTCGGCACCTTCGACAACTTCATCGAGTCGAGAAATGTTGAGATTGTTCACGACGTTGCGAAAGCCAACGACACCAGCTGCGCTCGTGAGCAATCTGTTCTGCTGAGAGGCGCTGAGGACCGTTCCATCGAGCACGATGCGTTCGCCATCGTAGGTCGCCGAGATGGACAATGCGCCGAGCAACGGCGGTGCAGATACCGAGACGTCATCGCCGTCGATCTCGGAAAACACCGAGGCGGCGTCTTGATTGGTGGCGCTGATTTCTCCGGTGACTGGTCCCGTGTTGGCGATCGACAATCTGGCCGACGAGAAACTGTCCGGAGTCAATGTTGCGAGGGCATCGCCGAACGCCGCGATTTGCTCTTCGGGCTCTTCGGCGTCCGGAGCGAGGCCAGAGACTGTCAGATTGTTGACGACCAAAAGACCGGTCGAATTCACCGCGGAAAGGATCGAGTCTTCATGCTCCCGCAAGGGCACCACTCCAACCAACGTGATCATGGATCCGTCGGAGACGGCACTCACTTCGATGCGGGCGAACTCTGGCACGCCGACGATTGGCTCGTCCGCCACAAAGACCGCATTACGAACGTCGAACGCACTCGACTTTTCCGACTCAAGGGCCTGTTCGACCATCTGTGGGGAAACGGTATCGGGGAGATCGCCAGAGATCTGGAGATCGCGGTAGTTCGCAGTGAATGCCAAGCCCGCTGGGTCGATCCCAGCATCGACGAGCACCTGAGCGGCCGACGATTCAACCGTTCGTTCGATGTGTTCGACAGCCCAAAAGAAGGCGATTCCGCCCACGATCAAAAAGAGCAGTGGTGCGAGCCAACCCCAAACAGACCAGGGCGTAGCACCGAGTGGCATCTGTGATCGGCGATTTCCTTCGAGGAGCGCAGACCTTCTCCAGAGAACGATCTCGAAGCGAGCGTTGGACTCGAAGCGAGCGTTGGACTGCGGATTAACCATCGGCCTCCTGCCTCGCCATCTGGACTTTGACCCTACGAGGTCATAGTAGGTGCGGCCTCGAAGCGAGACCGCAGTCAGGCAATTTTGTGCCGGAAGATATGCCTACGAGGCAACGATGAACTCGATGCGGCGATTGGTTGCACGACCATCGTCGGTGATGTTGGGGGCGATCGGGTTTGATTCGCCGAAGCCGATCGAGGTGAACCGGCCAGCGTCGATGCCACGCTGAGAAAGTGCCACCGATACGGCTTGCGCACGCTCCTGGCTCAGAACCTGGTTCGCGGTTTCGTCACCATCGGAGTCGGTGTGCCCGTGGATCTCGATACTAATGCCTGGCGACCGCTCGAGTAGGCGAGCAACGTTGTCGACAACCAAGTTGCCTTCGACGGTGAGGTCAGCGCTACCAGTCTCGAAGGTGATTCGGCCCAAACTGTTCAATTGTGTTGCGAGGTCGGTTCCATCGTTGGTTACGCCGCTATCGGTAAGCGGGAATGGAGTATCGACTATCCCTCCAACGACCATCACCCGATTGTCGACCCCTTGGATCCCTTCCACCGAACGGGCGACTGCACCGATAGCCGCTACGTCCGTTGCATTGGCTGCTTCGCCAGAAAGGACGAGTGTGCCGTCTACTTCCTCTACGAAGATGCCGTCGAAACCGGCACGTTGCTCGGCATCGAGCACCGATTGAGCGAGCTCGCTCGTCACCACAGTTTCCTGGGTAGTGGTGTTCGCGGCGATGGTGTCGTCGTCATCACCACCACGGGAACTCCATGCCAGCCCAATCACGAACAAGGCAAGAAGGAACAGCAGAGCTGGAACAATGAACCGTGGGTCGAAGGGCGTGCCGTTGCTGCTGGGCGGTGGCGGGGTGCTTTGACGAGGACGACGCCTCTGCCCGCCTTTGGGCTGCTCATTATCGGAGAGATCAATGAAATCGACGTCATCTGGCGGGTAGATAGACATAACGACAACATAATCACTGAAATTTCAATGGTGGTGGACGGTGTGGGTGAGGTAGCAGCGCATTGCGGCACGCACACCACGTGAAGAACGTCCTTAGGTCTTCAGAACCTGCTCACCGAGGTCGGAAGAACCTCGCGCTTGGGCAATCAGAATCGAATGGTCGTTGTGCCCTTTCCTAAGCCGCAATTGACTTCTATGGTCGGAGAGGTGCAAGAAGAATTCACACTCGATGATCATGCAGCGCTCGCCTTGCAGGTAGCCCGTCACGCAGCCCTCGCCAATGGCGATGAGCGATGCGGGACCGAATACTTGCTCTACGGCATCGTTGCCACCGCCCGGGACGAGATATCTGAACTCGTTGAATTGTTTGCGCTCAACACGCTGCGCATCGATCGAGCCATCGAGCAGATGATGGAGGCCCGCGGCGTTGTACCCTCCCCGGCGATTGAACCGCACCTCACCGAACGCGCTGTTTCCTCGCTACGAACCATGCGAATCGATGGAGAAGGGCCCACAGGGCTCTTTGAACTCCTGCATGGAATGCTCCTCGACGAGGAGTCCGGCGCCTGCCGGGTATTGCGCCAATTGGGCGTGCAACCCCACGAAGCACGCCGCTTGATTTCCTATGGCTTGCGCCACCTCAGCCGTGACCAGATCGACGACCTCCTCACCACCCTCGATCGTCGTAGTGACGGCCATCGTGCTTGGTGGGGCCCCGATCCACAGCGCCGTCTCGAAGCTGTTCGTACCCCCGGCGTGGTGCCGCTGGCTGTCGCCAACAGTGATTCGGCGCAGATCGAACTCTCTGCGTTTGGTGCAGATGAGTTCGGCTTTGGATTTACCATGTCGATCCGCTCGCTCCGAGATTGGGTGCTCCCCCCAGTATTTTCACCCGAAGAGGATCTCGTTCCAGGACGAGGCGCGCAGTACAAACCAGGCCCCGATTTCATGTTGATCTCGCTGAGACTGCCAGACGGTACCGTCGTCGACAACCGGAAGATCTTCAACCGATTCGATCTGGCGCAGCCATCTGAGGCTCGATTGCTGGCGCTTGGACAGCGCGACGAGCGAACGACGCTCAACGACCGTCGACTCACTCGCCAGCATGTCATCACCGGCGACTGGTGGGTCTGGCCGCAGAGCGACCTCGGCACGATCGAACTCACCGTGGATTGGCCAGCAGAGGCGGTTCATGGGACGGCGACATTCGACGCCGCGATGGTTCGCGCAGCAGCCTCCTAGTACCGAATTCGCTGCTTCGAAGTTCACTGCTCCCAGAAGCGCAGTTCACGGCTAGAATCTGAGCATGAAGCTCGTTACAGCCGTTATCAAGCCATTCAAGCTCGACGACGTCAAGGACGCGCTCGCAGCCGCTGGCATTCAAGGCATGACCGTGTCAGAGGTGCAGGGCTTTGGTCGACAGGGCGGCCACTCTGAGACCTACCGCGGAACCGAGTACCGAGTGCTCTTTACGCCCAAGACCCGCATCGAGGTCCTCGTCGATGACGCGCAGGTCGAGGCAGCTGTCGATGCGGTGATTAGTGGTGCTCGAACCGACAAGATCGGTGACGGCAAGGTTTGGGTGACCCCGGTCGAAAGCGTCGCCCGCATTCGGACAGGCGAGTACGGTTCGGACGCGATCTAGTCGCAACCCCGCTGGGCTTTGGCCTGCCGATTGCCGCGTGCCTAGGGTGGGCTCATGGCTGACGTAACGATCTATCACAACCCTCATTGAGGCTCCTCAAAGAATGCCTTGGCGGTCGCCGAGGACCTTGGAGTGGACGCAGACGTGGTCTTGTATATGAAGACCCCTCCCGATCGCGCAGAACTCGAGAGAATCGTGGGATTACTCGAGGATCCGGTCGAAGACCTCGTTCGCAAGGACAGCCAGTTCAAAAAGCTCGAACTGAACGCTGACGACTATGTCGGGAACCCCGAAGCGGTCATCGACCTGCTCGTTGACCGCAAGGCCCTTCTCCAGCGTCCTGTGGTCGTCACTGCCGAGAAGGCAATCATCGGTAGGCCAAAGGAACGAATTCGAGAGCTTCTCGCATAAAAACAGGCGTTTGGGGGCGGGCCCGCATTTGGCGCGCCGCCCGGTTGTGTCCTACCAATAGTCAGGTGAAGATCGGAATCCGGATCGCCCTGCTGTCGTTTGTTGGAGTGGTTTTCGCCCTCATTCCACATGCAGATCCCGACCAACAGGTCAGCGCCGCTCCGGTAGCAGAAATTGCGCCGGTAGCGCCCCAAACACTGCCCTTACCCGATCGCGACTCGCTGTTGAGCGTTGTCGGCGGCTCGAATACTGAAGCAGCACTCACTGCACCAGAGACGGTGGTGAGCGAAGTCCTCGGCGTCACCCTGGCCGATGAACCCGCAGAGGTAACAACGACCACATCGGCTGCTCCTGTAAACGGTGCTGCTCCTGTAAAC
>CAZBTI010000067.1:12747-18202 GCA_964494395.1 uncultured Acidimicrobiales bacterium | reverse complement strand
ACGGCGGATGACCAAGTCGGATTCTCCGGGCGCTCAGCCGTTGGCGGTTTCAGTGCCCGGGACGGGATTTGAACCCGTACGGAGGTTTCCCTCCAGGGGGGTTTAAGCCCCCCGCGTCTGCCAGTTTCGCCACCCGGGCATGGGCAGCGGTCGACGTGTCGATGCGGCCCGCACGTACGTTACCGGAGATGGAGGGTTGTGAGGTCAGGCAGCAGCTTGCGCCTGCGATTGCATTGCAGCGATCACGATGTTGGTGACCGCTTCTGCATCGAGGCCAAGACCAGATCCTAAGATCTCGATGAACTGCGCGTCGGTTGGGGACACGCCGTCACCGACGGTTGCAACCCGACTTGCGAGCTCGATGAGGTCCAATCGGGCGGGCTCGGGGAGCGTCTTACGCAAAATCGGGACGCGCACGCTGAGATCGTTCGTTGCGTTCCATTCCTGATCGGCCTTCAGGTCGTCGGTGTCGTACTCGGAAGCGAGCACCCTTTTCACCTCGTCGACTGCAGCTGCCTCGCGAGCTTCGTCCTTCGGTCCGTTGGTGCAGAACCACGCAGCGATCTCGCGAATGAATGCCCGACGTTGGGACTCGATATCGGCATAACTCCACGCCGAAAGTACCGAGACATCGTGGTGAGTTCTCGACTCGACGCAGACCACAACGAGCGAGCCGTCGGGCTTCTGCAAAAGCTGATACGGCGAGTCGGTTTGGGTTGCAGGAGATGCGAATGTGCCGGTCTCCAGGACAGTGGGCTGAATCTTAGCCATATCTAATAATCGACAACCTCAAGAACTTGGCGAATAGGCCGAATGTCCCACTATGCAACTCCCACGCAAAAGTGAAGAGCGATCTGTGTCCATTCGATCTCTTCGAAACATGACGCTCTTCGGTGCCCTCGTTCTCGCCGGCTGCGGCGAAATCAGCGAAGTTACCGAAGTTGGCTCACCCATAGAGGTAACGAACGGATCCCTCTCCGAGCGCTTGGCCAACCAGGAGCTCGAAGGCACCGAAGTCGTATTCGACGATGACGCCCCACAAGGGATTGCATTTGCGGAGGCGTTGGAATCGGGACAACCAATTGCATTGAACATCGACACCGGCCCGAGCGGAACTGGCGTATTCGCCGGCCCCGGCCGCCAGTACAGCGAAGTCACCCGAGTCGCTTCTGGAGCAGACGTTCTCGCCACCGGTACGCAATCTGGTGAGTGGGCAGTCGTCGACATCGACGGTGTCGAGGGATGGGTAAACATCCGTCGACTCACGGAGCTCGACCTTCCAGAACAAACTCTCGCGGACTCGGTGACGATTCAAGACACCGTTGCGGTCTACACCGTTCCCAGCAGCGCGACCGGCACGAACCTCCGCGCCACGCCACAGGGAAGCGGAGCGCTACTCATCCGGGCCGGATCTGGCGCAGAAATGGTTGCGACTGGCCGAACCGATCGCCACTGGGTAGAACTCACGTACGAAAACGTGACCGGCTGGGCATCGGGCAACTTCATTGTGCAGTCCGGAACGCGGACGATCAGCCGAACCGTTCTCCTTTCTGAACTCAACGCCACGACGACAACCCCACCAGCCACGGCTGCACCGGTCAACCGTTCGTCGAGCAGTCGAACCGTGACCACCCGGGCACCTGTTGTCCGTCGTGCTCCGGTCACCGCAGCACCAAGGGCGGCTGCGCCACGGGCAGCTGCGCCAACCACAGCTGCGCCAGCACCCGCGCGACCTGCAGAGGTCGAGGTCGAGGTCGACAACAACAACAACGATGCCGAGGCAACCGAAGGCAACGGCGGAGGCGGCAACGGTGGCGGCGGTGGCGGTGGCAATGACGCTCAGGAAGCAACCGGTGGCGGCGGAGGCGGCAACGGCGGCGGTGGCGGCAACGGCGGCGGTGGCGGCAACGGTGGCGGCGGCAATGACGCTCAGGAAGCAACCGGTGGCGGCGGCAACGGTGGTGGCGGCGGCGGGAATGACAACGCCCCAGCCGCTACTGAGGCGCCAGCACCCGCACCAGATCCAGAGCCGGCACCTGCACCAGCACCTACACCAGAGCCTGAGGCTCCTGCACCGGCGGCTGAAGAATCAGCCGAGGGCTGAGTCTTAGGAAACAGTAGAGAGGGCTTCTTGCTGACCCTCTGCACGCAACGAGTCGAGGCGGGCCATTGTCTCGGTAGGACCGAGCTGTTCGAGTAGCCATCCGGCGGGCATCGTTGGCGCGCCAGGGGCCATCCCGTCGTGTAACGCAGTGAGTGTTTCGGCGATGTCGAGGCCGCAGTCGGTTCGAGCGCGGTGTACGAGCCGATGCAGTTCTTCACCCCGCCAGCGAGAATCGTGGCGTTGGAGATGGGCCAGTTCGCCGCCCAGCGCTGCAAAGAACTTCTCGCACTCCGGCGACGAGATGATGGCCGTGTCGTGGCCGATCTCCGAAGCGGTTGCTTCGGTCCACTCCCCATCGAGGAAGCTGCCAACCGGGATAAGTGATTCTTGGCCGTGAATCGAACGGTTGCCATCGGAGAAAATGGCAGGCGTCTCTTGACGCGCCATCAACGACAAGGTTGCGTTGCCGCCGACACAACACTCGCCGGTGTTGATACCAATGGCGTCAGCAGCGTTCGTGGTAGCGCACTTCACGGTGTGACGCAGGCTCAAGCCAAGCGCCAAGAACATGCTCATCACGTAGGGGAGAGACATAAACGGATTGTGTGCGCGGGCCCAATGGTGCACGTCTGAAGAGATCGTGTCGGGAAGCCATCCCTGCTCCATGGCCAGTTCGGCTCGATCGAACGACAGGTTCCGCTCTCCCGGCGCAATATCGAAGAGGACTCCACGTCCCCGGGCCGCCATGACCTCGGGAAGGATGTTCCCGTTTTGCGAGATGAGGGCGCCAGGCAAGCCAGTGAAGCTGTGGGTGACGATGTCGCCGCCCTGGAGTCGATCGATGACATCGCCAGTGATGCTTTCGGCGTTCGGATCTTCGAGTTCGCCGACATGGACGAGCATTGGGAGCTCGATCATCTCGCTCAGGTTCGTCGCATGATCGATCCAACGGATTCCCGCAGCCGCCGCTGCCCACACCTTTAGGCCCACGATGGTGCCTTGGTGGCGTTCGATAGCGCCAAGGAACGCGTCGAGCGAACTCGTCGTCATCGCCGTTGCACAGCGGGTGGTGTTGTGGCCCCGGTGCGAATCGGTAATTCCACCGGATTCGATCGACATGAAAGTCTTGATCCGTGTCTTCGACGACGGTGTCTGCAGTGCGATGAAATCGTCGATAGTCGCTGGCCCGGCGCCACCAGCGTCGGCAATGATCGGTACGCCTGACTCGACGCCGATCGCATCTGGCCGATTCACGCCGGCGGACCCAAAGCTGTGCGTGTGGATGTCGATGAGTCCGGGGGTCAAGATCAGCTCATGAGCGAAGTCGCTTTGCGAGATTACGAGCGTCCCAAGAGCGCCATTATCGGGATGCTCCGCCCATGTCGCACCGGTTCCCGGCGCGTCGAGCTTGGAGACGACACCGTCTGAAATAAGTACGTCATGAATGGCGTCTATTTCGAGACCGGGGTCGAGGATTCGGATGCCGAGGAGGAGCGTGGTTGCGGACACAGCTTCGAAAGTAACGTTTTTACCCCTTTCGGGGCGGACGTAACAGCAACTCGATTTGACAGCAAATCTATTGCTTCTAGGTGCCGTACGGCTTGACGCCTTCCCCGTACGTTGCGGCGAAGAGTTGCAAAACCTCGCCGGACTCGGCGTGGCGCCCGGTTTCAGCTTTCGAATACAGCATCTCGCCATCGACAATCACGTCGAAAATTCCACTCGCGCCATGTTTGAGCGTGGTCTCAGAGATGATGTGTTGGTAGGTCTTGAGCAGGTCCTCGGTCGCGCTCACGGCGTGACTCGAATAGTCTCAACTAACGCAGTATTCGATGCTGATCTTGTGATTTGCCATACGGCAACCTATCGCAGGTTTACGCTGCTGCCCGCAGTTTTACGCTGCTGCCCGCAGTTTTACGCTGCTGCCCGCAGTCCACGCCATGCGAGTGACGACAAGAGCGCCGAAACCTGCTCTGGGCTCTGAGGCGTGCCCTCGTCGAGCCAGCGACCAACAGCGCCTTCCAACAAGCTCGCAACCGCTTCAGCGGCGAGGCGCCGAAGACCGTGGTCGAGACCATCGATCTCGATGTGCTCGGCAATGAGGTCGTTGATCGTGTTCTGGATCGTACGCAACTCTTGGGCAAAGGCGGGTTCGGTACGCACACCCTCGCCATACAACACTCGGTAGTTCTCTGGATTCGTTGCAAAGAAATCGACGTATCGGGCAATACTTCGCTCGACCTTTTCTCGGCCGGTGGTCGCCTCGGAGAGCTCGCCCGAGACCGCCTCGTTCAAGCTGCTCGCGGTCGAGGTCAACACCTCGAGAAACAGCTCATGCTTCGAATCGAAGTGTTGATAGAGAACCGGCTTGGTGACACTGGCCGCTACGGCAATGTCGTTCATCGACGTCGCCGAAAAGCCGTGGGTGCCAAAGGTCTGCTGAGCAGCGTCGAGAAGTTGTTCGCGGCGTTCCGCCGCGCCTAACCGTGTGCCGCTCTCAGCCATGATTTTCACCTCGGGTCGAACTGATCATTTGTCTCGTTGGCGCTGTCGCCGCATTGCGATGGCGTCTTCTTCGTGCCGTTCTGCGCCTCGAATTGCGTACCCAACTTGAATGGCAATTGCGAGAATGATGCTGCCAATTATCAGCATGGCGATGATGAATCCGGCAAGCCCAGAGGAGAATGATGTGAATAGTCCAATGAAGAACGCAACGATGGCCAGACCAAACGCCGAATAGCCAATCCGTTGGGCAAAGTTCGACTTCTTACGGATCGATGCTCGGCGCAGCAGGATCGGGTCGGTCTCTTCAGACTCTTGGGGGTTCACCTACACAGCCTGCCCAGTTACCGCTGGCCTTTGGCAACTCCGTCTTCTCTATTGAGCGAGATCCGCACTGGAGCACGGCCACGTCGTTGGCCAGGAGGACGAATTGGCACTCGCTCAAGATTGCGGTCGGCAGCCTTACGACGACGAAGGAACTCAGCCATCTGCTCGTCGGTGGGTGACTTGGTGAGATCGATGATCGGACGAGAATCGTCTGGATCGGTGAGGTCGATCACTTCGGGAACCGGCTCTGGCTGCGGAGTACGGGCCGTCGTTGGCAATACCGGAACGGCTTGAATGCCGGCAGCGGTGATGGCGTCGGTGCCTTCAGGTATCACTGCTGGCGCAGGCTTTGCGACTGGCGCACCGGCAGCGATGTGAATGTCTTGATCGAACAACCCACCCGATTCGACCGGAGCGATCTGGCCGTCTTCGTCGAGGCTGATGACGATCGGCGGAGCAGGCTGAGCCGAAGCAACCTGCTGAACCGGTGCGGGCTCGGCTGCGACAGGTTCGATAATTTCA
>CAZBTI010000067.1:0-12647 GCA_964494395.1 uncultured Acidimicrobiales bacterium | reverse complement strand
GCTCTGCTGCGACGGGCTCGTCAATTTCAGCCGCGACCGGGGTGAGTGCGGCCATTTCATGCTCTGCCCCAACAAGATCGATGATTGCGGGTTTGGCAGCTGTCTCGTCGCTAGCTTCTGGGCTCTCGTTCCACTCCGGCTCCTGCCAGTGAGGCTCGTTCGCTGCCTCGGGCACACCAAAGATCGAGTCGGACAGCGCATGGGCGGGTTCGGTTGGAGGCGGGGGAGTGTCGACTGGGTCAACTGGGTCGGCTGCGTGAGCGGGAACGTGCGAGGGTGGCGCAGCCTTGTTGCGGCCGACACGGCGACGTTCGCTATCTGTCGAGCGACGGATGCCGGTTTGCAGTGGCGAAAGGATCGAGACCAGCCCGTCGCTGGTGGTGCCAGCAGCATGTGCAGCGCCCGGTGTGGCCACGTCAGTAGTAGCTGCGGCGTTTGCAAAGGAAA
Source organism: uncultured Acidimicrobiales bacterium (assembly GCA_964494395.1). GTDB lineage: Bacteria > Actinomycetota > Acidimicrobiia > Acidimicrobiales > SHLQ01 > SHLQ01. Next base: position 12,200 of record CAZBTI010000067.1, on the reverse strand, counting down.
CGCCCGCTTCGGCGAGGGTGAGTTCACGAGTGCGGGCAGAGAGGAAGAGGTTGGTGACGACATCTCCAATGCCGACCAAGGTAATCAGGTCGCCGATCGAAACGACCGTGCCGAATACCGGAACGGGGATGCCGTGGCCGAGAAACGAAAGTCGGGTCGCTGTCGCTGTCGACTCAAATGCCCCACCAATTTCTGGGTTGCCGAACTCGTCGACGCTGCCCGCTGAAATGAGGGCAAGTTCAGAGATGGGCACTGCCCAGTTGGCGAGGAGGGGAAGCAGGTTCACCGCCGCGCCGATGAGTACGACGGTCATTCCGGCCAGGTGACGGTTGCGAGCCGCAAACACGATCAACAGCACGGCGCCGAGGAGGACCCACAGAACCGGGAAGATCGGGTTGAGGATGGTCTGCACGAGCGCGATGGTGATCGCGGCGACCAGCAGGCCACCATTTTGGAACGTGACAGATGTCGGTCCCGCCCATTTTCCGCCCCTGGCGAGGCCGACGATAGATCCGATCGCGATGGCAAAGAGAGTCAATAGCACGGCACAGAATCTAGTAAACATCGCGCCGTAGGTGGGGATACTCGCGCGAAACGCGCGACGGGCTGCGACGGTGGCTCTAGAGACCGGATCCGGCAGCGCTGCCCGAGGTGGGATCTCCGCTGGTGTCGAAGACATAACAGAACACCCGGCGATGGCGGCCAATGGGGTGCTCAAAGGTGTCTTGAGTCGGCTGAATGAAGCCGATCTCATATGTCGAAACTTCGTACTCGTTGTCGACAAAGTCGTTGAACGCGTCGTAACAGAGCTGTGTGCTCCACTCGCTCATCTTGTCGTCGCCAGGGAAGGGCGCCTCGCTCGGCGCAGGAAACTCTCCATCGAAGTACACCTCACTCTGGTGCACCTGCTCGCAATCGACCGACGCGGTCAGTTCGATCCGTCGGTCCAATTCTTCGTCGTACCAACTGCCCTCGTTGAAACATTGGCCGACCTGGAGGTCGAACCGGTTCAGCGGGGCGCCCGGAACATTGGGCACGGCGTCCTCTTCGGCATCGACGGTGAGCGTTGCGCCCAGCACTCCCGCAACGGAGGTGTCCTCGTCGACGGCGACCGCAGTCGCGTCATCGGTATCACCATCGTTGGTGGACGAGGTCGCGTCGGTGGACGAGCAGGCGCCGGCGAAGAGCGCCAGCGCCAAGACGAGTCCTGCCCATGGTCGTGTCACGTTGCACACGCTAGCGAGCGCGCGGTTCAGGTGGAAGCTCTTTGGCTGCCGAAGACCGCGAACTTGTCCAATTCTTGGGCTTGCTCGTCGTTGCTATCCAGCAGGAAGGAAGCGGTCGACCTTCTCGAAGGCCAAGGCCATGAAGAAGAGGACCGGAGCAATGCCGACGATCAGCGCAGGCCATGGCTTCCAGCGGCGAGCCAACTCTTTGAAGGCAAAGTACAGCGCAACGGCGATTGCGCCAAAGAGCAGTGCTGGCAGAAGCGCGTCGCTGTCACCGTTGAGGCCCTCGTCGAGGCTGACCTCGTTCGCAAAGATCGATGGATCAAAGCCAGCAACGTCGGCCTCGGGCTCATCGGGAGTACCGGCAGGTGCGCCAGCAGCATCAACTTCGGCCTGTTCGGCTTCGAAGGCCTCGTTCTGTGCATCGACCTCGTCCTGGTCGAGACCTTCGCCAACCTCGGCGGCGATCTCGTCGGCCGACAGGTCTTCGGAGACCAGTTCAGCGGCACCGGGGTCGAAGTCTGCCGGAGGTGCGACGCTGTTGACCGGAGCGCTCACAAGTTCGGCAGCGACGATGATTCGTAGCGCAGCAGAGAACTTCGGATGGCACGCAGTGAGCGTGACACGGTTGTCGCCAAAGTCTCCAAGGACCCAAGTGGCCGCTGGAGGAACGATGATGTGTCCGACCTCATCTGCGTTCTCGGGAAGGACAAAGTCAGGACCGAGGCCAGCGCGCCTCTCCTCGGAGAAGGCTTCGGCGGCCGACATGACGCGGTAGGTGTGCACGCCCTGGACGGTCACGATCTGGAACTCGTCTCCGGGGAGGAGTTCATCGATTCGATTGAACGGCGCACCATAGGTTGTGCGGTGCCCGGCGATTCCGGCGTTGCCCTCTTGGCCGGGGAAGACCGTCGAGCGGTAGTGACCGGGGCCATTGCGAAGGTCTTCGACCTGCACGCCAGAAACGACGTACTTGTCGACGTCGATCTGCGGAATTTGGATCTGGGCTACGGCTTCGCCGCCCTGGCGGAACAGTTTCTCTGCGAGTTCGGCATCGTCGACGACCTCGAGGGCTCCACCGGCCTCAGGAATCGTGGTGGTGGTCGTCGTCGTGGTGGTCTCGACAACCTCTTCAGCCTCTACAACTTCTGCTTCGGTGGTCGTTGGTGCAGCGGTCGTGGTCGTTGTTGTTTCTGGTACTTCGATCGGTGCGTCGAAGTCGACGGTCTGAAGAAGTTGATCGAAATCAGACCCGAGATCGTTCTGCGCTGATGCCTCTTGGATGCCGGTGCCCCAGAGCTGGTAGCCGACAAACAGAAGAATGACGACGCCCCCGGTGATGAAGAATCGGCCGAGTGAGCCAAAAAACTTGGAAATCATAGTGTTCCTAGTATCGGCGAGTCTTCGTCGTTAATCGAGAACCTTGGTGTGAGAATTCGGAAAGAACAGTGCTCGTGTAGGCCTTTGAATCCACTCCAGCAACGGTATGCAGGTAGCTTCTAACCCGTGGCCGTGGTCGATTTTCATGAAGTTGTCGTGCTTCTTGGGCGATTTCCCGCGCTCGCTGGGGCCACGCTCACGGTCAACGCCGGTGAATCCGTTCTCCTGCAAGGTGCGAACGGCGCTGGAAAATCAACGCTTTTGCGCACCTGTGCCGGGCTTTTGCGCCCCGAGAGCGGTTCGGCGAGCATCCTTGGCACCGACCTCTTCTCCAACCGGCGCTCGGTGCGCCCTCGGGTTGGCTACGTTGGCCACGCCTCGATGCTCTACGACGACCTGACGGTTGCAGAGAATCTGCGCTTTTGGGCCAAGGCCGCCGGCGTCTCAGAACAACAAGAACGGGCCGCGGGCGAACGCATGGAGATCGACGGCCGCCTCTACGACGTTCCGGTGAAATCGCTGTCTGCTGGGCAACGCCGCCGCACGGCACTCGCTGTTGCTGCAGCTCGACGTCCAGAACTGTGGTTGCTCGATGAACCCCACGCCGGACTCGATCAAGGTGGACGAGACATCGTCGACTCGCTCATCACCGATGCTGCGGCTGCCGGAGGAGCGGTAATGGTTGCCTCTCACGAACTCGACCGGGTCGAACCTGTAGTCGACCGGTTCGTCACCGTCACCGGCGGCCTCACCGTCGAACGCTCGGGCATCGATCGCGGCATCACTTCTCGAGGCCGAACCGATCGAAGTGGAACGTCGGGGGTTGGCCATGCTGGCTGAAGTCCTCCTCATAGCGGGCAAAGACCTCCGTATCGAGAAGCGATCCAAGGTCGCGCTCAATCAGGTCGCACCATTTGCGATCCTCATCGTCGTGCTCTTCGGCTTTGCGCTCAACGCCGATCGACCAGCGCTCACCACTTTCACCCCGGGTCTCTACTGGGTTGCGGTACTTCTCTCCTCGGTGCTCGCCGTGCACCGTTCTGTCGCTGTTGAAGCGGGCGAAGGTGCTCGCGAAGGGTTGCTCCTGTCCGGTCTGCGGCCGTCGTCGATCTTCCTTGGAAAGGCCGCTGCGCTCATCTCGCAGATCCTGTTGGTCGCAACGGTGCTTCTCGGAGCGGTCATCATCTTCTACGACGCTCGAATCGACAACGGTGTTCTTCTTGTCACGTCCCTCGTCGCGGCTGTCCTCGGAGTGGGTGCCGCGGGTACTCTCTATGGTGCGCTGCTGGGAGCCCAGCGCGCACGGGAGACGGTCTTGCCAATTCTGTTGCTACCTGTTCTTGCGCCGGTGCTTATCGCCGCGACGCGAGCCTTTGGCGACGCCATGGGAACGATCGCAACCGACGGTTGGGCATGGACCAGCCTGCTCTTTAGTTTCGCGGCTTTGTACATCGCCTTGGGCGTAGCAAGTCACGGTGTGTTGATGGAGGAGAACTAGATGTCAACCAGTGAACACATGGCGCCCGAAGCGCCGCCGGCAGGGCCTAGCCGGCGTGCCGACAGCGTCGGAACCGGTAGCCCCACGACACGCATCCTCGGGAGCGTGCTATTGGTCGGCATCGCTCTCTGGCTGTTCCTCGCATTCGGGCCGAGCGGACCCGACATTCGCATCGATGGCACGAGCGGTGAACAGATTGGCCAGTTCGATGCCTTCCGCCTCATCTACGTTCACGTTCCCGCAGCGCTCACTGCCTACTTTGCCTTCTTCGTCACCGCACTCGGTTCGGCCATGGTGCTCATCAAGCGCTCGGTCTGGTGGGACCTCGTCGCCGGGGCCTCCGCCGAGATCGGCGCACTGTCTGCCGCACTCACGCTGATCACCGGTTCGATCTGGGGACGTCCAATCTGGAACACCTGGTGGGAGTGGGGCGATGTGCGCCTGCTCACCACGCTCGTGCTGTTCATGCTCTCGCTCGGCTACTTGGCAGTGCGTCGCCTCGAGGGAACCGCAGAACAACGGGCACGACGCTCAGCGATCGTTGGTCTGCTCCTCGTCGTCAACGTCATCATCGTGAACCGCTCGGTCGAGTGGTGGGCGAGCCAGACCATCCATCAGAACTCGACCATTGCCGAAGCCGCAATCGACGGACTCAAGGCGTTCACGCTGTTCTTCTCGATCGTCCTCGGCGTCGGCCTCTACACCTGGATGATGATCCACCGCTTCCGCCTTGCTTGGCTCGAGCGTCAGTTCGACCGCTTCGGTCTCGACGATGCCATCGCCACCCGCAGGGCTGAAGCTGCCTCAGTGCTCGAAGGAGAGTTGTCATGACCCACCTTGGATACCTTCTCGCCGGATGGGGAGTGGTCTTTGTTGCATCTGCGATCTATGCCGTCTCGGTGTTGCGCCGGGCCCGCCGCGTCGCAGCACGCGTCCCGATTGAACGAGCGCGTTGGATGACCGGCAAAGACTCTGACGTGATTGGAGAAAGCTGATGGCTAACGAGTTTGATGCTCACGACTTCGACGACATGGATGCTTCTGACAGCGTCGATGCCCAAGAACTCGACAATTCCCAGTCAAGTGATGCCGGGCTCGACCTCACCCCGCAGAACCGCGACGCGGTCAAGCGTGGGTCGAAGGCAATGCCCGCTTTCATCCTCGTCGTGCTGCTGGTCGGTATTGGCGCGCTTCTCTTTCAGGGTCTGAGCGGCGCAGCGCTGTTCATTCGCGAAGCCGACTCCGCAGTCGCCGATCGCGAAGAACTCGCCGACCGTCGCTTCCAACTCCTCGGCTCGCCGATTGCGGTCAGCGACGAAGAGTTCAACCTCGACGGTGGCACCGCCGTCCGCTTCTCGATTGCATGTGACGGCACCGCCGTCGACATCGTCCACCGCGGCAATGTCGCCGAATCGTTCCAACTCGGCGTGCCCGTGGTGCTCGAAGGTAACTGGCAGTCCTCGGCCACCATTGGCGAACCGTGGGAACAAGGAGCCAACGACGGCTTCTATTTCGAGAGCGATCGCATGCTCGTCCGCCACGACAACGAATATCGCGAAGACCGAATCGAAGAGGCCGCATCGTGCGGAGAGGATCTTCCCGATTCACCAGATGCTCTTGTGAGCAACGCAGCCGGGGAGAACGAGTAAATGCATGTCTTGATCGGATACGGGTCGATCACGGTCGGCTTTGCCGGCGCGGTCCTCGGCGCTATCACCAACCTCTACGCGATCATCACGAAGAACTCGCGAGCAATGCGAAGCGTCGTTGGTTACATCGGCCTCATCGTGGTGGCTTCCATCGTCGGCGTGATCGTCATGGAGTCTGCGCTACTCAACCACGACTTCAGCGTGAAGTACGTTGCGGAGAACGGACGCATTGGTACGCCGGTCCTGTTCACCGTTGCCACCCTGTGGGGCGCGCTCGAAGGCTCGATTCTGCTCTGGACCCTCATCCTTGTCGGCTACATCGCCGTTGTGGCATGGCGCTTCCGGGCACGCTTCGATGACGCCATGGTCGGCTGGGCGCTGTTCACCATGCTCGCCGTTGCGATCTTCTTCTTCGGCCTCATGCTCGGCCCCGCCAACCCGTTCATCGAGGTGGCAAACCCGCCAGCCGATGGTCCCGGACTCAACCCGCTTCTCCAGAACAACGCGTTGATGGCCTTCCATCCACCGATGCTCTACCTCGGTTACGTCGGCTTCACTGTTCCGTTCGCGTTCGCTATCGGTGCGCTCGTCACTGGTCGTGTCGGCGAAGGATGGCTCGTCGAGACCCGACGCTGGACAGTCTTTGCGTGGGGCCTCCTCACCTTCGGCATCGTCCTCGGCGCCTGGTGGAGCTATCAAACGCTTGGATGGGGCGGCTACTGGGCATGGGATCCAGTCGAAAATGCCTCGCTGCTGCCATGGCTTACCGGCACGGCTTTCATCCACTCGGTCATGGTTCAAGAGCGCCGCGGCATGCTCCGCGTGTGGAACCTCTCGCTCGTGTGCGCCACCTTTGCACTCACCATCCTCGGCACCTTCCTTACCCGCTCGGGCGTCATTGCTTCGGTCCACGCATTCAGCGAGTCCGGGATTGGCCCAGTGCTCATTGGCTTCTTTGCGGTCATCGTTGCGGTCACCGTTGGCCTCATTGGCTGGCGCGGCGACGCCCTGCGCTCGGTCGGCAAGATCGACTCGCCCATCTCTCGTGAGGGAGCGTTCCTCGCCAACAACGTCGTGTTCGCCGCCTTTGCATTCGTCGTGCTGCTCGGCACTGTCTGGCCACTCATCATCGAGGCAGTCAATGGCGATCGCATTGCGGTTGGTAACCCCTTCTTCGATCGCATGACCCTGCCGATCGGCTTCGTGCTGCTCTTCCTCATGGCAATGGCTCCTGTGCTTCCATGGCGAAAGGCCTCGGGCGAGGTCCTGAGCGATCGCCTTATGTGGCCAGCCGTCGTCGGCATCGTCGCCATGGTCGGCTCGCTGCTCCTCGGCGCAGCCGGATGGGCGCCAGTGCTTGCATTCGGTCTCGCCGGTGTCGCTGGAGGCTCCGCTGCCCGCCAGCTCATCATCGCAACCCGTCGTCAGGGATGGCGTGGCCTCGTTGGCCGCACCAATGGCGGCATGATCGTGCACATCGGCGTCATTCTCATCGCCGTCGCCTTCGCTGCCAGCAACGCCTACCTGCGCCAAGCAGAGTTCCGATTTGAAGAGGTCGGCGACACCTCCGAACTTGCGGGGCACACCTTCGAGTTCCTCGGCACCGCCCAGGAGATCTCACCCGATGGTCGTATCGACGACCAGGTGCTGATCAACGTCGACGGCTCGATCGAAAAGCCTGCGCTCACGCTCTTCCCGTTCGCTGGACGAACCCTCGGCTCGTCAGCTACCCGCGGCAACCTCATTGACGACGTGCAACTCTCGGTCGTCCCAACCGACGACGAGACCGTCATCGTCCGTGCCACGATCCAACCGCTCGTGCAGTGGCTGTGGATCGGCGGCATCTTGATGTTTGTCGGCACGGGCCTCGCGCTCATCCCGGGCAAGCGTCGACGGCCAACCGCAGCTGCGTCTGCACCGGCGTACGGCCAAGGCGATTCACCAAGTACCGGCGACTCAACGATCGACCTCCCCGACTACAGCGATAGTGGGGTGGGTCCCGATACATCCAGCGGCGATTCGTCGACTGGAGCACCGGTTCCGGCCTGATGTCGAACGAACCTATCGAACTGATCGACCACGGGGGTCCGTCGAGGCTGGCGCTGATTTCGTCATCTGTTGTTGGCGTCGTGCTCGTCGTCCTCATCTTCATCCTCGCGACGAGCGAAGGAGAGACCGGCCTCGGTCCAAGTCCACTTATTGGCGAACTCACCCCCGACGTTGTTGGACAAGCCGTCGACGGTTCGACATTCGATATTTCAGGTGAGCGCGGTCGTTGGGTTGTGGTCAACTTCTTTGCCACAAGCTGCATCCCATGCATCGTGGAACACCCCGAACTCGTCGCTTTCGACGAAACACACTCGGACTCGGGCGAAGCGTCTGTCGTGAGCATTGCCTTCTCCGACACGTCCCAGAATGTGGTGGACTTTTTTGCCGAGAACGGTGGCGACTGGTCGGTACTCGCTGCCGACACCGGGCAGCACGCCATCAGCTATGGCGTGGCCGCAGTACCTGAGACCTACCTCGTGCACCCGAACGGAACGGTCACGACCAAGTTTGTCGGCGGCATCACCCAAGCCGACATCGAGAACGAAATTGCACGTCTATCGGGCGCGCCGATTGGAGGGCAATAGATGTTCTCCAAGCGCACGTTCATCTGGCTCACCCTGCTCGCTATCGGCCTCAGTGCACTGGTGGTCTCCACCCAGGCCGAGGGTCCGCCACGGACCAACCAAGACCGCGTCCGTGCACTCGCCGAAGACTTCGCCTGCCCAACATGTGATGGCCAATCGGTTGCCGAGTCGAACGCGGTCATCGCCCTCGAGATTCGTCGCGATATCCAGCGCCAGGTCGATGGAGGAGCCTCCGATGCTCAAGTCACCGACACCCTGATCTCTGCCTATGGCGAGTCCATCGATCTTCGCCCCAGTTCTGGCGGCATCGTCGGCCTTATTTGGACCGTGCCTGTTGTGCTCATGGTGTTCGGCTTTGCCGCGCTGTTTGCGGTGTTCCGGCGTTGGCGAAATATCGAACTCGAAGGCCCCTCGGCCTCTGACATCAAGCTGATCGAAGGGCTACGACGGGGGAGGCCGACATGACCACTATCTCCGAAATCACCACGATCGAAGGTGACGAGCGCGAACGGATGATGGTCGAACGCGATCACCTTCTTGCGTCCCTCGACGACCTCGATTCCGAACTCGCCGCAGGCGATATCGACCAGATCGATTACGAGACGCTGAAAAACGACTACACCGCTCGTGCCGCCAAGCTCACCCGAGTAATCGCAGGCGCACCGGTGAAGCGCACCAAGCGCGCCGCTACCCCAATAGGCCGCCGTATTGCGTGGGGGGTCGGGGTGGTTGCCCTGGCGGCGTTCGCAGCATTCGCGATGGTTGAGTTCTCGGGAGCTCGTGGTTCAAACGACACCGCCAGCGGTGAGATTCGACTGAGCAGCGCCTCTTTGCTCAACGACGCGGCGAACGAGTTTCGCTTGGGCAACGTCGACCGAGCGATCGAACTTTATGGCGAGGTGCTCATCGAAAGCCCGACCAACGTCGAAGCCTTCACCTATCGGGGTTGGCTTCAGTACCAAATGGGCGAGGTCGAGTCTGCCCAAGCCGACTTCGACGAAGCTGTCGCGTTCGACCCCGAGTACGGCGATGTTCGAGTGTTTCGGGCAATCGTGGCGCTCGATTCGGAAGACTACGAGTCCGCGTCGGCAGAGATTGCTGCCTTCGATCGATCTGAACCCACCGCGGTAGCTCAATCGCTCGTCGCAGAACGACAGGTGCGCGAACGAATCGGTCTCGCTCGTATGTCAGAGTTGCTGGCCTCGACCCCCGGTGAGCTCGATCTGGTCGACCTGGAGAGCGAAGGCATGTCGCTCGCCGACGCTCAGTTTGCAGGAGAGTTGTACGTGCAGTTGGAAGACCCAACGCGAGCCCTGCGCTCGTTCGATTCGGTGTTGCAAGCCGACCCCAACAATGCCGATGCGCTCGCGTGGCACGGCTGGACGTTGGCACTCCTCGCCGAATCCGGCGAAGAAGCACTGTTCGAAGACGCCGAACGTTGGCTCGAACAAGCTGTCGTTGCCGACCCTGCAACCGCCGACGCCCGAATGTTCCGAGTGTTCCTCTTCAACCGTTTGGGACGAATCGACGAAGCCCGCGCCGAACTCGCTGCGTTCGACGCACTCGCCAACCAACCAGCCGACATGCTCTCGCTACTCGCCTCGTTCGGCCTGCGCGAAGTCCTCGCCAGCACACAGCAGTGACCCCGGCTCCGCCGGGACTTTGTCACTACTGAGTGCTGGCACGTCCTCCCCTCCGGGGGCCGTTCAGGCCACGGAGCCTGTGCGCCGGAGGCGGTGTTCGGTTGCGCGATGTTGAGCTACCCACCAAGTTGGAGTCAGACCCCAAGTTGGTCGGTAATGTCGGGGGATGGAGTCCATGGCCCTTGCCTTGGTGGTCGAAACCGCTGCAGTCGTCGCAGACGCCTCGGCACGCAACGACAAGGTGGCGGCGCTTGCTGAGCTCTTGAAGTCGGTCGAACCATCGGAAGCTCCGATCGTTGTTGGCTTGCTCACCGGCGAAATCCGCCAAGGGAAGATCGGCGTGGGTTGGGCAGCGATTCGCGACCTCGACGTCGAGGCCAGCCAAGTACCCTCCCTGACCGTCGACGATGTAGACCGGGCCATGGACGAAGTTGCGGCCATTTCGGGTGCGGGCTCAAAGGCTGCACGCGCTGCTCGGCTCGGCGAGTTGATCGGCGCAGCAACCGCTGCTGAAGGTCTGTTCTTGGGCACGGTGCTGACCGGGGGCCTCCGGCAGGGAGCTCTCGACGGCGTGATGGCAACCGCGATTGCGAAGGCCGCTGGAGCGCCAGTGGCGTCGGTCCGTCGGGCGGTGATGTTCAACGGCGACCTTGGGATCACCGCTGAGGTTGCGTTGAGTAATGGGCGTGAGGGTCTCGACGCGGTTGGCCTCATTGTTGGGCGAGGTGTGCAGCCGATGCTGGCGTCGACTTCGGCCTCGGTTAGTGACGCCATCGAAGAGATCGGCCAGTCGTCGGTTCAAGCAAAGCTCGACGGCATTCGGTTACAGGTCCACCGAACCGGTGACGAGGTTTCCCTCTACACCCGCAACCTCAACAACGTCACCGAACGACTTCCACATGTGTGTGAGCTCGCTCGCTCGTTCGACGTGGAGTCTGTGGTGCTCGACGGCGAACTGATCGGTGTATCAGAGGATTCTCCGGAGATGTTTCAGGACACGGCCTCCACGTTCAGTTCGGGCGGCGATAGCCAGCGGGTGGAGCTCGACGTGTCGTTCTTCGACATCTTGCATCGCGACGGCGCGGACCTTGTCGACCTACCCCTTTCGCAACGCCTCGATCATCTACATGAAGTGGTCGGTGGTCATGCGATCTCGGGAATCGTCACCGCCGATCCAGCGGAGGGCGAGACGTTCGCCGCATCGGTGCTCGAGGCCGGCCACGAGGGTGTGATGGTTAAGGCCATCGACTCGATCTACGCGGCTGGCCGCAGAGGCAAGACTTGGCGAAAGGTGAAGCCCGTCCACACGTACGACCTGATCGTTCTGGGCGCTGAATGGGGTCACGGTCGCCGGACGGGCAAGCTCTCGAACCTGCATCTCGGCGCTCGGCGAGACGGGACCACCAACGAGTTCGTGATGGTGGGCAAGACCTTCAAAGGACTGACCGATCAACTGCTCGCTTGGCAGACTGAGGAGCTTCTCGCACGCAAGGTGTCCGAAGAGGGGATCACCGTGATGGTGCGCCCCGAACTCGTCGTCGAGATCGCCATCGATGGGGTTCAACGGTCGACGACGTACCCGGGCGGTTTGGCCTTGCGCTTTGCCAGGGTCAAGCAGTACCGAGAGGACAAGCAACCGCACGAGGTCAATACGCTCGACGACTTGCTGGCGACCTCATTCGTGGGGCATTCGCCCTAGCTGAGGGATCAATTCGGCACATTCGTGCCTTTGCACGCCCTGACACACTTTTGTCAGAAGGGCAGTTGAAGGAGACGACACAGCATGGCGGCTGAAACACCCAACAAACGGCGAGGCATTGGCTTGCGAGCTGGGCTTGTCGCATGCAGCTTGATTCTGGCCGCGTGTGGGCAGGGCGAGGTCACGGCGATTGGAACCAATTCGGGCACGGATTGGGACATGTCGACTGAATTTCTCCCCATGATGCCAATGCGAGCAATCGGAAGCCCGGGCGATGTCGTTGAGGTCGCTGGCGAGGTCGAAGTCGCTGGCGAGACGGTCGAAGCGGTCCCATTTGAGGAACCAGTAGTTGTTGAGACGACGACCACTGTCGCACCGACAACGACCACCACAACAACTGCCGCGCCAACCACAACGACCACGGCTGCTCCCACGACGACTGCAGCGCCGACCACGACGACGACAGCTGC
>CAZBTI010000066.1:0-18866 GCA_964494395.1 uncultured Acidimicrobiales bacterium | reverse complement strand
CTCCGCCTGGCCATTGGAATAGCCTTGCCAACTTCGTCAGTGATCATCCGGCCCAGGAGTACCAGTTTCGCGGAGAGGGAGAACCCCTTGAACGGCTCGAGTGGGACATCAAACTGTACTTGGCGATGAACGGGGCGGTTCATGATGCTGCGATCGCCGCATGGGGTTCGAAACGCTACTTCGACTCGTCTCGGCCGATCACCATCATTCGGTACCTAGGCGGGCTCGGCCAGTCGAGTGAGCCTGACGCAGCGAGCTATCACCCCGACGGTCTGCCGCTTCGCCCTGGACTCATCGAGCTGGTCACAGAGGAGTCTGCGGTGGATCGTCATGTTGGGTTGACCCCGGGGGCTATTGCGATCCGTGGTTGGGCTGGGCACGAGGATCTCCACGAGAACCTCGACGAGATTGCATGGATCGATGCGACCACTTGGGTCCCGTACCAGCTCGACACTTTCGTCACCCCATCGTTTCCTGGCTTTGTCTCTGGTCATAGCGCCTTTAGCCGTGCAGGCGCGGAAGTGCTAACGGCATTCACCGGTTCAGAGTTTTTTCCAGGAGGGCTCGGCGAATGGGAAGCGCCAATTGGGTGGCTGCATTTCGACGAGGGCCCGAGCCAACCGGTTGTTCTGCAGTGGGCAACGTATTACGACGCTGCGGATCAGGCCGGCGAATCTAGGCTCTACGGTGGTATCCACATCGCTGCCGACGATATTGAAGGGCGGCGAATCGGTGCCCAAGTCGGGGTGCAAGCCGTCGAAAGAGCATTCGATTTGTTTGGTGCACGTGGAATGGAGGCAACGCGATGATTGGGCTGCGCTCCATCGTTCTCGCACTCGCGACTACAGCGTTAGTTGCTGGGGTTTTGGTGCTTGTTGTCGATGGAAGCCCTGGACGTGGTTCACCCGAGGTCGGCTATTTGCATGACATGTTGACCCACGACGAGAACGCTCTGACGGCATTGGGTGTACTCGCCGAGGGTGATCTCACACCCAGCGAGCGCGCATTGTTCACCGACCTCGATGGTTTGATTCGTGACAGCAACGAAGAAGCGCGGATGCTGCTGTCCAACTGGGGGGTTACAGCTGACGAGAGGGATAGGCCGATTGCTTGGATGGGTCATCTTGTGCCAGGGGCGACTCCTGGTCAGATAGGTGCATCAAGTATTGACGCTTTGGAGGCAACCCCTGAAGAAGATCGGGTTGAACAGCTCGTAACGCTGTTGTTTCGCCACTCTCGTGGCGCCGTATTGATGAGCAGGGGTGCTCTCAATCTTGCGTCGAACACCGATGCGACGGACTTCGCTGCTGAGGTTGCCCGCGAACGGAATGAGGCTGTTGCCGACATCGAGCAGTGGTTTGTCGAACGCAACAGACTCCCGCCGACATGGCTTGCGTTTATGACGGCTGACCCCGGTGAACTTGACCACGGTGACCCTATCGGCTCTCTGGCAGACCTTCTGGGTTCAGCTGTGGAGTGGGTGGCCCTGTCTTTGGGGGTGTTGGGGCTCTCGTGGCTCGCGATGAGGCAGCAGAACTCGAACGAATCGTTGGCAAGTCGGCTCTGTGTTCTCGGCGCTGCTTTTTCGGCGTTGTCTGGGTTGGGTCACCTTGGCCTCGCCCGGTCCCACTTCGAGCAAGCGGCAATCAGTGGCTTGTTCTTCGTGGTCGCCGGTCTCGCAGGGCTTGTGGTCGCTGCGGCACTCGTGGCACGCCCGTCGGCGGAGACCTTGAACCTGGCGGCCACGAAGTCAGTGGTTCTTATCGTGGTCTTTGCATTCTTCCGGTTTATTCCACCTCCGGGAAGCATCGGTGCCGCCGACGTGAATCTGGCCGGGCTTGTCTTGGTTGGCCTTCAGCTTGGCGTCTTCGCCATCTGGGCTACGCGGCCGTTCGGCGAAGGGATCTCAAGTTGGGGCGTTGATTCGCTGCTCGTGATCATGGCCGATGGTGCACGAGCTGGCGTGTTGTCGATGCTGCTTGTCCTTTTTACTGCCGTCGGGTACCTGGTTGGCGAAGCAGACGCTTGGCCTCCTTCAGAGGTTGATGTTGGCTTCGCTCAGGACATGTCAATGCATCACGAACAAGCCGTTCGACTCGCGCAGTCTGTCGATGACAGGCTGGATAGTCGATCTGTCGACACATTTCGATCGGAAGTGGTCATCTTTCAGACCGAGGAGCTGGGGCGGCTCCGTGATCGCCTTCTCGAGTGGGGATCTGGTCCGCCAGACGACTTGGTGATGGAGTGGATGGGGATGGACATGCCTCTTGAGGAGATGCCTGGCGTCGTCTCGGAAGCACAGTTCGAGGTGATCGAAATGGCTGACGGACCGGAGCTTGATGAAATGTTCCTCACGTTGCTGGGAGCGCATCATGTGGGCGGAGTCCAGATGGCAGAGTTTGCGGCGGATAACGCCGATGATCCGATCCTTCGAGATTTGGCGGCAGCGATTGCCCGTAACCAGCGAATCGAAATCAGCGAGTATGACGCGACGATGGACGGGTTGGGTTACGAAACCTCCCCAGGGTCGCTGTCCATGAGTGAACTTGCTGTGTTGTCCATTTTGGCTTCTCAGACATGAGAGCAATGATGGGTTATCTGCTTGCGCATCAAGGCGGGTGGGACGAAGCGCTGCTTGTTGCGATCCCGGTCGCTGTACTCGGTGGCCTCATCTTTCTGGCGAATCGCCGTGCGGACGCTCTTGCATTGCTCGATGATGATCAGTCGCAATCCGACGATGATCCACCAGCGCAGGCGAGTAGCAACCCGGAGTGCCCGTGAATTTGTTGATTAGCCAGGCAGCGACGCAGACGCCATGGGTTTGGGAGCCGCGGCCAGATGTGTGGGCCTTGGTCCTGGCCCTTGGAGTTGGGTACCTGTGGTCCACAACTCGGCTGCGGATCAGTCTTCAAGGCCCCCCGCCTCAGGTTCGTCGGCCTGAGAAGGCCCGCTTCTGGATGGGGTTGCTGCTGCTGTGGATGGCTGTGGATTGGCCTATGGACCGACTAGGGGACGATTTTCTTTTCAGCGTGCACATGGTTCAGTTTCTTCTCATCACGATGGTGGCGGTCCCGCTTCTCGTGTCAGGAATCCCTGGATGGTTGTTCGTGGAACTCACCATTCCGCTCGGCCCAAGATTGAAGACGTTTACAAGAGCGCCAATATCTCTGGTCTTGTTCCAGGTCGTTTTGGTGGGCACTCATGTTCCACCAGTGGTGGCCCTATACGCGTCGAACACGGTAGTTCATGGAGGGGTGCACGCCTTGTGGGTGCTCTCGGCAGGGCTGTTTTGGCTGCCGGTTCTCGGCAAGGACCCGTTTGTTGCTGCGCTAACACCCGGCGCAAAGGTGGTGTATCTCATTGGAGCGACCGTGCTTCCGACGGTCCCAGCTTCTTTTTTGACTTGGACGACGACACCTCTCTACCCCTCGT
Source organism: uncultured Acidimicrobiales bacterium (assembly GCA_964494395.1). Classification (GTDB taxonomy): domain Bacteria; phylum Actinomycetota; class Acidimicrobiia; order Acidimicrobiales; family SHLQ01; genus SHLQ01. The sequence goes on along the minus strand of CAZBTI010000066.1, from coordinate 15,434 downwards.
ATGCCGCGGCGCCAAGAGTGTGGGGGCTTAGCCCGGTCGATGATCTCCAGCTCGCAGGGGTGGTCATGAAAATTGGTGGCGGCACAATCTTATGGGGGTTCATCTTTTGGATCTTCATAGCATGGTCCAAAGAAGAGGGCGCTCTCGACCGCCGATGACCCAAGGCTGCGTCGACCACGCGATCTCCCTTGCTGTCAGATAGGTCTGCCGGACCGTTGCGATCGACGCTTCAGGCATTTGGGCGGGCAAGTAGCCGTAGATCAAAATTGCATACTCGAACTGCCTGGCGCCTAGTAGCTACGCCCGTTACGAACGTGATCTACCGAAACCTATTTTGCGACCCGGGTTGGCTCTGGCCAGGAGAAGCGCTCCAACACATACCCAAGTACCAATTAGCCCGAAGCCGACCAGCGCCCGGAGGATGGCTCCGTCGTCATTGGCTTCGTCAGGTGCTTCAGTTGGCGAATCTGCGAAGGACGGAATTTCTACGATGCCGCCGGCAACGACCACGGCAATTGCGAGAAAGATCAATACGACGCTGCTCGCAACACCGGCCCTCAATTGGTTTACACCTATTGACCACTTTGCGGCTCTATCCCCTTCCACTGCAGCAGTGTGATCAGGTGAGTGTTTCGACATGCAATACCTTACCTTCGGTGGACCTCGGTACTGCCAAGTGCTCGCTCAACGAGGTGAGGGTAGTGTGCGCCGGTTTTGGTGCGATGTGGCTTAGGAGTCCCGCACGACTGCGGACAGGGACAACCTCGGATGGAAAGATCTTTCGCCGGCGGTTTCAGTAGAGAGTTGTTGCAATCTCCGGTTAATTGCATATCCTCACATATATGCAGGAGTCGGTAGTGGGATTGGATCAGTGTTCGGTGCAAGCGGTGGACGGTCCGAAGGTGGAGAGTGTCTCGGCGAGCCTTCTTGATGTAGAGGAGGCTTCGGAGCTGGCCGAGATGTTCCGTTTGCTGGGTGATTCGACGAGGGTGCGGATTCTGTTCGCGTTGTTGGAGGCGGGGGAGCTTTGCGTTTGTGATATCGCGGCGGTTGTCGATACGTCAGAGACCAAGGTGTCGCAGGCGATGCGCCTATTGCGTGGTGCGGGTGTGGTTCGGAACCGGCGTGCCGGTCGGAACGTCTTCTACCGGCTCGATGACGCCCACGTCCGTATGGTGCTCGACCTGTCCAGGGAACATGTTGGCCACAGCCGTGAGGAGCAGCGTTGATTAGGCGAGCTCCTACCCTGATCGCCGACAAGATTGCCGAACTGCGTGCTGAGGCACATGGCTTGGAGCATGCTGGCGACGTGGAGGGAGCGTGGTCATGTCTCGGGGATGCACATGTGTTGTCTCAGCCGTGGGCGGAACCGCATGTTCGAGTACATGCTTGGATGTTGGGGCTGGGTTGGAGGACCCGTTCAGTTCGCGAGGTCGTTGGTCAAGTGGCCCGACTGCTCGTCGCGGGCCCGGGATCGGTGACAGGCCGGTTCCCTGTTGGGAACAGTGGGCGTTCGAACGTTTCTGCGTTCACGCCGGCTCCGGTTCGAGCAGATCTCGCAGCGTTGCTGAGCGACGCTGCGGCGCAGGACTCGACAGCGGTCTTGGAGGCGAACGAGGTCCGGTCGCTCTATGACCGGATGGCGCCGTTCTACGACGTGGCGTCGAAGCCCTATGGCTGGTTCGGGACACGCCGTCTCGCAGAACGAGCGATCGAAGAGCTGCGACTCGAGCCCGGTGACATCGTGGTCGAACTCGGCACAGGAACGGGCCGCAATCTCGAAGCGCTTTCAGCTGCGGTCGGTTCTGGAGGGCGAGTGGTCGGTGTTGATCTCTCGCCTGGGATGCTCAAGGTTGCCCAGGCGAAGGTGGACGAGATGGGGCTGGGGAACGTGGATCTGGTCGAGGCCGACATGACCGATTACCAGTTGCCACAGGGCACGGCTGCAGTGTTGTCGACGTATGCGATGGAGATGCTCCCAACGTACGAGAAGCTGATCTCTTCGTTGGCCGGTCAGGTTCGACCAGGTGGTCGGATCGTCTTGAACGGCTTGCGGCATCCGGACCGGTGGCCAGACTGGGTGACGCGAATGGGGTCGGCATTGAGTCGGCCATTCGGCGTGTCGGAGGCTTACGAGTCACATCGGCCATGGGAGACGATCGATCAACTCCTCACCGATGTCGTCTACGACGAAGCGATGGCCGGGGCTGCGTATCTCTCGGCCGGCACCGTGCCCGAGATTGGAGAGAAACCGTGAGTACGTTGCAGATTGATCTCGATGTTGTCTTGCCCGATGCGCATGACGGCCATGATCAATGCGTCGCCGACCTGGTAGCGGCGCTGGACCAGATCGATGGCGTCGAGTCGGTTCATCTCGTCGAAGCAAGCGACGCAACCGAACGCCGCACCCAGGTGTGCCTCCACGTCGCGACCGGGTCGGTGTCAACCCGAACGTTGCGAGCGAAGGCCGAGGCCGCCGGTGCTGCTGTTGCTCGTCGGTACGGCCACGTCGTGACGAGCGTCGAAGGCGTTGGTAACACGAGCCGCGCCACGGCGTTGACCAGTCGGGTCCGCACGATCCCGGGCGTTGTTGATGCGGTGGTCACTGTCGAGGGCGTCGTTCGCATCGAATACGAACTCGACACCACGAGCGAGGCCGACGTTCTAAGCACGATGCAAGAGTTCGGACTGAAGCCAACTGCCCAGGTAGTTCCGCACGACGAGGATCATGCTCACGGTCACGACGAGGGTGGACACGAGCATGGCCATGGTGCGAGTCGTCTCGAGTTGGGGGCGTCCCTCGTGTCACTTGTGGTGTACCTGGTGGCTCGAGGGCTCGACTGGTTCAGCGATCTCGACACGTCGGTGACAGTCCTCTACATCGTCGCTGCAATCGTTACTGGGGTGTTCGTTGCTCGCGATGCGTGGTTGTCGGTTCGGTCTCGGGTGTTTGACATCGACCTGCTCATGCTGATCGCCGCCGTTGGGGCGGCCACCATCGGACACTGGTCGGACTCGGCGCTGCTTCTGGTGTTGTTCTCGCTCGGACATGCGCTCGAGGGCTACGCGATGAACCGGGCCCGCAACGCAATCGAGGCGCTGGGTGCGCTTGCGCCCGCGACCGCGCGTCGCAAGGAAGCGCCCGATGTCGACGTGTCTGTCGCTGATCTGATTGTCGGTGATGTCATCGTCGTGCGGCCCAACGAACGAATCCCCGCGGATGGGGTCATCATCTCTGGGGACACCTCGATAGACGAGTCGCCGGTCACCGGAGAATCCGTTCCGGTCGACAAGAGTGCCATCGCCGACCCAGCTACAGCGTTGGATGGCATCGACAGTGTTGCAATCGTTCATCGAACCTTCGCAGGCACGCTCAATGGCCAGGGCGCCATCGAGGTGATGGTGCTCCGGGCCGCCGCTGATTCGACCCTGGCCCGGGTGGTGCAGTTGGTAGCTGAGGCGGAAACCCAGATCTCGCCAACCCAGCGGCTGACTAAGCGCATTGTGCGGGTGTTCGTGCCGTCGGTGCTCGTTCTGGTAGTCGCGCTGTTGATTGTGCCGCCGCTGATGGGAGAGGACTTCACCGACTCATTCGCTCGGGCCATGGCGGTGTTGGTGGCCGCGAGCCCGTGTGCGCTAGCGATCGCAACGCCAAGTGCCGTGTTGGCAGCGATCGCACGCGCTGCCCGCGCTGGCATTCTGGTCAAGGGCGGTGGCCCGCTCGAAGCCCTCGGCAGCGTTGATGCCGTGGCCTTCGACAAAACAGGCACGCTCACCGAGGGTCGCCCGATACTCACCGACACCGAGCCGGTTAGCCCGGAACTCGAAGAGGAACTGCTCGTCACCACCCTCGCCGTCGAGCGCCTCAGCGACCATCCGATTGCCCGAGCGATAACCACCGGACTCGATGAACGACTTGCCGCTCATGCGATTCCCGACGCCGACGACGTGGAGGCAGTGAACGGCAAAGGCATCACCGCAAGCATCGAGGGCGACACGGTGATGATCGGCAACCTCGCCCTATTCGAGGGTTCAGAGGTTACTTCCGATGTGCAGGCGAAAGTCGAACAGCTCGAGGTCGCTGGTCGCACCACGATGGTCGTCAAACGGAGCGACCGGTTCCTTGGGGTCCTTGGTGTCATGGACACTCCGCGTGACGACGCCACTCAGGCCGTGCAGGCCATGCGAGACCTCGGGGTGGGCACGATCGTCATGCTCTCGGGAGACAATCAGCGTGTCGCAACGGCTGTCGGCGCCCATGTCGGCATCCACAACGCAAACGGCGGGCTGCTTCCCGCCGACAAAGTCGACGCCATCAAAAGGCTCGCAAACGACGGCGGTGTGGCCATGGTCGGCGACGGCGTAAACGACGCCCCGGCCCTCGCCGCCGCCGATGTCGGCATCGCCATGGGCGCAGCAGGCAGCGACGTTGCACTGGAGACTGCCGACATTGCACTACTCGCCGACAGGCTCGACGGATTGCCCACCGCAGTCGGACTGGCCAGGCGGGCGAGCAGCACGATCAAACAGAATCTGTTCTTTAGCCTCGGGGTCGTAGCGGTACTCATCCCACTTACCATTGCCGGAATTGGTATCAGCTTTGCCGTCATCGCGCACGAAGGCAGCACACTGGTTGTCGTCGCCAACGCACTACGACTGCTCAACTACCGAACCGGAGAGTCACGACCATGACCGTAAGCCGCTTCCGCGTGGCCGCCATGGATTGCCCCTCTGAAGAACAACTCATCCGCATGCGGCTGAACGAGCTCAACGGTATCGACCAGGTCTCCGTCGATCTCGACGCCCGGCAGGTGGCCGTGCAACATCACATCCAAACCGACGCAGTCGATGCTGCCCTCCAGTCCCTCGACTTAGGCGCGACACACCTCGGCGACGGCGGCGACATCGCAGCGGCACCTGACTCGGGTCATGAGCGCAGCGCATTGCTGATCGCTCTGGTGATCAACGCCGCGTTCTTCGTCGGCGAGCTGGGGGTGGGTATCGTCAGCCGATCCATGGGGCTAATCGCCGACGCGCTCGACATGGGCGCCGACGCAAGCGTCTACGCACTCAGCCTCGCAGCGGTCGGAACCACGGCCACCCGCAAACAGTCCCTCGCCCGTACCAGCGGCTACCTGCAACTCGCGTTAGCGGCAATTGGACTGATCGAAGTTGTTCGACGATTCGTCTCCGAAGATTCGTTGCCAGACCCGCTCTCAATGATCGTGGTCTCAGCACTCGCGCTCTGCGGAAACATCGCAACCTTGATGATCTTGCGTCGCGTTCGCTCCAGCGAAGCTCACTTCCAAGCGAGCTGGATCTTCACCGCAAACGACATCAAAGTCAACGCACTCGTCATTGCCGCCGCCGTCGTAGTTTCGATTACCGAAAGCGCCACGCCAGACCTGATCGCTGGTGCCATCATCTTCATGATCGTGGCCAGCGGCGCCAGGCGGATATTGAGGCTAGGCAGATGACTCGCTCGATCGCACTGGCAGTGTTTGTGGTAGCGGTTCTCGCGAGTGGATGTGCTGGGCACGGCCCGGTTGACCTCGAGGTGCGCCCACTCGTTGACGCGATCGAAGAGGCAGGTTCCCCGGCCAGGTATCGATTCAATTTCGTCCCGGCGAGCCCGTCGCCATTCGTCGCTTGTCTCGCGGGCATCGATGAGATCGAAGGAATCTTGGATGTCGGAGCGGGTGCCATCCGACTGCAGCCCCGGCGCGAGGCTCCCGAGATCCTCGTCACAACCACCGAACTACTCGTGGCCAGAGCCGATTCCGAGACGTGGATGTCGACTTCCTGGGATCCGGCGATGGATCGAGAGCTCCTCGAGGTCATCTTCGGTGAAACGTTGGCCGGCCGGATTGTGGTTGGCTTTCGAGCGCCCGATCCCAATGCGATCGCGATGGCAGCGATCGATGTAGCCGACAGCGTTCTACCCGTTTCCACACCACCAGGTGCGTTAGGCGAGAGCTTCGAGATCCTGGTCAATCAGCGCGAGTTCGCTGATCGAACGGGCGACTCGACCGGTGACAGTGACGATGGATCGGTTCCGCGACTACGGCTCATCGTGAGCGCTACCCAGGAGGGACTCGTAACCTCGATCTTTGTCGATGCTGGACCCGACGGAGACTCGACGACCAACTATGCGATCAGCGCCACCTATGAAGATGTACCGAGCCTCTTGATCCCACCAGAGGCACAGCGAGAGCCTACGACGCTCGAAGAGATCGACTACCCCGATGCCCAATCCTCGTGCGCCTTCGGACAGTGACTCGTTCAGGTTGCACGCAGTGCAAGGCGCTCGGACTCCGTCGCAGCGCATACTGCAAAAGGGCGAAAGATGGGGTAGGGCTAGTACGGAGCAGAAACGGCAATTTGGTGTTACGGAGTGGCCTGAATTGGCCGGTTTCTGGGGTTTTGATGGCGTGTAGGTCGCGGTTCGACGAGGATCGGTGCAGGATTCTGAGCGCGTGTCTCGTCTCCGTCCGATTTCGACGATGTCGGCTGCCGTTCGAGGCTGTGATTTCGTGCACTACTCTGGGCTATCTCGAAACCAGATGGCTGTGTCAACCCAAGGAACGACACTTTGTGGACACCTAGAACTGGACAGCCTCGATAGCCCTTCTTGTTTGGTTGACGGTTGGCGGTGGTGCACGGCGACGATTGAAGGCGTGGAGCAAAGCGACATAGACGTCCTCGAAGGAGCGGTGCAAGCCCTCAACCAACGTGAGCTTGACCCCTTCGTTGATTTGATGGCCGACGACATGGTTTGGAAGGGCCAGTCATCGCGCTGGCTCTGGTGGCGTCAGACTCCAAGTTGAAAAGGCCCTGACGAGGCGCGTGCGTCTCTCGAACGACTCAAGCAGCTCGCTGAACAGCAAGGAATCTCAGGATCAGCGCGGTTGTTGGTCGGCCGTGGTGACCGTGCCGTGCTGGAGTTGCGTGAGCAAGCTCCGGGGTCTGGCTGGGGTACAAACCTCGTGATCACCGTGGCCGAGCACAGGATTGTTGCCATGGAAGAAAGGCGTCGCGCTCAGAAGGCCCAACGCCTGGCGGGCGTCGCTTGAACAAGCTCGACGCTGAGCGGACTGTGACGCCACACTTTGAGCTTCGGACGCTCTTCCTTGCGATCGATGAACAGCGAGGCCGTCAACGCCTGAGCTGGGCGGCTTTGGCGCGCGAAGTTGGTGTCTCGGCATCGACGATACGTCGTCTGTCCGACGCTGATGATGCCGAAGCTGATGGCGTACTTCAATTGCTTCGCTGGCTCGCAGCGACTCCGGAGGACTATGTGGTCGACGCCCAGGTGAAGGGCCACCCCCTACCGTCCGGCGAGGGCGGGTTCATTCGGCGTCGATATGGAGTTGGTCGCCATCGCAAACAACGAATCGGGCGGGGCCAGAGGACGGACGCGTACCTCGATCCAAAGGCTCGTCGAAACTTCCCAGCGATCGGGACAACCAGTGGCTTCATTTACCCGATTCAGCCGGGTCTAGTCGTAGACCTAGTTGGCTGTGGCCTACGACGAAATCAGCTGGTGGAAGTAGTAACAGAGGCCGTCAGGGGCAACCACAAAGAACACTTGGAACGTTTCGCCATCGCGCTCGTCGATCCGCCAATTGGCGGTGATCACGCCGTTCGCCTCCAGTTCCTGACGGGCCCTGGCGGCATCGGTGACCAGTATCGCTGCGCCGTCTTGGGAGCTGTCGCCACCGTTCACTTCAAACCCGAGTTGCACGCCATCGCGTTCGAGCACGACCCGCGGATTTGGGCTGTCGGAGCGACTGACTTCGCTCATGCCAAACAACATTGAGTAGTACGAGGCTGCCTCATCGATATCGGCAACAGGCAGAGCAAGAACGTCGTTTTGAAAGGGATTAGCACTCTTGAACAGTTTTTTGCCAGACACGGCAACGTCTCCGATCTTGATTTCCTTGAGCGTCCGGTGAATTTCGGATAGACAGCACAAACCTGACGGGTTGAGGTGCTCGCATGCGCAAAGCCCCTCAGTGACAGCGGTTTTGACCGAGCGTTTGATCGTACTTTGGCCGTCGTTGGCTTCGAGATCAGCTGCGAGAGACTCCGCTGTGTGAGCGAAACAGAAGCAAACAGGCGTTGCTTTAACGGTGGCCTTCGCTCCGACTTGAGCGATCATCTCCGCGGCAACAATTGTTGCTTTATCGAGATGGAAAACGACAGCGCACCTAGGGTTCGCGCAGTGCTGCCACGGTCCGTCTTCGGCCTCGGTCCGGTGCGGGCGCACCGGTGCGACACCAACAATCGGGCCGATATCGCCACACCTTGGGCATGGCTCCGAATCGGTACCGGAGGTGCAACAACTTCTTCTTTCTCGACTTCCGTTCATTTGGCTCTATCGATCCTGTAGCGGCGGGCGTGCCGCCGAGACGCGCTAGCCCCAGAGTAGTGCACGAAATCACGGCCTCGAACGCAGGTTGACATCGCCGGAATCGGACATGGAGACGAGTCACGCGCTCAGGATCCTGCACCGATCCTCGTCATACCCATCTACTACCGCTACTGCTGCACGCCTCTCGAACGACGCCACATGTTATTGCGGTCCATGAACCGAATGATCGTCCGCTTGGAAACACCGATGTGCTTGGCCACCTGCTGCAAGGTATGCCCCTGCTTGTAATAGAGGCGGTCGACTGTTTCCACCGTCAATGACGCTGGTCGATGATTGGCATATCGACCAGTTGGCTTCACGCCGTGCTTCCGCAGATGGTTGTAAACCGTTTCACGGGTGCACCCATACAGCTCTGCGATCTCGGGTGCTCGAAGCCCTTGGCCGTCCACCATCTCGACTAAGACCTCACGAGTCAACAACTCGTGAACGTAGACCGGCGGACGACTATCACCGCGACGAAGCTCGATTTCGTAAAATCGAAGCAAGCGATAGACGTGCGTACACGAAATGCCAATGGCCTTAGCGACTCCCCGAACATCGAGTCCCTTGTCCTCGTAAAGGTGGCGGACGTTTTCTTCGCTTTCGACTTCCCGCAGACAGAGTTGGATTGCAGTTCCCTTGAACTGTCGCTGCGAGCTCTCGTCCGATGCTTCAGTTCCAACTTCGCTAACTGTCCTTTCGCTTTTACTCATCGTCGTGCCTTCGCATTGTCAACGACAGCAAACACAAGAGCGCCCGCAGACGACTTCGCAGTCAACGTGGACTCCCACAGTCGCCAACCCGCACTCACCGAGTAGATCTCTCCATCGGACCACGATCGGCGAAGACTCGACAACACCGCATCATGACCGCCACGGTCGAACACGGCGTCAAGTTCACCGCGATCGATCGAACCCGCCATCACATCGCCTGCGCTGACGCACAACGTTTCCACCTCAGGCACCACACCTCTCGTACGCCGTCTGCGTAACCCCATCACTTCCTCCGTCTCTACGGGCCGTTGCCCAATAGGAGTCATCGAGAACCGCCCGACGGGTAACGAACCGAGCGAAAAGTTCGAAATGTGACCTTTGCAGGTCGTCCGCATTCCGGTGACCTGCCGTTAATCGAGAACCCCTGCGGGCTTCGTTGTCGTTGGGGCTACCGATCCGGGATCTACGGCTAGCAACCACCGACCAGACATAGAACTGTGGCGAGCTTGCTTCTTCTACTGGTGGTCGAAGCGAATCCCGTCTGGGGTTAGCCCATAGGCAATGCCCCGCGCCGGGCGAGGGCGGTGAGTGGACGGTCCCGGTGTGGAAACGCCGCGATGAACCTGCCTCCCGATGGTGCGCCGGTTGAAAGACGGGGAGCCTGCACCACCACTCAGAACCCCGCAACATCGTTCGTCCTCGCTGCGCTGCGGGCGCTCCAAATTGCGTGAACCCTCACGGCGGCGCTGATCGGTCCCCATCAACCAACGCACCACCCAAGGGAGACAGACATGACCATCGCAGCAACACACCACGACGTGGCCGTGTGCCACCAATGCGCCGTCGTCGCAGCCAACGGAGACGAAACCGCCATATGCGACTGCCAAACCTACGACGAGCACCTGGCCAACGCCTGCGGCAGCCAGTCCCGAACCGCAGCCATCGAACTGCTCACCACCGACTCCCCCATCGGGTCCATCGACCACCCCGGCTACTGGAACTGCTGGGTCTGCTCACAAACCCACATCGGTGCCGGCCATCGCTACCAAATCAACCCCTACTAACAGGAGACATCCAATGACCAACACCAACGCCCAACACTTCGTCGTCGCCATCCACTACGAAAGTGGCGACTCCGACGTATTCGACCCCGAAGGGATCGGCGACCTCGTATACGACAACTTCTGCGACTCAGACAACATCCACCGAATCGACAAAGTCGTCACCCACGAAGAGCCCATCGAGCGGCCCACCTACGACCAACTCGACGACCTCCTCAACACCTACCGGCCAACCATCAGCGAATCCGCATCGCTACCCGTCCACCAGCTCGCCGTCACGTCCCTACTCATCGAAACACTCGCCTACGCCAACGGCGAAACAACCATCCAAGAACTCCACCAAGCCATCGAGCGAGCCAAACACCTCGCAACACCAATCGCCGAACGGTTAGCCCATCGGGAAGTGCGCTAGCCGCCCGGCCGTCCGCTGCGGGCCCAACACCCCCAGCGGACACCCTCTACAGACAGACAACGAAAGGACAGATACAATGAACAACCAAGCAGACAGAAACAGTCACATGGCACACCGAGAAAAAATCGAATTCGGATACGAAATCTCCAGCGCACAAGACGCCGGGATCATCGTCACCGATGAGATGCGCGCCCGCATGGCCCGCCTCGCCGCCGACTCACACCGCGCCGAGGACCAAGACCCCGGCGACGACCTGCCCACCTCTCGCGCCTCATAGCCACCGGCCATGACAATCGAACCAAGCAGCGAACCTCTCCTCGTTCGCAGTCTCCAAACATGGGACAACTGGGAACAGATCGCCCGAGATCGGCACGGAGTCAACACCCTCACCGTGCTCGCCGTCGAGGCCGCATGGCGCACCGCCGCCCTCAACAACAACGGAACCACCGTTGACACCGCCAAGACCGACCCCGACCACCTCGTGTCAATAAGGGTCTTCCGTACCAACGTCAACATCCTCGCCAACGTCACCGAACGTCACCACTTCGTACTGCTCTCGATCGAGCCGCACCCCTTCCTAGTCGAAACAGCCTGGTAACACGCCGAGAAAACACGCTGGCTCTCAGACGACGGTCAAGGCGAATGCACTAACTGCGCGCTAACCAGCGTGTACCTCGGCTGGCAGGAACGCTATCGCCCGAGCTGAACCCGGAGCCCATTGCCCCTGTCGGCTGGGTTGATCCTGCAGCGACCCTTTAGCGACCCGTCTGTTGGGTTACGGAGCCTGCCACAGCGGACCGCCGCCCCGATGGGCGCTCGCCCTTCGCTGCGCTACAGGCTCCCGCGTTAACCACCGGAGCGAGCTCACCGCACTGCGATGGTCGTTCGTCCGCGCTTCGCTTGCGGGCGCTCCACCAACCTTCGTTTGGTGCCCCTGCGGGCAACGGCCCTACCAACAGCCACGTCGCCACGAAAGGGCCACACCATGCACGAAGCACCACCCAGCCGACTAACAATCACCTTCGATCCCGAACACATGCCACGGGCCGAACACAGCCTCACCAGCGAGTACGTCGAAGTGTTTTGGCTTCCAGTTCTTGGACCGACATCAATCTCGATTCTCCGCAATCTCGGTCGTCTCTATACGCCGATCGCCAACAGTGCCCGAACCCCATACGCCCACGTACCCATCCACCCCTTCGGCAAAGGCATCGGGATTGGGAGCAGACGCCGCCTTATGTCCAGAGTGAATCGACTCAGCTACTACGAAATCATCGAGCAAACCGGATGGGACACCTACACCATCGCTGCTGCACTACCCACCCTCTCCAAGTACCGCTACGAACGACTGCCGCCGCATCTACAACACATCCACCCGCCACTTGACCCAAACGCACCGCACAACTCACCACGGAAGCGGGTAGCCCAATATGTCTAACGGATTCCCAATCTGCCGGCTCTGTCACGACAGCCTCAGCGGACACCACTCTCTCTGCCACAACTGTCTTTCCCATCGAGATCGGCTCGGTCATCTCCCGGTGCCCGTCCTCGCCCTACCGCTCTTCGACCGACAACATCCCCTTCGAGACGCACTACACGCCTACAAAGACGAAACATCACCCGACTTCATTCCATCCCAGCAAGCACTCACCGTCCGACTCGCACAACAACTCAAACCCCTCATCCCTACCGGCGTCACCGTGACCACCGTGCCCAGTACCCGACGCCACAACCATCTACACGACGTCGCAACCAGCGCCGGGCTCAACCCAATCCACACACTCCAACCCCGCTATCCACGAGCCGAACGGATCGCCGACCCCGGCCGGTTCCGAACCATCACCGGCCTCACCGAATCACCACCGCTCCTGGTCCTCGAGGACGCCTACGTCACCGGCTCCACCGCACAATCAGCAGCCCACGCACTCATCGAAGCAGGCGCAACCGTCACCGGGATCGCCGCCATTGGTCGGCGTATCAATCCTCAATACGCACCCGAACACCCGATCTTCAACGCCGCTAAATAGCCATCCCCGCAACAGCACCCAACGCCAAGAACGGACCATACGGAATTTCGGGCCACTCCGAACGCTTCTTCACTGCCACTGCTACCACCAGGCCCACAAGCCCGCTCGAAACCACAGCAACCACCAGCGACACCAAGAACGCATTGAGGCCCAACCAACCCACAATCATGCCGATCGGAAACGCCAACTTCACGTCTCCCATCCCTACATGGCCAACCATCGAGCCAACCAACAACACACCAGCCCACAAAACACCGATCAGCACCGCAGCCACCAAACGTTGCCACTCACCGGCAACCAACGCCGCCACAAACAACCAACCGAACGTCGTAATCGCAAACGGCCCAACAATGTTGTTCGGCAATCGGAACGTACGAAAGTCAATGTCGGCAAGCACACCGAGCACCACAACCGCGCCCACAAGACCAACCGCAGTCAGCGGACTGTCACCATGACGCAGCACAACAGCGACCGCGCCCAACACAGTCACTGCCGCAATCACCGTACGTCCCGAACTCATTGAACCCATTGTGTCACGCCACCCTGACAGTCGATATGGTCCCAATTCGGTCCCTTTTCAGACCCAAATAGTGAGGGTCTAGCCCCCGGAACGAGCGCAGAATCGCTCTACGGTCCCTCAAAAGCGTCCCAATCGAGCCGTATTTGGCCCCGATGCCCGAGCCTGCTCCGACGTGGGGGGTCGGCTGCTCAGCCTGCACCGACAGGACGCTCACTGCGGAGGTCGTTCATCCTCGCTTCGCTGCGGGTGCTCCACCGCCCTCCGTTCCCGACCGTGATCGGTGCCGAGACGGCTGCACCAACCACCCCACATCACAAGGAGCAAACCACATGGGGACACCCGAACCATCAACCTACGACGAGCGCCAAACCGCCAAACGAGAACGCCTCGCGGCCGCTTCTTCAAAACTGCGAGCCCAAGGCGAAGCCGAAGCCGACTCAGCCCGCACGTTCTTCGCCGGCCTACAAGGCCAGCCAATCCTTATCGGCCATCACAGCGAACGATCCGATCGCAACCGAAGAGCAAAGCAGTCCGCCAAATGGGATCGAGGCCACAGAAAACAGATCGCCGCCGACGAGCTCGAACGACGAGCCCAATCGATCGGTAACGGCGGGGTAGCTTCCGACGACCCAAACGCCGTTCCCCAACTCGAAGCCAAACTCGCTCGCATCAACCAAGAGCGAGACGACATCAAAGCCGTCAACCGAATCGTTCGCAAGCACTGCCCCAAGAACATGCCCGGCCCAACATGGCCCGAACCCCGGCAAGCAATAATCGACGACCTCGAAGCAGCTGGCTACGGCGACTACGCCACAAAGGCAGTGACCATCGAGTTCACCGGCAGGGTCGGGTTCGCATCATTCGAACTCTCCAACCGGACAGCCAACGCACGACGCATCCAACAACGCATCGACGACCTCAACCAGATGAACGAATCCGAGGCCATCGAAGGCGAATGGGAAGGCGACAACTGGCAAATGTGGGTCGACTACGACGCCGGAAGGATCTTCCTCGAAATCGAAGGACGACTCACCCGAGAGTCCTTCTCCAAAATCCGGAGCCAAGGCGGGTTCAACTGGTCCCGACGAGATCAACGGTACGTCCGCAAGATCACGCCCAACGCACTCCGAGCAATCACACGCCTCGCCGAAAACCTCGATGAACTGATCGTCCACGAGTAACCCGGCATCTCCTGGCCGGCCGCTACCACCGTCTCCTTCGGTAGCGGCCGGTCAAACAACCGCACACCACGAGCCACCTATCTCCCCCACCTATGACGTGAACCCCTCACGGGGTTCGCTTTGTTTTTTCTCTTGGTTGCCAAAGCAGCGCCCTTAGCGAGCTCAACCGGCAAGCCACCGAAACTTCTCGCGCTCTGCTCAATGGCATGGGCAAACGGCTACGCCGCGCCCAGCCAGAACTGCAACAACTTTCGGTGATCGGCCCAGCGGTAGCGCTGCGCTGCCGCTGGCACGACCAGTTGACCCCAGGGCTCGCTTTGGATCGCCCATAGAGAGCACCCCCCGCCGTGGGTGGGTGGGAATTGACCACAAAGGACGCCATGACGAAGTTGAACGCACTCAGCGAGAAGATCACCGCAACGCTCATCGAGGCCATCGAGTCACGTGACTACACCGACCCCGGCCCCGCACTCCCCTGGCACCGGACCGGCACCGCCGACCACCTGGCCCCCAGCAACGCCACCACCGGCAACTACTACCAAGGGTCAAACATCCTCTTCTTGTTCTTCGCCGCCACCGACGCAGGATACGCCTCAAGCCAATGGGCCACCTACAAGCAATGGGAATCGGTTGATTGCCAAGTCGCCAAAGGCCAGCGCTCAACCACGTTGTTCCGATGGGTCATCAAGGACCGGGACGAGAACGACCCCAAATCACGCAAACGAGCCTTCCCCGTTGGGTTCCGAGTGTTCAACAGCGAACAGCTAACCGACCCCGACGCCGCACCCAAGCCAGACGGATTCACCCCAATCCACCACGACCCGATCCCTCACGTCGAAACGTTCTTCGCCAACCTGCGAATCGATCTCATCGAAGGATCCGACCGAGCGTTCTACCGGCCCGCCACCGACCAAGTCCACGTCCCCAGCCACCACCAGTTCGACGACCTCGAGCAGTCATGGGCAGTCCGCCTACACGAAGCCGCCCACTGGACAGGAGCCGAGCACCGCCTAGCCCGAGACCTCAGCCACCCACGCAGCAGCCCCGAATACGCTCGTTCTGGTCGAAGTTGCGCTCTCTCGACGGGAAAGCGATTGGTCTGTCGAA